>NZ_CP140098.1:60000-297500 GCF_034440735.1 Deinococcus sp. AB2017081 | reverse complement strand
GATGCCCAGGATCACGCCCGCCCGCCCCGCCAGGTGCAGGGTCGCGGCGCGGATCGTGCCGTCGCCGCCCGCCACGAACACGGTGCCCTCGGCGTCGCGCAGCGCCTGCACAAGGTCGTCCTCGGAGTCGGTGGCGCGGTACACGGGGCGGTAGCCGAGCTGGTGCAGGGCCTCGACCAGGTGATCGGGGCTGCTGCGCTCGCTGCCGCCGGCCTTCGTGTTGTAGATCAGCGTGGCCTCGGTCGTGGCCAGCACGTCGCCGCCCGGCACGTGGGCGTCCGGAGTGACCTCGGGAGCAGCGCCTGGAAGGGTCATGCCGTCACTGTACGCACTGCGCCTCCCGGTCGCCTTGAGGAAACCGTGAAGTGGGGGGCGCTCATCCCCCCGTGTGCCGACCGGAGGTGTCCCCGTGCTCCCGGTTCAGGGCCACCCAGTCCTCGTAGGCCAGGGCCGGCAGCAGCGCGAAACTCCCGACCGCCAGCGAGGCCAGGGCCGCAGGGACGCGCACCCGCGTGCGCCCGTGGAGCACGAGATACAGCGCTCCCAGCGTGGACAGCGCCCCGATGTCCATGAACATGATCCGCGCGAACGGGCTGCGCCGCAGGGTCTCCCGCGTGCCCAGGTCGCCTGGCCGCTTCCGGCCGAATGTGGCCGTGAGCACCAGCATCAGCAGCAGCGCGCCGTACAGGCGCATGCGCTCCCGCGACGGTCGGCGGTACGGTTCAAGGGCGGGCGGTACCGGGGGCAGCGTCATGCGCCAGCGTACCTCCTGCCCTGACCGCCATACTGTACGCACATGCCCACCCCCGCGCGGCCCGCCACGCTGCTGTACAACGCCGCCGCCGGCAGCCAGCGCCGCGCCTCGCCCGACGCCCTGCACCACGCCCTGCTGGACGCCGACTACGACGCCGAGGTCTGGCTGACGACCCGCCCCGAGGACGTGGTCGAGCGCCTCCCCCACATCACCGGCACACTGTTCATCGCCGGCGGAGACGGCACCCTGCGGGCCGCCGCCCTGCACGCCCTGCACCGCCCGGATCTGATCCTGGGCGTGCTGCCCCTGGGCACCGCGAACAACGTGGCCCGCGCATGGAGCGCCATGGGTGACCCGCTGGAGGTCGCCCGGTCGTACCGGGACGCCGCCCCCGCCCCCTTCGACGTGGGCCGCGTGCGGGGCCAGTGGGGCGAGGATCACTTCCTGGAGGCCTGCGGCTGCGGCCTGTTCGCCGAGGTGCTCGACGACTACAACCCCCACGCGCCCAAGAGTCCGGTGCGGGCCCTGGGCTCGATCTTCGAGGCCCTGACCACACTGCATCCCCTGGGGGTGCGCGTCACGGTGGACGGGGAGGCGGTGCCCAGCCCGCCCGCCCTGCTGCTGGAGGTCATGAACACCCCCTCGACCGGCAACGGCCTGCACCTCGCGCCCCAGGCCACGCCGGGCGACGGCCGGCTGGATCTGGTGCGCGTGGACGCGACCCGGCACCTGCCGCTGTTCCAGTACGGCCGGGCCATGCTGGGCGGCACCTTCGACACCCTGCCCAGCGTGAGCACCTGCCCGGGCCGGTCGTTCACCGTGGCCGATCACGGGCAGGTGTTCCACGTCGACACCGAACTGCGCCGCAGCCACGAACCGGGGGGGACGGTACAGATCGATGTCGTGCCCGGAGCCCTGAGCGTCCTGCGCCCCCGCCCGTGACGGCCCCCGCCGCCGCGTGAACGGGGGAGACGGAACGGCCCCCGCCGGGTGCGCCGGGGGGCCGAACCCGTGTGTGACCGCAAGGCGGTCGCGTGGGGCTCTCACCTTGCGTGCCTACCCTGGAACCATGCGACGCTCTCACCGTTTCCGCATCCCCGCCCTCGCCGGTCTGCTGGGGGCCCTCGCCGCCGGCCCCGCGGGCGCGCAGGTCGAGGAGAGCAGCGCCGGCCCCACCTGCGGCCGGCCGCAGTACGTGGCGCAGATCGACCCGAACGCGCGCCGCACCACCATGGCCGTGTCCGTGAACGGCCGCGCCATCGACCTGACGGACGGCAGCCGGGTCAAGCGCAGCGTGACGCCCCTGATGACGGCCGAGAACCGCGTGCAGATCAGGTGGACGCCCATCAGCGTGGGCGGCAACGGCAAGATGTACGACACGCCCACCGTGATCCAGATGCTCCACGGCTCGCGCGCCACCACCGTGTTCCAGTTCGATCCGTCGGACTACCCCAACCGCCGCGAGATCGCCGTGAAGTTCAAGGCCCCGCCCGCCGGGAACATCGCCTGCGCCCCGGATGCCTACCTCGCGAAACTGGACTACAGCCACGAGGGGCCGTTCGAGTGGACGGTCGCCGTGAACGGCTCGTACCACGCCTACATCCTGGGGAACGCCACGGTCGACCTGCGTCCCTTCCTGGTCAAGGGCAAGAACACGGTCACGCTGAGCTGGCGCGTGATCGGCGGCAGCGGCAAGCGGAACCTCAGCGACCGGAAGGTCGCGCAGATCACGTCCACCGTGAACGGCAACACCAAGAGCCTCCTGTCCTTCGGGTTCAAGAACGTCGTGGGCAGCAAGGGCAGCCGCAGCGTGACCATCACCGTGCCCTGACCGGCGCGGCCACCGTCACGCCATCCCCTCCCCCTCTGCGCCCGGAAGCTGATCGTGCCGGCCTGAAGGGTGGGCCGAGGGTGAACCCCTCAGCCACCTTCGGTGCCAGCTCCCCTCAAGGGGAGGCAATGATGTTCGGCTCCCCCCAGGGAGCTGGCGGCGAAGCCGACTGAGGGGTTGTCCCTACGCCGGCTTCAGCCGCCGCCGCATGCTCTCCGCGTACACCTCGGCCTCGCCGCTCTGCACGGCCTGCACGATCAGGCCGCCCACGTACTCGGGACTGTCGCCCTGCACGTACGCCGCCGCGCGCTTCGGGTCGCTCTGCACGGAGTTGTACCCGAAGTCCGTGGCCGTCATGCCCGGATGCACCAGGCTGACCGTGATGCCCAGGGGCCGGAACTCCTCCCGCGCGATCAGGGTCAGGTTGTTCAGGGCGTGCTTGGTGCTGGAGTACGGCGCGAGCCCCGGCACCAGCATCTTCGTCGTGCCGGAACTGATGTTCACGATGTGCCCCGACCCCTGCGCGGTCATGACCGGCAGCACCTGCTGCATGGCGTTCAACACGCTCACCACGTTCAGCTCCAGCAGCTCGCGGTACTCGGCCAGCCCCGCCTGCGCCACGGGCACGTGCATGCCGCGGCCCGCGTTGTTCACGAGCACGTCGATGCGCCCGTAGTGCGCGTGCGTCTGCGCCACCATGCGCTCCACCGACGCCTCGTCCAGCATGTCCGTGGGCACGGCCAGCGCGTCTGGGAGCGTGGCGGCCAGTTCGCGCAGTTTGTCCTCGCTGCGGGCGGCCAGCGCGACCCGCGCGCCCTGCGCCGCGAAGGCTTCCGCGGCGGCCCTGCCGATGCCGGACGATGCCCCGGTGACGAGGACGACCTTGCCCGACAGATCCGTTGTCATACGGTCAAGGTAGCCCCTTCCGGGTCGGGATAGGGGGTGCGCCGGCGGCGGGCTTCCCCACCCCCCAGCCCCCTACCCCGGAGGGGCAGGGGGAGCGGCGCTGCGCTGGGCAAAGTGCGCGGTCAGGCTTGCTGGTGGCCGTGTTCTCGGAGCTGTGGAGGCGGAGTATCTGCCCATTGCGGTCACGCCGTCAGCGCCCGCGCGCTGCGCGCACGATGGCATTCGGCCAGTCGCGAGGGGCGACGCTTCGGCTAGAAACCCCCTCCCTCCTTGCGGGGGAGGCTGGGAGGGGGGTGCGGGCATGGCGTCCTAGCCGACGTATGTTCGCCCAGCCCGCCAAGTTGAACATGCTCCCGGCGACCTCGCCCGTCGCGCCGCCCGGCACGATTCCCGGAAAGCCCAGGCCCGCGCCCCGGCCCTGCGCCCGCAGGTGGCCGTGCACGCTGGCCAGTTGGATAGCGGCCGCTCAGGCGCGTTAGGACGTGCTCGTTGGGCTGGCTGGGAGCAGGGGAGCCATAGACGAAGAGGTGATCGGACATGGAATAGATGCGGCAGCAATCATGCGAAGCGTGCCACCTGCGCGCCCTGCGACACGAACGCCTGCGCCGCCCCTTTCTCGATGCCAGTGGATGCATCGGTGATGAAGACAGCCCTGGCGGAGAGGGGAGTAATCATGGAGCCAAAATACAGTGACCTTGAGATCAAAATATTATGTGCCTGACGTCACTTACGTGACATGCCTTGCACAACCCAACACTGTCGATGTAGCCTCTACCTCTCAGATTAAGATTTGATAAATATACATCTCGGCTTCGCTGTAGACGTGTTCCGAACGTGTGTGGCGCTAAAGACCGCAGCTTATAGCACTGTGATAGTTTCCTGAAATAGGATTTGGGACACATAGGGTGTTGACACGGTTTCGGTTTGGGCGTATATTTCCATGGCAGACGGCGACGTCTGGGAATTGAGTCCATTACCACGTAGTGGACACGTCAAGGCTGGCGCGATGCCGTGAATCGCGTGTTTAGAGGACAGGCCTTAAGGTCTGTCCTCTAAACTTTCTATTGGAATATAGTTCTTGATTTTTGAAGGTCTTGTGGGATAGCTAGTAAGGTATCTCCATTTTTTATCGTCACCGAGTCGTAGAACTACTAAATATACCTCATCTTCGAACTCACTAACGGCTACTATCCTATTTCGTATTACTGTTTTTCCATCTTTTGCGAGAGGGTAAAAGTATTTAGCCGAACTGTCCGACAGTACATATGCCGGCCCCCTTATGAATAACGCTCTCTGCTTTGAGAATCTATCTTTTTTTATTCCTGCTTGTTGAATTCGCTTGCGATTCATAAAATGCATGATCGAATTGCGATTCATCGAAATACACTTCAAAACCTGCTGTACAAAATATCGAAGTTTGGCAGTAATTTGATCGGAAGAAGGATCTATATTCTTCCTCTGAATTCGAAAACAACCTCTTTATGGCCCTTTTGAGCTCCATTCAAGACCCCATCGGGAAGCGAAAAACATTAAACTTTTCAACCGTTGCAGTAGTTCTTTGATGTATTGGTCTACCCAAAATTGTCTTAATCTCATCAATAAACCTGCGTTTGCTGTCGCTCATTGGAAGGTTATTGGCTGATGCACAAACTGCACCAGTGAGAATATCGGCATACTGAATTAAAACTTGATCTGCTGAGTCGACCGTTTGTAATTCCAAATTTGAACCCGTTCTTAATCTAAGGTATTTGCGGAGATCTGCAACACGCTTCGGGCCAAGACGGTTAGTTTTAGAATCTAAGAAAATACGATAATCTTGATTCTTCTGAATTCTATGAACCAAGAGTTGATAATACATCTTGTAAAATGCCAGTTCTTTATTACCATCGTGGAATCTATCAATATCAATTATCTTGGAGTCTATTATTATAACTCTGAATTGGCAGAAGTCGTACCTAAACAGGTAGCGCGCCAAATCCAAATAAGCATCTAGTTTCTTTGCTCCAATCTGTGTCCATTTAATTTCTCTGCTACGAGGTATGGCATGCAAACTTTTCCAAGAATTTAATACGCCTTTTAGCTCAGAGCGCCGTTCGCTTGGTATCCAAATTGAGCCTATAGCCAGATATTTGCCTGAGCTCTTGGTGCCACCCAAAAGCTCAAGCCTAGATTCATCGCAGTAGACTTCCATCAGTCCCATCTTCAGCTAGCCTACTCCACTCACCCGCACTTGCTGTAGCCGCACGCCTGGCACTTCAGGCAGCCTTCCTCGCGGATCACGGCCTTCTCCTCGCACACGGGGCAGCGGTCGCGGCTCATGCCGTCCATGCTGCTCACGCTGACGCCCGTGGGCGCGGCGGCGGGGGCGGGGGCGCTGCTGCCGCCGGCCAGCGGGGGGAGCTGCATGGCCTCCATGTCTTTCTGGAAGGTCTCCAGGGCGACGGCGATCAGGTCGGCCTTGCTGCCCACGAGGCGGCCGTTGTAGCTGCCGTACAGGCCGCCGTTGATGCCGCGCATGGTCTTGATCAGGGCGCTGGCGGGAACGCCGTGCTGGAGGGCGATGGACACGACGCGGCCCAGCGCCTCGCTGTCGGCGTTGGCTTCGTCGCCGGCGCGGCCGCTGATGACCATGACCTCGACGGGTTTGCCGTTCAGGTGGTTGACCGTGACGAGGAACGAGCGCCGGTGCCCGCTGGTGGGGTCGGTCAGCTTGACCATGTCCGTGATCCCGGCGAGGCGCGCGGGCCGCTCGTATTGCGGCTTCGCGGGGGCGGCGGGCTGGGCGCTGAGGGCCTGCGGCAGCGCGGCGACGGCCGCGACGACCGGCTGGCTCTCGGGGCTCTGCGCCGTGTCCTCCGCCTTCTCACCCATGACCTCCGCGGCGGCCTGCACGGGCGTCTCCTCGGCCTTCTTGTCCTTCTTCTTGCTGGTGCTCAGCACCTGGAACTGGCGGCTGCCGTCGCGGTACACGGTGATGCCCTTGCAGCCGGTGCGGTACGCCTCGCTGTAGGCGTCCTGCACGTCCTGCACGGTGGCGTTGTTCGGCAGGTTGATGGTCTTGCTCAGGCTGTTGGCGGCGAGGCCCTCGGCGTCGAAGGCCATCTGCACGGTGCCCTGCATGCGGACGTGGTCGACGGGTTTGATGTCGTGGGCGCACACGAACACGCTCTGGAGCGCCTCGGGGATGAAGTTCAGGCCGACGACGCTGCCGTGGTTCTCGGACACGGCCTCGGTGACCTTGTCCCAGTCCCACTTGCCGTTCACGTCCATGCCAGCGGGGGCGGGATAGGTCTCCAGCAGTTCCACGAACAGCGGGGCCAGCAGGGCGCGGTACTCGCTGCCGATCTTGCGCCAGATGAACGGACTGAACACGGGCTCGATGCCGCTGGACACGCCCATGAGCATGCTGGTGGTGCCGGTCGGGGCGACCGTCAGGACGGCCACGTTGCGGCGGGGCTCGTGGGGGATCTTGCCACTGTTGCGCTCGTACACGGGGTACACGCCGCGTTCCACGGCCAGGCGTTCGCTCTCGGCCACGGCTTCCTCGCGCAGGGCACTCATGATCTCGTAGATGGCGTCGCGGCCGGCCTTGCTGTCGTAGCGCAGGCCCATCTTGATCAGGGCGTCGGCCAGACCCATGACGCCCAGGCCCAGGCGGCGCAGATCCTGCGAGGCCACGCGGTTGTCCTCCAGCGCGAACACATTCACGTCCAGCACGTCATCCAGGAAGCGCACGCAGGTCTTCACGTCGTCGCGGAAGGTGGCGTAGTCGAAGTCGCTGCCCTTCACGTAGGCGGCCAGATTGATCGCGCCCAGGTCGCAGGGCTCGCCGACCGTCAGGGGAATCTCGCCGCAGGGGTTGGTGCTGCGGATCTCGTAGCGCTTCCCGAGGTTCTTCAGGGCTGAAAATTCGTTCACGCGGTCGCTGAAGATGAGTCCCGGTTCGCCGGTGCTCCACGCGTGCTGCGCGATCTGATCCCACAGCCACTTGGCCGGAATACCGGGGCGGTCGTCGGCCGGGTCGAACAGGCCGGGCTGCGCCTCGCGGTACAGGGGCACGCCGCGCGCGCCGTCCTCCTCGCGGTCGGCCAGTTCCGGCAGGGTGCCGGTGTACGCGCCGTCCTGCGGGAGCAGGTGGTACTTGCCGGGCACTTCCTGCGCGGCGATGTGCCACAGGGCGTCGCGCTGCAGCGTGTCCCAGAACTTCTCGGTCACCAGGATCGAGATGTTGAAGGTGCTGATGTCGCCCTCGCTGGCTTCCCGATCCAGATCCTTGGCGGTCAGGAAGTCCAGCACGTCCGGGTGCTCGATGCTGATCGTCGCCATGCCCGCGCCGCGCCGCGTGCCGCCCTGCCGCACGACGCGCAGCACCGGGGCGTACACGAAGCGCAGGGTGTTGATGGGCCCGGCGTGCTCCGCGCCGCGGTTGCTCCACTCCAGGAAGTTGTCGAAGATCTCCATCAGGAACGACACGGGGCCGCTGCTCGTGCCGCCCGAGCCCTTGATGGGCGCGCCTTCCGGGCGCATCTGCGAGAGGTCGATGCGGGGCTCCAGGCCCAGCTTCGCGTCGTCCGCGACCTTGCGCGCCGCGTCGATGATGCCGCCCATGTCGTCCGGCACGGCCTGCACACCTTCCGGCAGGCCGCGCACCACGCTCACACCGTTCGCGCGGGCCAGCGCCACGAGTTCCGGGCGGATGACCTGCCCGTACACTACGCGCGTCCAGTTGCGCACCGCGACCGGCTGCTTGTCGCCGTCGGGCTGCGTGGGGGGCCGCATCAGGCCCTCGATGAAGTCCTCGACGTCCGCGTGGCTGGCGGGCATGTACGCCCACCCGCGCACGCCGGCGTCCGGGCGGCTGCCCACGCCGCGGGGCGTGTACACGTCGAGGTTCACACCGTTGCCGCCGCCGACCTTCGTGACCAGCGCGAGCTTCTTGGCGACCTCCATGACGCCCTCGAAGGTGCTGGGCTCATGTTCGGTCGCTCCCTGCACGAAGCAGTTCAGGACGTTGCCGTGGGCGGTGCCCGCGCCGGCCAGGACGCGCCCGCCGGGGCAGAACTTCTTCTCGGCCATCAGGTCGTAGTACGCCTGCGCCCACCCGGTGCGCGCGCTCTCGGTCTCCGCGCCGGCCACCCAGTTCGCGATGCGCCAGAAAATGCCGCTCAGGTCTCCGTCGCTCGCCTGAAGGTACTGCCGCTTGGCAATGTGGTGGGCGTTCTCGTCGAAGTTCGTGAGGGACTGTGCAGGCTTGTCGGACAGGGTGGTCATGATGGGACTCCTTGGGGGCGCGGCGGGAAACGACACTCACGCCCGGCGCTGTGTGGGACGCGGCGGGTGAACAGTAGGGTGCTCAGGTGAGTACGGGGGGGCTTTGGCCGGGTCTGACTGTACCACCGTGCCGCAGGGTGTACAAGCACTTGTACGTTCCAGGGAAGTCGGGTACAAGATGCGGTCGTCATGCCGGCCCGGTGCTCACTCCCGGAAACTACGTGCTGGACGGAATATTTGCAGACAAGTTCACAATCCGGGGTGGCGGGCGCCGGGCTCACTCCTCGTGTTCGGCCCTGGCCTCCCGGCCCATCAGGCTCGTGATGCCCTCCTGCGGCGTCCATTCGCCCGCCGCGACCCGTGCCACGGCCCGCACGATCGGCAGGTCGTGGCCGTGGGCCAGCGCCCAGGCGTCCAGCAGTCCGGCGGTTCGCAGGCCCTCGACGACCTTGCCGCCCTGCCCCGGGTGCTCGCCCCTGGCAATCGCCTCGCCCGCCGCGCGGTTGCGCGAGTGGCGGCTGGTGGCGGTGGCGACCAGATCGCCCAGCCCGCTCAGGCCGTACACGGTGTCTTCCAGGGCACCCAGCGCGACCAGATAGCGCCGCATCTCGCGCAGGCCACGTGTGATCAGGGCGGCCTTGGCGTTGTCGCCCAGGCCCAGGCCGTCGCTCAGGCCGGCCGCCAGGGCCATCACGTTCTTCAGGACGCCGCCCAGTTCCACCCCGACCACGTCGCTGCTCGTGTACACGCGCAGGCCTGGCGTCATCAGGGCCCGCTGCACCGCGTGGGCCAGCGCCTCGTCGCGGCTGGCAACCACGGTGGCCCCGGGCAGGCCGCGTCCGATCTCCTCGGCGTGGTTGGGGCCGCTCAGCACCGCCACGCGGGCAAAGCCCATGTCCCGCGCCAGGGCGCTGAGCTGCCCTCCGTCCGGCGCGAGGCCCTTGGCGCACAGCACCACGCCCAGCGTGCGCGGCAGGTCGGCCAGCAGCTCCGGCACGCCCACGCTGGGCACCGTCACCAGGGCGAAGTCTGCGCCCGCCACCGCCGCGCCCAGATCGGCCACGACCTCCACGGCCTCCGGCAGGGTCACGCCCGGCAGGTAGGCCGCGTTCACCCGCTCGTGCGAGAGCTGCGCGGCGAATTCGGGCCGCCGGGCCCACAGCCGCACGGGTGCGGCGCCCGCTGACCGTACCCGCACGGCGTTCACGGCCAGCGCCGTGCCCCACCCGCCCGCGCCCAGCACTGGCAGGGGCATCAGGCGTCACCGCCGGGGGCCCACGCGAAGACCCACACGCGCGGCGTGTCGGCGGTCGGCGGCGCGAAGTCCGGGTACTCCACGATCTCGAAGCGGGCGAAGTCCAGCCCCGAGAGCAGCGGCTCCAGATCCGCCGGGTCGTAGCCGCGCTCGCGGTGGGTCTCGACGAATTCCTGTGTCTCGCCGTCCTCGCCCAGCACCCGGCAGAAGGCCTGCACCACACCCAGATCCGCCGCCGGGTCGTGGTGGTGCGACCAGTGGTAGTGCACCTCGCCGCCGCCCGCCAGCGGGGCCACGCCCTCGACGGCGTCGTCCTCCCACAGCTCGCGCACGCCCAGGCGCGTGTTCACGTCGAAGGCGAGCAGGCCTCCGGGGGCCAGGTGTGCGCGGCAGCGGGCGAGCGCCTGCGCCAGCTCTGCGGGCGTGAGCAGATTGTTCAGCGAGTCGAACACGCAGGTCACGAGGTCGAAGCGCCGCTCCAGATCGAAATCGCGCAGGTCGCCCGCCACGAAGTTCACGCCGGGGACGCGCCGCCGCGCCTCGGTCAGCATGGCCGCGCTGCCGTCCAGGCCGGTCACGTCCAGCCCGGCCGCGAGCAGTTCCCGCGTGAACCCGCCGGTGCCGCACGCCAGATCCAGGGCCGAGGCGTCGGCCGTCTCCAGGCCCCCGTCCCGCGCGTAGGTCAGCACGAAGTCTGCCCAGTGGTCGTACTCCACGTCCGCCATGATCGCGTCGTACACGGCGGCCAGGGCCGTAAAGGGCTCATGCTGCATACGCGCGAGTATAGAGCCCGGGTAAATGGGCCTTCACCCGCTGCCTGTGCCGTCCAGGGCGGCGTGAAGCATGGCCTCACCCATCTGCCCGTGAGCCCCACGTGAGCCGAGACGGAATGGAACCACCGTAGCCAGCGCCACACACCGCCGACTAGGGTGACAGGCAGCACGACACGTCATTCACCTCAGCAGGAGGAGACCACCATGAACAAACTGCTTGCGATTGCCGCTCTCGGCACCCTGACCCTCAGCGCCTGCACCCTGGCCGGCAACCCCGTCAAGAAGGACGTGACCGGGCAGCTGCGCGGCTTCAACAGTGGCCAGAACCTGGGCCTCGCCATCATCGGCTTCAACAATGGCCAGTACACCGCCGACGGCACCCAGAGCCAGGTCATCGACAAGTTCCTGACCGGCGGCTTCAGCCTGGATCTGCCCACCAACCTGCCCACCGGGTCGTACCGCGTGATCGTGTTCCGTGACGCCAACAACAACAACCGCTACGACACCGGCGATACGGTGCTGAGCAAGGACAACGGCAAGCGCCTGATCTACGCCAGCCAGGACAACCAGTTCTACAACGGCACCAAGAAGGGCTGGAACCTCGTCACGACCAGCAGCGGCAATGTCCAGACCACGCTGCTGAACAACTACGACCTCGACGCCAACTGAGTCCAGGCATCAGGAACCCCCGGGGGAGGCCATGTGCCTCCCTTTCCTGTTGCGGGTCAGCTGATTGCCTGGGCTATGGCCGCCGCCCGTTGGGTCAGCTCCTCCTCCGGGATCACGGCCTCGCCCGCCTGCACCTCCATGTCCTCCAGCGGCACCCACGACACGCAGCCCAGCATGGCCTCGGTCTCGGGCAGTGTCAGCGGCGTGACGAGCGGCCGGACACGCAGCACCAGCACATGCACCCACGGCTTGCCCCGGTACGCGAAGCGGCGTTCCAGGGCACCCAGGGTCAGGGCCTGCATGTCTTCCAGGGCAGGCAGACGGGACTCGTCCTCGACCCTGTGTACCGCGATCACCTCGGCCAGCGCGGGCACCTGCACCTGCCCCGGCGCGGGATCGGTTCGCAGGAGCGGCTTGAACTCCGGGCGCAGTTCCACCGGATTCTGGTGCAGGAAGGTCGGGTAGAGCAGGAACGAGCGGTGCTCGACCTGAAAGTCGCCCTGCTTCTCCTCGATCCCACCCTTGCGCACCAGAACCGACAGGTCGCCGGTGGTGAGGAGCTGGCACTGGGCATCCCATTCCTTGAGGGCCGTGGTGGTCATGGGGAGAGGATAGGGCTTTCACTTCTATTTGATCATCGATGTCCATTGCAACTGGGCTGCAATTTAAGTTCAGTCATAAGTCAAAGCAGAAGGCCGCCCTGAGTGGGCGGCCACAGGATCGCAGCGAGAATCAGTCGGCGGTCACAGCAGTCGTAACCTGAGCGACCGTCTTGCCGTCGTAGGCGTACTTCTTGCCGTTGGTGCCCTGCATCGTCAGGTTGATCACGTAGTTGTCATGGGTGCCTGCGCTGATCTGGCAGGAGTCAACACCAGCAGGGAGGGCGGCTGCATCCTGGGCGAGGAGGCAGGTCTCACCCGCGGCGGTCATATCGGCACCCGCCTTGGTTTTGAGCTTGCCAGTCACGGTATCGCGGTTGGACTCGACGGCGGTGATGGTGTTGCGGATGAAGGTGGTCGCGGCGCTCTCGTTGGCCTTGGTGCGGGCGCTGAGCAGGTTGGGGATCAGGACGGCGGCCAGAATCCCGATGATGGCGATGACGATCAGAAGCTCGATGAGGGTGAAGCCCTGCGTGCTGTTCTTCATGGTGTTCTCCTGGGGCCATGCCGGGGGGATATATACCGGCCGACCTGCTCATGGCGTTCGCGATATTGAATTAACGACCGCTTGAGTCTATAGTCCAACAACCTATCTTACTAAAATCTTACATTTAGACCTAGATTGGGGATCGTTGATCAATAATCAGTTGGTGAAACTAAATTCTCTACCTGACATAGATTTTACCTTGATGCCATAGCGTTCAGAGCCCAATTTTAATACCTCGCACATTATAACCGATGATGGGAGCACTGATGAAGCCCCCTCTGCCACATAATCTGGAACTGTGCAATCAGCAACTAAATCATCAACTTGGTTCGTGGGATTGCTGGCAAGCCAACTTGTGACATAGCCGAGCATATGTTTTCCATAGCTCATGGTAACTCCGTCGTGACCACGATCCCTGGCAGCAAGCGCATTAGGTACTAGGACACCTGATAGAATTCCTATAATCGCTATAACTATTAGTAATTCAAGCAGAGTGAAGGCCTGTTCTTTCCTCATAATCAACGACCTTTAGCAGAAGGCCGCCCTGAGTGGGCGGCCACAGGATCGCAGCGAGAATCAGTCGGCGGTCACAGCAGTCGTAACCTGAGCGACCGTCTTGCCGTCGTAGGCGTACTTCTTGCCGTTGGTGCCCTGCATCGTCAGGTTGATCACGTAGTTGTCATGGGTGCCTGCGCTGATCTGGCAGGAAGCGACACCAGCAGGGAGGGCGGCTGCATCCTGGGCGAGGAGGCAGGTCTCACCCGCGGCGGTCATATCGGCACCCGCCTTGGTTTTGAGCTTGCCAGTCACGGTATCGCGGTTGGACTCGACGGCGGTGATGGTGTTGCGGATGAAGGTGGTCGCGGCGCTCTCGTTGGCCTTGGTGCGGGCGCTGAGCAGGTTGGGGATCAGGACGGCGGCCAGAATCCCGATGATGGCGATGACGATCAGAAGCTCGATGAGGGTGAAGCCCTGCGTGCTGTTCTTCATGGTGTTCTCCTGGGGCCATGCCGGGGGGATATATACCGGCCGACCTGCTCATGGCGTTCGCAGGCTCGGGTGTCTCCCTTCCTGCTTGAGATCAGCTTATGGAGAGGATTCTCACAGTGTTCTTACGGAGTCGTGTCATGCCATCTGCTTTTCCGGAGAATTGTTGAATGCGATATTTACTGAGCACGACAGCATTTTTCACGTCGTCAGGATTATTAAGACTCCGCCACCTTTCACATTCCGTCACAACTGACCCCGCTTGCCCTGTCCGGCGGGGGTGGTATGCTGCCCCTCAGTTCAGTCCAGCGGCCCCGGCCCTGGCGAATGGGCTGGCACCCTGGCGGTGACCTCCCCACACTCCACCCCACCATGACTTCGCCCCGCGTGGCCGCCTTCCAGCGGCGGCCCGGTGCGGCGAACGTCCGGAAGGAAGGTACGCATTTGGAACTCACGCCGCGCGTTCCCCCGCACAGCACCGATGCCGAGATCAGCGTGCTGGGCAGCATCCTGCTCGACAACGACACCCTGAACACGCTGGGCGACTCAGTCGCGCCGGACATGTTCTACCGGGAAGGTCACCGCAAGATCTTCACCAGCATGCGGACGCTTCAGGAACGTGGCGAGCCGGTCGATCTGGTCACGCTGTCCGAAGACCTGCGCGTCAAGGGGCAGCTGGACGAGGTGGGCGGCCTGACGTACCTGATCGGTCTGTCGGATCAGGTGCCCACCGCCGCGTACGCCGAGCACTACGCGCGGATCGTGCAGGAGAAGCACACCCTGCGCCAGCTGATCAGCGCGTCGGGCAAGGCCATGCAGCTCGCGTACGACGCGGCGCTGCCCCTGGAAGACCTGCTTGACCGCGCCGAGAAGATGATCTTCGAGGTGGCTGAACAGAAGAAGAAGGGCGAGAGCTTCTCGGACATGGGCGAGGTCGTCCATAACACGTTCGAGTACATCACGCTGCTGCACGCCAATAAGGGCATACCGGACGGGGTGAGCAGCGGGTTCCGCGATCTGGACGAGCAGATTTCGGGCCTTCAGAAGGGCAGTCTGAACGTGCTGGCGGCGCGGCCCTCGATGGGGAAGACAGCCTTCGCGCTGTCCATCGCGCAGAATGTCGCGCTGCGTGGCGAGAAGACGGTCGCGGTGTTCAGCCTGGAGATGCCGTCGGTACAGCTGGCCCTGCGCATGCTGTGCAGCGAGGCGCGGGTGGACATGAACCGCATCCGTTCGGGGCAGCTCAACGAGCGGGATTTCGAGCGGCTGGCCCACGCCGCCGGGCGGCTGGCCGAGGCCCCCATGGTGATCGACGACGAGGCCGATCTGACCCTGAACGGCCTGCGCAGCAAGCTGCGGCGAATCGCGGCGCAGCATGGGCAGCTGGGGCTGGTGGTCATCGATTACCTCCAGCTGATGTCGGGCGGCAAGAGCACCGGCGGATCGGACAACCGGCAGCAGGAGATCAGCACGATCTCGCGTGGCCTCAAAGGTCTGGCGCGTGAAATGGAAGTGCCGATCATCGTGTTGAGTCAGCTCAGCCGTGCCGTGGAGCAGCGGCCGAACCATCGGCCCATGCTCAGCGACCTCCGTGAATCGGGCGCGATCGAGCAGGACGCGGACATCGTCATGTTCATTTACCGCGACGAGTACTACAACAAGGAAACCGATCAGCAGGGCATCGCGGAGATCATCATCGGCAAGCAGCGCAACGGCCCCGTCGGTACGGTGAAGTTGCAGTTTCACAGTGCGCACGTGCGGTTCAACGATCTTGCGCCGGAGGGAGTGTAATGGCGGAGGATCACGCGCAGGGACAGGCCGGATCGCAACGGCGCAGGCGGCGGCGGCGTGGGGGCACGGCGGGGCAGGCGCTGCGGCCCGGTCAGGTGACGAACACGACGGCCGTGCCGGTGCCGGCCGCGCCGCAGAAGCGCGGGCAGAAGCGCCCGCTGGCCGATCCGCGCATCGCCGTGGGCTGCATCGTGCTGCGCGGCGAGGAGATCCTGCTGGTACGCGAGCGGGGGCGCTGGTCGCTGCCCAAGGGGGGCCTGGAATCCGGTGAGCTGGTGCAGGACGGAGCGCGGCGCGAGACCTTCGAGGAGACCGGGATCGTGGTCGAGCTGCGCGATCTGGCGTTCATCGTCGAATTCCAGGCGCAGACGTGGGGCCACCACCTCCAGTTCTTCTATACGGGCCGCGAGGTCGGTGGCACGCTGTCGCCCCGCGATCCGGACAAGGACGTGCAGGAGGCCCGCTTCGTGCCGATCCGCCAGCTGCGCGAGTTCATCCGCTTCCGGCCCCGGCTGGTGGCGCTGGAGACATGGCTGCGGGAGCGCCGGCCCCGGCATTTCGTGTTCAACCTCGACCGCGAACCGGCCATGCTCCGCAAGCGGCGGCGGGTGGGCGAGCCGGTCGGCAGTGCCCAGGTCATCGAGCCCGAGGTCGAGGGCGACGGCGAGCCTGACCTGTAGATGCAGCAGAGCTGAGTGGGCGGTCGGGGGCACTCGGCCGCCTTCTCGCTGTGTGGGGCAGGCTTGAACCCGTGTCGTAGTCTGCTATCATCAGAATATGAAGCACAAATTACGTAACCAGGTGGACATCCACCCCGCCAGCGGGCGCGGTTACGTCCACGTCTGCCCCACGTGCGGGCAGCCCATGACCCTGCACGACCTGCGCGACGGCGACCAGGCGTACTGGTGCCATGCGTGTGACCGGGGCCACCGCGCTGGCGATCCCCCGCTGGGTGCCCTGAGAGAACAGCAGGCCAGCTGAACGTAGCCCATCGCAGTATGCTGGAGGGTATGACCAGTCCTGCCCACCCCCTGCCCCACAGTGCGCTGCCCACCGGCCAGCCGCTGGCCGGACTGGTGGTGGCCGTCACCAGTGCGGATCAGGGCTACGGCCGTCCCATCAGCAGCGCCCTGGCGCGGGCGGGGTCCAGTGTCGTGCTGATCGGGGGGAATGCCGAGACGCTGGCGGCGGCGTCCAGTGGCCTGGAGGCTCTGGGCGGCACCGCCATTCCGATCAAGGCCGACGTGGGTGTGCCGCTGGACTGGCTGAGCGCCCAGAACCGCATCCTGGAGATCTTCGGGGCGCTGCACGGCATCGTGCACCTGGCCGACAAGCGGGCCAGCTCGGATTTCACCATGCTCAGCGAGAACGAGTGGATGGATCTGTTCAACTGCAACGTCAAGAGCAGCGTGGGAATCGCGCAGATCGTGCGCCGCCGGCTGCCTGGCACGTGGCTCACCATCATCGGGCCGCATCTGGACGAGCAGGGGCTGCATGCGTGGCCGCAGCGGGGCGCGATCCGGGCGCTGGTCGAGCAGGCGCATCTCGAGGATCTGCGCCTGAACCTCGTGCTGCCGGCGCGGGCCAGCAGCGGCGATGAGACGCTGGATCAGCCGCTGGCCGACACGGTGCTCACCCTGGCGCTGCCGAGCATGGCGCACCTGCGCGGGAACGTCATGGACGTGCCGCTGCCGCCGGTGCCCAGACTGCGCGTGTCCGACAGTCCCTACGGCCTGACGCTGTGACGGTGCGGCCATGAAGTGCCCGTACTGCTCGGCCCCCGACAGCAAGGTCGTGAACTCGCGGCCCAGCGACGACGGAGCCAGTATCCGCCGCCGCCGCGAGTGCCTGAACTGTGCCCGGAGATTCACCACCTACGAGCGGGCCCAGCTCGAACCGCTGATGGTCGTCAAGCGCAGCGGCCCCCGCGAGGCCTTCAACCCGGACAAGCTGCTGCGCGGCCTGACGCTGGCGACCGAGAAGCGCCCCGTCGATCAGGACGTGCTGCGGGCCTTCGCCTACGGCTTCGAGGACGAGGTCGGACTGAGCGAGATTCCCGCCACCGAGATCGGCAAGCGGGCCATGACCTTCCTGCGCCCGCTGGACGACGTGGCGTACATCCGCTTCGCCAGCGTGTACCGCGACTTCGACAGCCTGGAGCGCTTTATCGAGGAGATCCAGGGCCTGAAGAAGGACGAGGGCGAGAGCTGACCGCGGTTGGAGGTGGAGCCCCTGGGCATCTTCTCAGCCCCGGGATGGAACTGAAAACCGCTGTCATCTCAGGGACTCGCTTGGCTCGTTTCAAAGGTACCCAGGGCGACACTCACTACCTCTGAAATCTACGGTGAGTCCAGCGTGGGGGCGTCCCCGCGCCCCCCGTCCACGCTATGCCGCGCTGGACGGTAACGAGTCAGGTCCGAAGGCCGTGGCTTCCCAGCGGAACGATCGTGACCCGGTTCGGGTACCGTACGTAGTGCACCACCGTGAGCTCAGTGACCGTCGTCACTCCTGTCCACGCCTCCCGATGGGCGGTGAGCCAGCGTTGCAGGGCCGCGGCATCCACGAGTGGGCCACCGAAGACGGCCAGACTGGCGTGAGCCGACGTGCGCACGCCGTCGGCTTCCGGGCCCGTGTGGGCGGCGCGCCGTTCCAGGTGGCCGTGCAGGGCCTCACGCAGGGTCTGCAGGGTGGAGGACATCGGGTAACCCTGGGCAATGATGCCTACCCGATTCGCGTTCACACCGCGGAAGGCCACCTCGAACGGATCGTGCTGCGCACAGACATCGGCCACGGCGTCCAGGTACGTCTGGAGCAGGGGATCTCCCAGGTGGGGCAGCGGCCGGTAGACCTCGCACGACCGGACGGTGACGTGCAGGGTGGAGGGGTCGTAGAACGTGTGCCCGTCGCCCGCCAGGGGCTGGATTTCTCGGATCAGGCGCTGCATGGCCACGGTCACGGGCGGGGTCAGGCGGGCCACGACGCTGAGTCCCCAGCGGGGGCTGCCGGTCTGTGGCACCGGATCGGCGTCCACCTGCCCGCCGCGCAGGTCGGGTTCGCCGGAACGCCACATCCGGTCGTAGCCGTCCTGGATCTGGCGGTAGGCGGGCGTTGTGTGGAGATCCAGGGGGGAGTCCATCCGGTTCATGGTAGCCGCACCAGCACGAGCCCCCGCGCACGGCGGGGCCACGGAGACGGAGTGCGGCCTACTTCCGCCGTGTCCAGTGCTGCACGGTGCCGACCACACCCCGGCGGAAGAACAGCACCACCAGCACGAACACCACGCCGGTGACGATCCCGACCGGGAGGTTCGCGGTGGTCAGGATGTCGCGCAGGATCAGCACCAGGCCCGCGCCGATCACCGGGCCAAACAGGGTGGTGGTGCCGCCCAGCAGGGTCATCATGACGACCTCGCCGGAGGTGCGCCAGTTCACGACCTCCAGGCTGACGACCCCGTGGCCGAAGGTGTACATGCTGCCCGCCAGCCCGGCGAGCGTGGCGCTGATCAGGAAGGCGGTGAACTTGAAGCGCTGTGGGTCGTAGCCGATGCTCTGGGCGCGGGGCTCGTTGTCGCGCACGGCCTGCTGGGCCCGCCCGAACGGACTGCGCACCGTGCGCCACGCGACAGCGAAGCCCACGGCGAACAGCACGAGGCACACGTAGTAGCGGGTGGTCGAGTCGCTGAAGTCCAGCCCCCAGAAGCCGGGACGCTCGAAGCCCTGGAGGCCGTTCTCGCCGCCGGTCAGGTCTGTCCATTGCAGCGCCAGGAACGAGATCATCTGCGCGAAGGCGAGCGTGATCATGGAGAAGTAGATGCCGGCGCTGCGCACGCTGAGGTACGCGACCGGCACGGCGAGCAGCAGCGCAGTCAGGGTGCCGCCCAGCAGCGCCACGGGCACGCTCTGGCCGTTCGACAGCAGCGAGGCGGTCACGTAGGCAGACGACCCCCAGAACGCGGCGTGCCCGAACGACAGCAGGCCGCTGAAGCCGAACAGCAGGTCGAAGGCGACCGCGAACAGTCCCCACGCCAGGATGTCCAGCGCCAGAACCGGGTAGATCAGTTTGGGCAGCACCAGCAGCAGCAGGCCCAGGCCGGCCAGCCACACGGCGCGGGTGGTGCGTTCGCGGTCGGTCAGCGCGGCGGTGCGGGGGAGGGCGGTCACCGTGCCCCCTCCGGCAGGCCGAACAGGCCGCTGGGCCGCACGAGCAGCACCACGAACATGAGGACGAATACCAGGGTGTTGGCAACCGGCGGGTACAGCGCCGCGCCCACGGCGGCCAGCACGCCCACCGCGAAGCCCGTGACCACGCTGCCCAGGATGCTGCCCAGCCCGCCGATCACGACGACCGCGAAGGTCGTGATGATCAGCTCGGCGCCCATGTAGGGCTCGACCGAGTAGATCGGCGCGGCCAGCACGCCCGCCAGCCCCGCCAGGCCCACGCCGACCGCGAACACGCCCGTGACCCACTTGCCCACGTCGATCCCGAAGGCGCGGGTCACGCCGGGGTTCTCGGTGCTGGCGCGGATGATCGCGCCCACGCGGGTCTTCTCGATCACGAACCACGTCAGCACGCAGATCACCAGCGACAGCGCGATCACGAACAGGCGGTATTTGGGGAACACCACGAAGCCCAGGTTCACCACCCCGGACAGCACCTCGGGCGGCGAGTACGGCGCGCTGGACACGGCGAAGCGGCTGAGCATGACCTGCTTGACAAGGTCCTGGGTCAGCAGCGTCAGGCCGAAGGTGAGCAGCAGGTTGTAGCTGGGCTCCAGCCCGTATAGCCGCGACAGCAGCGTGCGCTCCAGCACCGCGCCCAGCAGCCCGACCAGCACCGGCGCGATGACCAGCGACGGCCAGAAGCCCAGGCCCAGCGCCTGCCCCAGCGCGAAGGCCGTGAACGCGCCCAGCATGTACAGCGCCCCGTGCGCGAAGTTCACGATCCGCAGCATCCCGAAGATCACCGCGAGGCCCAGCGACAGCAGCGCATAGAACGCCCCGTTCACGAGGCCGTTGAAGACCTGAATCAGCAGTAACTGTGTATTCATTCCATCCCTTTAGCCGGCGGCGTTCATCCGGCCCCTACACCTCCGGCCAGGGGCTGGTGATGCGCTGCCCCTGGCCTCCGCTTCCGTGGCCTCTGGCATGGCCCACCCGCTACGCTCCGTGAACTACATCCGGCACTTGCTCTCGCTGAGCGGCATGAAGGCCTTCGCGGCCGGAATGGTGCTCAGGCGCGTGAAGAGGTCGCCGGTCTCCTTCGCGTCGGCCTTGGCCTTGACCTGCACGGTATGCACATCCAGCAGGACGCGGTGATCCTGGGCGCGGATGGTGGCGTGGCGGGCGAACATGTCGTCGAAGGTGGCCCCTTCCAGGGCCTTGACCACGGCGTCGCCGTCATCGGTCTTGGCGCGGGCCACCGCGTTCAGGTAGGTCAGGGTGGCGGAGTACACGCCGGCCTGCGCCCACGTGGGCTTCTTGCCGAAGGCCTTCTCGAACTTCGCGGCCCACTGGCGCGAGCGGGCGTCGAAGTTCCAGAACCACGGCACGGTGGCGATGGCCCCCGCGAAGGCGTCCTGGCCCAGCGCGGCGACATCCGTCTCGAACAGCAGGCCGATCCCGAGGCCGACCCCCTGCTTCTTCAGCCCGAACTCGTTGTACTGCTTGACGACGTTCACGAGGTCGTTCCCGGCCTGCATGGTGCCGAAGATCTTCGGTTTCAGGCTCTGGGCCTTGAGCAGGTAGGACGAGAAATCCGTGTTGGGGAAGGGGGTGGCGTCGCTGGGGGCGGCCAGCTTCCCGCCGTTCTCCTGCACGGCGGCCGTCATCTGGCGGTTCAGATCCTGCCCGAAGGCGTAGTTGGGGTAGATGATGTACCAGCTGCTGCCGCCGCGCTTGGTGACGGCCGTGCCGGTGCCGTTGGCGAGCATGTAGTTGTCGTAGGCGTAGTGGAAGGTGTACTTGTTGCACGACTCGTTGGTCAGGGCGGTGGTGCCGCCGGTCACGACCATCACCGGGATCTTCTTGCCCTTGGCGACGGCCGCCGCCGACAGCGCCGCGCTGCTGGTGGGCAGATCCACGAGCATGTCCACGCCCTGGCGGTCGATCATCTCGGCGGCCTTGTTGCCGGCGACATCGGCCTTGTTCTGGTGGTCGACGCCGCTCACGCTGATCTTGCCGGCGTAGGCCTTGTTGGCCTTCATGAAGTCCTCGGCGGCGAGCTGCGCGGCCTTCACGCTGCCCTGGCCGGACAGCTCGGAGTACACGCCGGACAGGTCGGTCAGGACGCCGACCCGGATGCTCCCGCCCGACAGGGTCTGGGCGTGGGCCGCGGTGGGCAGGCTCAGGGCGAGGGTCAGCAGGGCACAGGTGGTCTTGTTCATGGGGTTCCTCCGGGAGGTGGGGCTGGATGGACGCTCTTTCAGACGCTCAGGTGGTTCAGGAGGTCGCCGCGCCGGGTGTGGGCCTCGGCGCGGCTCAGTTCGTCGACGATCTCGCCGTCCACGAACACGTAGTGGCGGTCGGCGAGGCGGGTGGCGAAGTTCAGGTTCTGTTCGACCAGCAGGATGCTCATGCCCTCGGCGCGCAGGGTCTCGATCATCCGGCCGATGGCCTGCACGATCACGGGCGCGAGGCCCTCGCTGGGCTCGTCGAGCAGCAGCAGGGTCGGGGCGCTGCGCAGCACGCGCAGGGTGGCGAGCATCTGCTGCTCGCCGCCCGAGAGCTTGCTGCCGGGGTGGTGGCCGCGCTCGCGCAGCACCGGGAAGGCCTCGTAGGTGCGCTCGGTGCTCCAGCCGCCCCGGCGGGCCGGCGGGAGTTCCAGGTTCTCCTTCACGCTCAGGGTGGCCAGGATCGCGCGTTCCTCCGGCACCCACGCCACGCCCCGCGCCGCGACCCGGTGGCTGGGCAGCCGGGTGATGTCGTGGCCGCCCAGGGTGATCTGCCCGGTGCGCGAGCGCAGCACGCCCATGATGGATTTCAGGGTGGTCGTCTTGCCCGCGCCGTTGCGGCCGATCAGGGACACGACCTCGCCTGGGTTCACGTGCAGATTCACGCCGTGTAGCACGTGGCTCTGTCCGTAGAAGGCGTTCAGGTCGCGCACGTCGAGCAGCGGCTGGGTGCCGGCGTCGGGGGTCGGGCCAGGAGTGGGGGCGGCGTGGGCGGTCACAGCTGCGCCTCGTCGCCCAGGTAGGCCTCGATCACGCGTGGATCGCGGCGCACGTCGTCGTAGGCGCCGCTGGCGAGCACCGCGCCGTATTGCAGCACGGTGATCCGGTCGGCCAGTTCGGCCACCACGCTCATGTTGTGTTCGACCAGCACGACGGTGCGGCCCTGTGCGACCTGCCGCACCAGGCCGGTCACGCGGGCAATGCCCTCGCTGCCCATGCCGGAGGTCGGCTCGTCGAGCAGCAGCACGCGCGGCTCCTGGGTCAGCGAGATGCCGATCTCCAGCTGCCGCTTCTCGCCATGGCTCAGGTCGGCGGCCAGGCGGGCGTGGGCACTGCCCAGCCCCACGTCCGCGAGGATGCGGTCAGCCCGCTCGCCCAGGGCGTCCAGGGCGCTCAGGCGCGACCAGAACTGTCCCGGCAGCCGGGTGGGCGACTGGAGGGCGACCAGCACGTTGTCCCGCACGGTCATGGTCGGGAACACGCTGCTGATCTGAAACGAGCGGCTCAGGCCCCGGCGCACCACGGCGTGAGGGGCCAGCGTGTCGATGCGCTCACCGAACAGGCGCACCTCGCCGCTGGTGGGGGTCAGGAAGCCCGAGAGCAGGTTGAACAGCGTGGTCTTGCCCGCGCCGTTCGGGCCGATGATCGCGTGGATCTCGCCCTCGCGGATGCCCAGCGTCACGTCGTTGGTGGCGCGGAAGCCCCGGAAGTCCTTGACGAGGTTACGGGCCTCCAGGGCGGGTGGCGCGCCGGGTGTGGGCGCTGGATGTGGTGTGGTCATGGCCGTCACGGCGACCGGCCGGATGCAGCGTCGGGCATCGTCCCCCCTTGTGTACGGTTGTGGTACGGGGGGAGTGTAGGGGCGGGGCGTCACACCCCCGTTACACCGGGAGCGGTGATGGGTTCAGGTGCGGCTGGGGCCGCCCACCTCGGTGGGGCGGGGGTAGGCGGGGGTCTCGTTGCCGGGCACATAACCGCGCACGCCCTGGAGCAGCGCCCGGATCTGCGCGAAATCGGCCTCAATGTCGCCGCTGGGATGCACGTAACCGATCATGCCGAAGCGCCTGCGTCCCCAGTCGAAGGCGGTCACACCGATGGGCACGCCGGCCTCCAGCGCCATGTAGTAAAAGCCGGTCTTCCAGTATTCGCCCCGCGACCGCGTGCCCTCGGGGGCGACGGCCAGCACCAGTTCGGGCTCACGGTCGATGATCGCCACGACGGCATCGACGAAGTTCCCGCCGGCCCGGCGGCGGTCGACCGGCAGCCCACCCAGCGCCCGCATCAGCAGGCCCAGCGGCGGCGTGAACAGCTCGCGCTTGGCCAGGAAGTGCATCGGCAGCCGCATGGTGAGGGCCAGCAGGATGCCCGGCCAGAAGTCCATGTTGCTGGTGTGCGGCGCGACGGCGGCGACGAACTTGGGTCCGGGCGGTGGGGCCAGCACCGGCGTCCAGCCGAGCACCCGCATGGTGAGCCCGGCCAGGCGGGAGGTCAGGGTGGGCGTGCGGCCGGGCCACAGGGGAGACATGTCGCGCGAGTATACGGGTGTCCGGCGCGGCGGCGAGATCAGTGCCGGTGGGTGTCGTGGCCCGGTGCCGCACGTTCGGTGGCGGGCCGTTCCTGCCATGCGGCCAGCAGCAGCGAGACGACAATGACCACCCCGGCAAGCATCAGTTCCATGGGTTCATGATGGAGGTGCTCATCCGACCTTCATCTGACGGACAGGCGCATGGATGCTGGAAACCGCACGGCCGCCCCCCATCCTGCTGCCCCTGCCGGGGGCATGGAGCACCGGGGGTTCCCACCGGCGGCGGAGGTGGGCTGACGGCCCCCGCACCCCGAACGCCGGTTCAGGCAATGATCCACGGTGCCCGGCCCAGCCGGTAGACTGTGGACGTGATCCGTCGCCCTGCTGTCACCCGGCACCGTCATGCGGTGCGGCGTGCGGTGGTGATCGCGGCGCTGGCGGTCAGCGCGGCCCTGAACGCGGCGGGCGCGCCTCCGATTCCGGCGCGGCCCCTGCCGGGCATCCCGGTCTTCGAGTACGTCCGGCCGGCGCGGCCCCTGCCGCCCACCCTGCCGGGCGAGGCCACGGTGCTGACCGTCGAGAACGGCACGGTTCGGCACGCGCTGACCCTGCGGCAGCTCAAGGCCCTGCCGGCCGTGCGCTACCGCACCAATCACCTGCAGCTCCGGCAGGACTACACCTACGAGGGCGTGACCCTGCGCGACCTGGCCGGTCTGGCCGGCTTCCAGGGGCGCAACATCCGGGTGTACGCCGCCAACGGTTTTGCGACCACCATCCTGGCCAGCGACTATATGCACCATCCGATCATGCTCGCGTACTCGGCCGACGGCAGCTCCATCCCGGTGCTGAGGAAGGGGCCGCTCACCGTCGTGCTCCCCGCGCGGCCCGCACGCTTCCACCAGCCCGCCTATTCGTCGGCCTGGGTCTGGTTCGCGGAGCGCGTCACACCGGCACCGTGACCCGGCTGAAGTTCGCGCAGGGCAGATGGCGCGGATCGGCCGTGCTGGTCGGACTGCGCGAGGGGCTGCTGGCCGCGCTGCCGGCCGTGCTCACCGTGACGCTGCTGCTGCTGGCCACCCAGCCGGCGTACCGTTCCCTGATCTCGAGTGGTAACGGCTGGACGCCCTACGCCTATCAGGCCCTCGCCCACGACGTCCAGGCATACGAGATCAGCCGGCTGCGGCGAGACCTGACCCCGGCACAGGTGGCGTTCACAGGTCAAATGGCGCTGTCGAGCGCGATTGCACCCGCGCAGTTCGGGGCGCTGGCCGAGGTCGAGCGCCTGGGCGAGGCGCGGCTGTCGCGCGTGGCCGCCCTGCTGCGCCAGGACACCCTGGTGTCGCTGAGTCAGGCGTCGCGGGAGGCCGTGGCCCTGAACGCCCAGGCCGCCGAATACGCCCGTGGCGTGGCGGGGCGCTACGTGAGGCAGCTGGCCCGGCTGCAGAGAATCCTGATCGGCACAGCGATCCTGACGGGGCTGCTGAGCATGCTGCTGACCGCGCGGGCGCTGATCATGTGGCGCGCCGAGCGGCACCGCCGCACCCGGCGCGAGACGCGCCAGCGCGAGGCCCTGCAGTTCGCCAGCCACGAGCTGCGCCGGCCCCTGCAGTCCCTGCTGCTGGCCAGCGACCTGCTGCGCCATGCCGACTCCCCGGAGCGGCAGCAGTACCTGCTCGCCATGATCGAGGACAGCGCCGCGCAGCTGGCCAGCCGCGCCGACCTGACCCGCCTGAGCACCCTGTATCTGGACGTGACCCTGCGGGTCGAGGCCACGGATGTCCGCACCGTGCTGCGCCCCCTGGCGTCGGCCCGCGTGAGCGTGGCGCTCCCGGACGTCCCGGCGATCTGGGAGATCGACCGTGACCGGGTGCGGCAGATCATGGAGAATCTGGTGGAGAACGCCCTGACCTACACCCGTGGCCCGGTCGAGGTGAGGCTGCGCGTCTCGCAGACCAGCCTGGAGATCACGGTGCGCGACCACGGGCCGGGCCTGCCGGCCGATCAGCTGGAGAGCGTGTTCCTGCCCTTCGAGCGGGGGCCGCACGGCCAGCAGGACGGGCATGGCCTGGGCCTCCCGCTGGTGCGGCGCTACGCCCGTGCCCACGGCGGCGACGTGACGCTCGCGCCGGCGGTGGGCGGCGGGCTGGTCGCCACCGTGCGCCTGGGCGAGCCGCCCTCGCCGCTGACCGAACCGCGCCGCCCGACGCTGTTCGAGTGATACCAATTCCGATTGAATCGGTTCAGAGAGCCGATTCCATCCGACCGGAGGGACTCGTAGAGCTGCGAAGCAGAGAAGGAACAGGATGCCGGCTCTGCGGCATGGAGCCGCGACCGGCGCTGTCCCGGTGGTGGCGCAATAGAGCGGAGTCGGCATGAGCCTGGGTCACGGCGCGGGGCGCGACAGCTTGCCGGCGATGACGGCGTGGCGGGCTCCGGTCGTGGCGGGCAGCGTGTTCGGCCAGCCCTGGTAGGCGTAGTAGCCCAGCACCGCGAAGGCCGCCGCCTCCCGCGCCGCCGAGTTCCAGCCGCGTTCCTCGAAGGTCACGACGGGCACCGGCGCGAGCGCCTGCCGGAACTGGGCCATGAACGTCGGATTCAGCGCCCCGCCGCCCGCCACGACGATCTCGTCCAGGCCCAGCGGCAGTACGAACTGCTCGTAGGCCTGCGCCACGCTCCGGACGCTGAAGGCCGTGACAGTCGCCGCGATGTCGCGGGCGTCCAGCTCGAACACGCCGGGGAGCTGCTGGAGGTTCCAGCGTTCCCGCCCGGTGGATTTGGGCGGCGCGGCGAGCAGGTAGGGATCGTCCAGCCACGTGCGGATCAGGGGGTCGGCGACGTATCCGCTGGCTCCCAGCTGCCCGCCGTCGTCGAAGCGCCGACGGAACAGCCCGGCGGCCTCGTCGATCAGGGCGTTGGCGGGGCCGGTGTCGAAGGCCAGCACGCCGGCCACGTCCAGGCCCGGCAGGTAGGTCAGGTTGCTGATCCCGCCCAGGTTGTGCACCGCCCGCCGGACGCCGTGCTCGGCGTACATCAGGTGATCCGCGAAGGGCACCAGCGGCGCGCCCTGTCCGCCGGCCGCCATGTCCGGCGGGCGGAAGTCCGAGATGACCGGCCGCCCGGTGCGCTCCACGATCATGGACGCCTCGCCGATCTGGAGGGTGCTGCGGGTGTGCCAGCCCCGTGCCGGATCGGGGGCGGGGATGTGGTGCACCGTCTGGCCGTGGCTGGCGATCACGTCGGCTCCGTCCGAGAGTTCGGCGGCGGCGGCGGCGAGCACCTCGCCAATCCAGAAGTTCGCCTGGGTGAGGTCGCTGGTGCGGGCGTCGTCGCGGCCGGCGGCCAGCAGCGCGTCCCGCAGGTCGTCGGTGAATGGTGTGTGGCGATGCTCCAGCACGGTGACGCGCGGGGCCGGGCCACTGAGCTGGGGCGGCCGGCCGGGCGTGCCGCACGCGGGCCAGCCGGGCAGCTCGATCAGGACGGCGTCGATCCCATCGACGCTGGTGCCGGTCATCAGGCCCAGGACGCGGGGGGCGCGGGTCATGCCCGGCACCGGGCGCGGTCGGCCGCGCGGGGAGCGGAGGAACAGGCCGTGCTCGGGACAGGCAGCATCCGCGCATTGTGCCACTGCGGGCCACGCCTGCCGGAGCATGTCCCGCTGTCCACTGTCCCGTCACGCGGAGCGGAACAGTCATCCCGGCCCGATCTGGGGCATGATGGGAGGGCGTGGCAGGTCGCCGCAGGGCCCTGCCGGAACGCTGGACGTCCGCCGCCTCAGTTCGGAGGCCGCGAGTCGCGCCCGTTCTCCTCTCACCAATGCCGCGTCCCGCGGCCCGCCCCTGCGGGCGTCACACAGGATGTCCATGACCCGAACCCGAACTGCTCCCCGGAGCGCTGCCACCCCTGCCGCCCCCTCGACCTCCGAAGGCGCCGCGCCCACCGTCCGCGACTGGCGGGCCTTGCTGGGCGACCGCACGCCCACCCCCGTGCAGGAAGGTGCGATTCCCGCCCTGCTGGCCGGGCGCGACGTGATCACGACCGCCCGCACCGGCAGCGGCAAGACGCTGGCCTTCCTGATTCCGGCTGCCGCCCGTGGCATCGGCATGCGCGACGTGCGCGGGATGCGCCCCGAGGTGCTGGTCGTGACGCCCACGCGCGAACTGGCCGTGCAGATCCGCGACGTGGCCCGCGAACTGGGGATGACCGCCGGGCGCATCACCGGCGGGATCACGCCGGGCCAGACGCGCAGCGAGGCGACCGGCAAGGGCCTGATCGCTGGCACCCCTGGCCGCCTGAAAGACCTGATCACCCGGAACGAACTGAGCCTGGCCGGGCTGAAGTACGTGGTGCTCGACGAGGCCGACGAACTGCTGTCGCTGGGCTTCCTGCGCGACGTGGGCGACATCCTGCGGGCCGCGCAGACCCAGACGGGCAGCGGACACGGCGGCCAGCACCTGCAGCTGGCGATGGCCTCCGCGACCTTCCCGGCCGAGATCCGCTCGGTCGCGGAGCGGTTCATGGTGCGTCCCGAGCGCATCGACATCGCGCCGGCCCGCCACGCTGACAGCGATTCGAACGCCGCCGACATCATGGGCGGCGCGACCGGGGCCACCCACCTGCTGCTGAACACGACCCGCGACGACGTGCTGAACGTGGCCGCCACGCACGCGAAAGACGCCCTGAGCAAGCCCGGCGGCTGCGTGGTCATCTTCTGCCGCACCAAGGCGCTGGTCAAACGCCGCGCCGAACGCCTGAACGAACTGCTGAGGGGCGAGATCGTGAGCCCCCTCCAGGGCAACATGGATCAGAAGAAGCGCGAGCACACCATGATGCTGCTGCGTGAAGGCAAGTCCCGCGTCCTGGTCGCCACCGACATCGCCGGGCGCGGGATCGACCTGCCGGAGGTGCGGCTGGTGATCCACATGGATATCGCCCAGACCTCCGAGGATCACGTGCACCGCTCCGGCCGCACGGCGCGGGCCGGGCGGCCCGGCGTGAACCTCGTGCTGCTGATCCCCGAACAGCGTGGGTTGTGGCAGAGCGTGCGCCGGGGCCTGCCCGAGGCGCTGCACCCGCCCCTGAGCCGCGAGGAGACGCAGATCGACCGCGCCATCCAGGAGAAGCAGGGCCAGGGCAGCGGCAACGGCGTGGGCCGGCAGGGCGGCGGTCAGCCCAGGGGCCAGGGTCAGGGTGGGCCGCGTCCGCAGGGGGCGGCCCAGGGTGGTCGTTCCGGCGGCGG
This sequence comes from Deinococcus sp. AB2017081, assembly GCF_034440735.1. Classification (NCBI taxonomy): domain Bacteria; kingdom Thermotogati; phylum Deinococcota; class Deinococci; order Deinococcales; family Deinococcaceae; genus Deinococcus; species Deinococcus sp. AB2017081. The sequence goes on along the minus strand of NZ_CP140098.1, from coordinate 268,188 downwards.
TCAACCGTCCGGTCGCAGTGAGGGTGGCGAGCGGCGCGGCCAGTCGGGTGGCGGCCAGGGCCAGCGTGGCGGCAGCGCTCCGGCAGGCACCGGGGCCGGGCGCGTCGGCCCGCAGCCTGCACGGGGCCGGGGCGGACGCGGTCGGCGGTAAGAAGGATCGACTGGGCTGATTGCAGTGGGGCTGCGGGCGAACCCCTCTGCTTCGCAGGTCTCCGAGTCCGCCCCTCCGGGGCACCTCCCCTGGGGGGGAGGCAAGGATGTGATGGTTGGCTCCCCCCCAGGGGAGCTGTCAGCGCAGCTGACTGAGGGGTTCGTCCGCCGCCCCACCGCCCCTCCCACCCCATCCAAAAAGAAGACGCCCTGGATCGTGTGTCCAGGGCGTCTTCTTCTGTCCTGACTCAGCCCGGTCTCGCTACCAGGGCGCGGCCCTCGCCGTTCAGGTGGTACAGGCCGGTCGTGGCGGGCACGATGGCGGTCGCGTACTGCGGCAGCTCCAGCGACTCCAGGCCGGCTTCCAGGGTCAGGGTGCCCTCGACGGTGGTGACGATGTGCACGCGGCCCGCCGTGTCCTGGGCCTGCTCACCCGGCACGCCGCGCAGCGTGAAGTACTCGCACGCCACCAGTTCGCCCAGTCCCAGGGTGTCGTGGCCGGCCCGGAAGTCGCCCTGCGCGTGCGGATCGGTCACGCGCACGGACTCCTCGATGTGCAGCCTCCGGCCAGCGCTGGCCGGGCGATCCCAGTCGTACACGCGGTAGGTGGTGTCGCTGGCCTGCTGCACCTCGTACAGCAACAGACCCGGCCCCAGCGCGTGCAGGGTGCCCGCCGGGATGAAGATCGTGTCGCCGGCCTCTACGGTGCGCCGCACCGACAGCTCCAGGGTGTCCTTGCCGTGGCGGATGGCAGCGGCCAGGGTCTCGGGAGCGGTGCCCGGCACCACGCCGGCCAGCAGTTCCGCATCCGGGGCGGCCCGCAGGATGTGCCACGCCTCGGTCTTGCCGCGTTCGCCGGGGCCGACCATCTCCTGGGCCTGGGCGTCGTTCGGGTGCACCTGCACGCTCAGCCAGTCGTGGCAGTCGAGCAGCTTGATCAGCAGCGGAAAGCCTGTCTGGGCGTCCAGGCCCGTGCCCAGCAGGGCCTCCGGGTGGGCGGCCATGATGCCGCCCACGGTCTGTCCGGCCAGTGGCCCCTGCTGCACGACGCTCTCGCCGTCCGCGATCCACGCCTCGCCGATGGGCGTGCCGTCGGCGGTGGGCGGAGCGAGCAGGTCACCGCCCCACACCCGCGGGTAATAGCGGGGGGTGAGCAGCAGGAAGGCCGGCAGGGACGGAGGAGCACTCATGGGCCCAGGGTACGGCAGGCCCGCCGGACACGGCAGGGGCCTTCTCTTCATGGCAGATCGGGGCGGCTGGATCAGGGCGTGCGGGACACGGCCCAGCCCTCGGCCGTGACCACGCCGCCGGGCATGGCCTGAGGCAGCGCGGCTCGGGCATTCACGGGAGTGAGCGGGAGCACGGTATTCCAGCCGCTCCGGGTGCCTTCCACGGTCAGGGTCTCGCCGTCCTCCAGCGCATTGCCGTGGGTGTCGGCCAGGGCGTCGACCCGCTGCGGGGCAGTCCAGCGGGCGCGGGCAGGCGGGCCGGGCAGCACGTCCACGTCCCCGACCTCGCCGGCCGCCTGTCCGGTCGTGGCGACGACGTGCATGACGCCGGGCACGCGGGAGGTGGGCAGCCAGGTCCACGCATACAGGTGCTGCGGAGTCATGGTGGCCGTCACGACCGTGCCGTCGGGGCGGGTCGAGCGGACGGTGACGGGCAGCGCGGACACGTTGCCCTGCGCGTCGACCGGGTGCAGCACCAGCGCGGGCGGCCGGATCCATGTGACCCGGATGGCCCGCGCCCCGATCTTGAGTTGCAGCGGCGTGACCGGCGGGCCGGGGTCGCGGCGCAGCTCGCCGGTCACGACCTGTCGGCCGACCTGCACGCGGTAGGGCGTGAGACCGGCGCGGGCGTAGGGCACGCTCAGCTCGGCCCGGCCACGTTCGGTGCGGCCGTGCACGCGCACGGTGCCGGCCGGCGTGAACAGCGTCACCGTGACGGGCCGCCCGCCGGGCAGCTGCGGGCCGGTCAGCAGGAAGGCGGTCGAGGTCGCGGTGGTGCTCACGTCCACCTGCGGCGGGAGCGTGTCTGCGTCCTTGTGGGCACACGCCGCCAGCAGCAGGAGCAGCACCAGCAGCACCACTCTCATGGGCTGGGCCTCATACCAATTCGGATTGAATCGGTTCAGAGAACCGATTCAATCCGACCGGAGGGACTCGTAGAGCTGCGAAGCAGAGAAGGAAGAGGATGCCGGCTCTGCGGCATGGAGCCGCGACCGGCGCTGTCCCGGTGGTGGCGGAATAGAGCGGAGTCGGTATCACGGATGCGGCTCCGGGATGAAGGCGTTCAGGGTCACGCGGTAGGTGCCACCGGGCCGGGCGAAGGTGCCGGGCACCGGGCCGGGCGGGGGGGCCGCCTCGGTCGGGCGGGCGGGCCGGGTGGTCAGTACCCGCAGGCCGGCGGGCGGGGTGGCCGGCACGCGGAAGGCCCACGCGGCGCCGGGCGGCAGGTCGCGGGGGCTGATGGCCTCGTGCACCCACGCCGCGCCGCGTGCGTCGAGCAGCGTGACCAGCGCGTGGGCCACGCCCACCGGGCGCGTCCCGACGTTTGTGACGACCACCTCCAGCTGCCCGCCGCGCACCCGGCTGCGGGCCATCAGGGGGCGCTCCTGCTCGCGGCCGGTCACCACGGCCCGCGCCGCGACCTCGATGTCCAGCGGCTGCGACGCTGTCGCCAGTGAGTCGGGCTGGAAGTCCACCCGGAAGGGCGTGCGCTCGCCGGGGCGCAGCTTGTGCAGGGTCAGTCGGCCCACGTTCTCGCGGGCCAGCGGAGCGCCGCCTGCTCCGCGCAGGATCACGGTGACGGTCGTGTCGGCGGGGCGGGCGTCCACGTTGCGCAGTTCGCCCACGACGCTCAGGCGGCCGTCCGGGACACGGATCAGACGGGTGCCCAGCACCTGGAGCACCGGCCGGTCGAGGACATCGGCGGCGGCGGTCGTGCCCACCGTCAGGCGGCGTGGGCTGCGGTAGAAGGCCACCCCCGGCTGCGTGGTGCCGGGCGTGGGTGCGGTCGGCGTGAGCGTGGGCACCACGTCGGCGGCCCAGCCGGGCGGGGCGGGCCGCACCACGGTATCGGCGGTGTCCGTCCACAGACCCAGCGGCGTCCACCAGTGGCGCATGACCGGCACCGAGTCGCCCACGCGGCCGCGTGACTGCACGTGGTCGAGCCGCGCGTACTCACCGCGCAGGCCCCCGCCGGCCGGCCGCTGCCGCGCGGCGGCGACCACCGCCGCCGTGGCAGCGTGTTCCGGCACCAGCCGGGGCCGCAGGCCCGCCCCCGCCAGCAGCGCCCCGGTGCCCAGCAGCAGCAGGGCCACCGGCCGGCGCGGCTCGGCCAACACGGTCACCACCCGCCCCGAGCGCCCCACGTCGTAGCCGGCCCCGGCCAGGGTGACGGCCGCCAGCAGCAGCGACGCGATCGGCAGCACGCCCCACACCACGCCCAGCGGCGCGGGCAGCTCGGCCCGCGCCGGGCGGGCGGGCACCGGCGGGATGTCCTCGCGCTCCCAGACCATCACGCCGTTCTCGACCGCGCCGATGGGATGGAAGCCGTACACGTGCAGCAGGGGATCGAGCACGGTGGATTTCGCGTACACGAATTTCAGGTTCGTGCGCTCCGGGTGCGTGAGCAGGGCCGTGAGCGGCCCCAGGACCGGCAGGTCGGCGCGTTCCGGGAGGTCGGCCAGCCCGCGTGGGGCCGTGCCGGGCACGCGCGGCAGTTCCGGGGGCAGGTGCAGCAGCCCCGAGGGCGTGCCGGCCCGCGTCCGGGCCGACATCAGCGCCAGCTGGCGGCCGAAGCCCACCGTCAGGAAGCGGTAGCGCCAGTGCTCGTCCTTCTCGATGAAGTTCAGGATCGGTTGCAGGTCGATCCGGGCGGGTTCCTGGGCCCGCTGGGTGCCCAGGGCGTGCAGCCCCACCGAGTACAGCGCCGTGCCGGCGATCAGGGCCATCAGACCCACGCGGGCAGCGGGGACACCGGCCGCGCCGGTTCGCAGGCCCAGGCCCACCACGCCGGCCAGCGGCAGGCACAGCAGCAGTCCGAAGAACAGCAGGGTCTCGGGGGGCGTGGCGACCAGGGCCGGCTGCCCCAGATGGGCACCGAGTACGGCCAGCGCGGCGATCCCCGCGAGGCCCGCGCCGGCCCGCGTCAGGGCGACCGCGCCGCCACACGGCTGACCGGGCCGGGCCCGTCGCCACAGGCCCGGCAGCGCCCACAGCACGCCCAGCAGCGGCACCAGCAGCGTGACCGCCACATCCCGGCCGGCCGCCGCCGCCACGCCCGGTGCCCGCAGGTTCACGCCGTCCGGGCCGCTCCACGCCGCGCTGAACGCCAGCATCAGCAGGCCCGGCGCGGCGCACAGCGCGGCCAGCCACAGCGTCCGGATCATGCGCCGGCGACTGCGCGGCTCCAGCGCGGCCAGGGCCAGCACGGTCAGCAGCCCCAGCGGCAGCGCCGCCCCCGGACACGCCAGCCCGGCGGCCAGCAGCGCCGTGCCCGAGGCCCACCACACCCGCCGTGGCCCGGTGCCGCGCAGGGCGGCGCACAGCGCGGGCACGGCGCTGAGCAGCACGGCCGCACCCAGCACCGCGTCCAGATGCCCGAACACGCTCAGCTGCGTGGCGACCCCGGCCGAGACGCCCGCCAGGAGGGCCGCCAGCCCCGCCGCGTCGGCCGGGACGCCCACCACCCGCGACGCCCGGTAGGTGCCCACGACCAGCAGCAGCGCCGTGAGCAGCTGGAGGGTGCCGTACGCCCCGGCCGGGGTCAGCTGCTGCTCCAGCACGGCCAGCAGCTGCGGCACCAGCGGCGGCAGGCCGGTCAGGGGCATGCCCGCGTACCAGCGCGGCTCCCACGGATCGAAGGGATGCTCGCGGTACGCCGAGGCCAGCAGCAGCAGCGTGCCCGCCCGATCCGAGTTCAGGAAGGCCCGCGAGAGCATCAGCGTGCCGTGCAGCAGCCCGGTCAGCAGCAGCGCCATCCACAGCAGGCCGCCCGGCACCGGACGGGCCAGCGGGGGCGCGGACGGGGGCGCGGCGGCGCTCATGGCGCCACGCTACGACACGGGCCGTCACGCGCGTCTGAACGCCGGGCCCATGCTTGAATGCGGGCGTGGCCCCCCGCCCCCTCCGTGCCCGGCCCCGGCCCGCGCTGTTGCTGGTGGCTGCGCTGCTGGTGGCGCTGCTGGGGCTGGTGCTGCTGGGTCTGGGCGTGCGGGCGCTGCTGGCGGCCCGGAGCGGGTCGGCGTCCGCCGACGCGCAGACCGCCGTGGGCGCCCTGGGCGACGGGGGCGGCATCCTGGCGTGGCGGCCCGACCTGGGCAGCCCCCGCGAGATGGAAGCCTCGACCCGCGAGGCGATCACGGATGCGTGGCTGCGCGGCGAGCGCGAGCTCCGCTACGCCGTGCGCAGCGGCACCGTGGCCGGGCTGGAGGATCTGTTCCAGTCGGCCGCGCTGGAGGATGCCCGCGCCACCGCCGCCAGCGGAAACGCCCTGCTGACCTGGGCGCATGCGCCGCAGCTGCGCTTCTATGCCCCGGACGGCACGACGGTCGCGTTCACGGACACCTTCCGGTACGTGGCCGTGAACCCGGACGCCGGCACCCCGCCCGAGGTGCTGCGCGTGGCGACCCGCACGCTGGATGTCGTCATGATGCTGGACGACGGCAACTGGCGCACCCACCACCAGCGGGTCATGGCCGACCGCGAGCTGCCCCCGGCGCTGCCCGGCGTGCCCCCGGCCGGCGTCCGCGCCGTGCGGGCCGGCCCTGAGTGGTGGACGCGCCGCGCCGACACCCTGCAGCGCGACGTGAGCGCGGTGCGGGAACTGCGGCTCGATACGCTGCTGCTGGCGGTGGATCTCCGTGCCGGCCCCCGCGCCGTGACTGCCCTGGCCGCGCCGCTGCGCACGGTGCTGACCGCGGCCCGCGCCGCCCAGGTGGCCGTCATGCTGGACGTGCAGGCCCCGGCCCTCGATCCGCTGCTGCTGCCGGCGCTGGACGCCGCGCTGCGGGCCGTGCCGCCGGATCCGGGCGTGGCCGGCGTGCTGCTCGCTCCCGGCACGGCTCCCACCGCCGAGCGGCTGGACGTGTGGCGGCGCGTGATCCGCGACCGGCAGCCCGGCGTGCCCATCGGGCTGCGCGGCGACGTCGCCCCCGGCGCGGCCGAGTTCCGCGTGGGGCGCGGCGCGTGGCCGACCTACCGCCTGCGCTGGTGGCCCGGCTGGCCCCTGACCGACGCCCGACGGGCGTGGCAGGTGCAGCAGTTCGTCGCCGCGCATCCGGGCGGGCTGGAGGTCGGTACCCTGTACGACGAACCCGGCGGCACGCGCGGCCTGCTCACCCCGGACGGCTCGTTCCGCCCCGAGGCGCGGGGCGTGCGCGGCGAGGCCCGGCCCCCCGGCCTGCCTGCCGTCCTGACCGAACTGTCGCCGCTGCTGCTGCTGCTCGTGCTCGAATGGCGGCGCACCCGCCGCGTGAACCTCAGGGCGCGGCAGGCCCGCGGATGAGCCGTGTCCCGCGCGCCGTGGGCTGACCGTCCGGGCCGAGCACGTCCGCCAGGGCGGCCTGCCATCCGCCCCGCGTGCCGGCCGCCGCCAGGGCCGCGTCCTGGGCCCGGCGCTTCCACGGCAGCGGAGGCAGCCGGCCCCGGCCGGGCACGGCCAGCAGCGCGTCCGGGAAGCGGGCGGCCACCGCCGGATCGGCCGTCACCACGCCCGACAGGCCCACCCGCCGCGCCACCGTGAGGTCGGCCGATGCGCCGCGCAGGGTCGCCACCAGTGGCACGCCGGGGGCCGCCAGCCGCAGCGCCCCCACAGCCGCGACACTGCCCGGATCGGCCGGATCGACCGGGCCGGGGTCGAGGGCCAGCGTGCCCGGCGGCAGCAGGGCAATCACCTGGGCCCGCAGCGGCACGGTCTCCAGCGTCAGGGGCGTGGTGAAGGCGGGCACCAGGGCCACCCCGGCGTGCGCGGCCCGCGCCGCCCCGAGGTTCAGGGCCTGCAACTCGGCGCGGGTGGGCGGCCAGGCCAGCGGCACCCACAGCGGCCCCAGGTCGCGGCGGCGCACGTGGGCCAGCCACGTGTCCCAGGTCTGCGGTGTCCAGTCGGCCCAGGTCTTCGGCAACGTCAGGGATCGCCACGTGCCTACGCCCGGCGTCAGGGTCGGGGGCGGTGTGGGCACGGGCGACGTCTGGCCCACCGGCCTCAGCTGCTCGACACGCCAGCGGCCGTCCGCCCGGCGCAGCGTCACGTCCACGGTGCGGCGGGCCACGACGATGTCCGTCCAGGCCGCGTCGCCGGGCAAGGCCGTGGCCGTCCAGTATCCGTCGCGCAGCGCCACGCGGTCGCCGTCGGCCGGGGCGGGGCCGGACAGTGCAGCGGCACGCAGGGCCGCGCGGTGGTTCCAGTCGAGCCGCAGGCCGCGCTCCTGCCCGTATGCCCACGCCAGGGCCGGGCCGGTGAACACGCCCGGCAGGCCGGACACGTCGCCGGAGCGCTGCGCGTAGGTCAGTTCCGCGTGGGCCAGCAGGTACGCCTGGCGGATGTCCTCGCGGGACACACCGTCCAGCTGTGCGTCGGCCGGGCCGGGCTGCCAGCGCAGGGGCGGCACCGGCTCGGGACGCCGCGCCAGGTTCAGGGCGCTGACCTGCTCCTGTACGGCGGTCACGCGGGGATACACGCGGCCCAGCACCTGTAACAGCAGCAGCGCGCCCCCCAGCGCCCCCAGCAGCAGCAGCGCGAACACGGTCCGCTTCAGGCGGCGGGCCCGGTGGCCGTCGGGCCGGCGCCCGGCAGGCGGCGCGGTCACGGTGAATCCCACGGCAGGGTCACGACCGCGCCCGCCACCGCCAGCCGCAGTGTCCGGGCGCCGCGCAGCGGCGGCGTGTCCACGTCCACGCGGCCCTGCACCGTGAACCCCCGTGCGGACCACAGGCCGCCGCCCCGGTCATCCAGGGCCGCGATCTCGACCGGGGTGCCGTCGTCCGGCAGCGCGCCGTCGTCCCAGGTCAGGGGGCCGATCCGCAGCCGGTCACCGCCCCACAGCAGGGGCGGGACGCCGCCCAGCAGGGCCGAGCGGGCGACACCACGGGTCTGCGCGTGCCACGTCCCCGCGTGCACGTCCAGCGTCCACGCGCCGGCTGTGTCGGGCAGCAGGATCCAGCGGGCCACACCGTTGACGGTGGCCCGCGCCGCGACGAGTTCCGCTCCGCCGGGGCCGCGTCCCGTCAGGGTGACCAGCGTGCCGTCCCGCACGGGCGTGCCCGCCGCGTCGGTCAGGGTGGCGCTCAGCGCCCACGGCTCGCGCCGGCCGATCCGCACGACGTCCGGCGTGAGGTTCAGCGTGCCACGGGCGACCGGCGGGGGTGGGTTCAGCGCCGTGGGAACCACAACCGGCGCGGTCTGCGGCACGAGCATGAGATCCGCCGGACGCTGACACGCGACCAGCCCGGCGAGGAGCACTCCCGCGAGGACAGCAGCGGCCCGGCCCGTCACGGCACCTCCCGGCGGAAGGCGTCCGCGACCACCGTGACCTCCAGCGGCGTGCTCCGCAGCGGCACGGCCGGCGATCCGGTGCCGGGGCGCAGCTCGCGGTAGCCGGGCGGCAGTTCCAGGTGCAGCGGCGCGGTGCGGGCCTGCATGGGCGGCACCGCTTCCAGCAGGAAGGACTGCGTGACCCACGCCACGCCCCGGTCGTCGCGCAGCGCCGTGATCACGTTGGTGATGGTCGCCTCGGTCGCGCCGGTGTTCTCCACGCGCACGGCCGCGCCGCTGCGCCACAGGTTCAGGCTGCGGTCGGTGCTGCGCGTGCTGGCCGTGCCCTGGGCCCGCACGTGGAAGGCGGCCACCTCGGCCGGGGTCACGCGGAGGCCGGCCCCGTCGAAGCGCACCAGGAAGGGGCTGCGCTCGCCCGGCAGCAGGTGGTGCAGCGCCCGCTCGGCCGCGTCGTTGCGCGCCAGCTCGGTGCCGACGGCGTCCGTGAGGGTCGCGGTGATCGTGATGGCGGCCGGCAGCGGCCCGTCGTTCACGACCTCCCCGACCACGGCCACGAGGTCGCGGGCACCCGGCGCACTGCCCGCCGCGACCACCCGCGAGGACAGCACCCGGATCGGGACCGCGACGGGCGGCAGGGTGCGCTCCAGGGCGGGCAGCGGGACGACGCGCTCGGGCGGGCGCACGGTGAGCTGGGGCCGGGCCAGCAGCCGCCACCCGGCCGGCGTGCGCCGCAGTTCCTGACGGATGACCTCGCGCCGCTCGCCCAGCGCCGTGAACCACGTGAGCTGCACGCGGGCGCTGGCCGAGCTGCCCACCCGCGCCGGGTCGCCGGTGTACGTCACGTCCATGACCTCCAGGCGGTCGAGCTTGGCGTAGCCGCTGCGCAGGCCGCCGACCACCGACAGGTCGAGCCGCCAGCGTTCCTCGGTCAGGCCGCCCTGCGGCAGGATGAAGGTGTAGGCCTCCCCGAAGCGCTTGAAGTCGATGGCGTCCCAGTACGCCAGGATGGCCCCCGGCACGGTCGGCTGGGGCCGCAGCAGCCACGCGGCGCTGCCCAGGCCCGCCAGGCCCACGGCGGTCAGCAGCAGCACCGCCCGCCAGCGCTCGCGCAGGCCCAGCCGTCCACGTCGGCGCAGGCGCGAGCGCCAGCGGGCCAGCGGCCGGACCTGCGCCAGCCGGCCCCACCACGCGCCGCGTCCCGGCGGGGCGTCCGCGCTGTCCTCGCGCAGCCAGCGCACCCAGAACCGCCGCGTGCGCTGCAGCGGGGGCACGGGCCCCACCCGCACCCCCAGGCTGAGCAGCGCCGCGATCGCCGCGCCCGGCGGCAGCAGCCCCCACATCAGCCGCTGCCACGCGGGCAGTTCGCGCCGGGGCAGCCGGGTGGGCAGCGCCGGAATCCCCGGGTGTTCCCACACCATGATGTTGCCCGGCAGCGTGCCCTGACGCTCCCAGCCCAGCGCGTGCAGCATGGGGTCATAGAAGGCGTCGTTCGACAGGATGAAGCGCAGGTGGTACTTGGCCGGCATGGTCAGGAACTGTGTCAGGCTCGCCAGGCCCGGCACGCCTGTGTACTTGGCCCCCTCCAGCCGCTCGACGGGCGTGGTCGTCAGCTCGGGCAGGCGGCGGGCCGAGTGGTAGTTGCCGTCGGGGCTGGTCGCGCGGGTGTTCGCCGCCAGCCACGCCATCTGGTCGCCGAAGCCCAGCGTCATGTAACGGTAGTTCAGGTGGTCGCCCTGCTCCAGGAACCGCACCAGCGGGGCCACGTCGATGCGCTCGGGCTGGAAGCGGCGCTGGTAGGTCAGGGTACAGACCAGCACCGACAGCGTGGCCGCGCCGGCCAGGCCCAGCACGCTCAGCAGGCGGTGCACCCGGCGGCCCAGCCGCGCCACGGCCAGCGAGCGCAGCGCCCCGTGCCGCCACGATTCCAGCACCAGCCCCGCGTACGGCAGGATCAGGATGGTCGCCCAGAACGTGAAGCGGTCGAGGGTCAGGATGTCGAAGGCCCCGCGCAGCAGCAGCTTCGGGATGGGGGTGGTGCCGCCGGTGCCCAGCAGACTCAGCAGCAGGATGCTGGCCGTGACGGGCCAGCGCGGCAGCGAGCGGAAGGGCTGCAGGCCGCGCCGGATCGCGTCGGCGTACAGCGGCAGCAGCGTGGCCCACGGCACCAGCCAGAACATGAAGCCGAACTCGCGGCGCACCAGGAAGTTCTCGCGGCTGCCGTGCGGGATCGATACCTGCGTGATCGGATCGGCGCGGCTCCACAGCCAGTACGGCAGCACCACCATGACCAGCGCCGTGATCGCCAGCGCGCCGTAGATACCGCTGCGGTACACGCGCGGCAGCAGGCGGTACACCCGGCGGCCCATGCGGGCGATCACCCCGCGCCCCTGCGGCTCGCCCGGGCGGGGGCGGGCCGCGCCCTCCAGCACCAGCGCCAGCACCACGGGCGCGACGAAGAACACCGAGCCGAACAGTGTGGTGACGTGGTGCGCGGCGGTCGTGGCCGCCGTGAAGGCCGCGCCCTTCAGGAGCAGCGCCCGCTGCCCGGTGCGGATGTAGCCGGCCGCGTACGGAATGGCGTTGAGCAGCAGCCCCAGGCTCAGGGTGGTGGGCAGCTGCCCGAACACCTGCACGGTCTCGGCGATGGCGCTCGACAGCACCAGCAGCACCGCGCCGTAGCCGGCGGCGCGGGCCGGCACCAGCAGCTTCCCGAAGCGGTAGATGCCGATGGTGATGCCGCTCAGCGCGAGCAGCTGCGTGGCCGCGAAGGCCCCCAGCAGGCCCAGCGGATAGCTCAGGGTGCCGATCAGGAAATGGCTCAGCGGCGGGTACGACGTGAGCGAGAAGCCGGTGTACCAGCGCGGCTCCCACGGATCGAACCAGTGCTGCGCGTAGTGCGAGCCGAAAAAGACGTGGATCAGGGCGTCGTAGGTGCGCAGGAAGCTGCCGCTCAGCAGCTGCGAGCCGTGCAGCACCGCGACCAGCAGCAGGGCCAGCGCGAGCAGCTGCCGCCCGGCCCGCTCGTCGCGGCTCAGGGGACGGGCACTGCGCGGGCCGGCACTGTGCGGGCCGGCACTGTGCGCGGTGGGCCGCACCTGCGGCCAGCGCCACGTGGCCGCCGGTGGCAGACGCAGGGCCACGTGACCCTCACACCGGACTGAAGCGCTTCCAGACCGCGCGGATCGTGCGGCGCAGTGGAAGTTCGATCCAGTCCGGCGGGGTGGTCATGTCACAGCCTCAGTGCGGCCGGGTGGCCACGAAGACCGCGTCCAGCAGTTCGTAGCGGCTGAAGGGCTTGGTCAGGAAGGCGCGTGCGCCCAGCGTCACCGCCTCCTCGCGCAGGCGATCCTCGCCGGCACTCGTGAGCATCACCACCGGCGGCGCGTCCGGCTGCTGGCGCAGGGTGCGCAGCAGATCCAGGCCGCTCTGGCCCGGCAGGTACAGGTCGCTGACGATCACGTCGACCACGCCCAGTTCGAGTTCTGCCAGGGCGTCGGGGACGCTCCCCACCACGACCGGGTGGTGCCCGGCCTGTTCCAGGATGTGCCGCACCAGCAGCCGCATGGCGGGCGCGTCCTCGATGACCAGGATGTGCTGGGCCGTCACCTGTCCGAACAGCGTCATGTTGGCGGGCATCCACCCGCTCACGCCAGATCCTCCCGCAGGGGCAGCACGCGGTCGAGCAGGGTCAGGGACAGCAGTTCCCGGACCGCCGGACCGGCCCCGGTCAGGCGCAGTTCGTCGCCCCGCGCCCGCAGCGCCTTGAGGGTCGCCACGACCCCGGCCAGGGCGCTGGAATCCATGAAACTCACGTCCGCGAGGTTCAGGTACAGGTGGCCGGTGTGACCGGCGAGGTGCGCCTGCAGGGTGCTGCGGAACGTGGCGGCCGTCTGGGCGTCGAGCCGTCCCGACACGTGGAGCGCGTGGCCGTCGGCGCGGGGCTGGGGATCGGTGATGTTCATCGGAAGTCTCCTGGCAGGGCGGTGGGAGGGATGGAGTCAGGGTGCCGGGGCGCGGAATTGCAGGGTCTGGCGGTTCAGGGGGCCGCTGCGGTCGTACGCCCACACCCCGGTACAGCGGCGCACGATCAGCAGGCCGTAGCCGTGTTCGCGCAGTTCGCCGGCCGGGCCGGTCGGCTGCGCGGTCGGGTCGTGCGCCGTGCCGTCGTCGTGGAGCGTCACGTACAGGTGGTCGGCGTCCGCGTGGGCCCGCAGCGTGATCCGTGTGGCTCCGCCGTGCACCACCGCGTTCACGACCAGTTCGGTCACGGCCAGTTCCGCGCCCAGCCTGGCCGGGTGGTCGTCGCCGCCCACGCGGCGCAGCGCCTCGCCCACGTCCGGCAGGACGTCCAGGGAGCCGGGCAGGGTCAGCGTGACGCTGCGCTGCGCCGGGTCGCGCTGCACGGCCAGCAGCGTCAGGTCATCCATCACGCGGTAGCCGTGCAGGGCCTGCAGCGCCCCCGTGATGAAGCGGCGTGGGGTCGTGGCCGCGTGTGCAAGCTGCTGCACGGCGTCCAGCCCGAGCTGGGTCTCGGCGGCGCCGTCCCCGCGCTCGGCCTCGCTCAGGCCGTCGCTGTACAGCAGCAGCTGGTCGCCCGGATGCAGCCACACCGGCACGCCGGCCAGATCCTCGATCGGGAAGGTGCCCAGCGGCGGGGCCTGGGCCGCGAAGCGTTCCAGCGTGCCGTCGGCCCGCCGCAGCAGGGCGGGCGGGTGGCCCAGGTTCAGCACGCGGACGCCGCCGGTCGGCGACAGCCGCAGCGCCGCCAGCGTGCAGAAGGCCTGCGCACGTTCCAGGTGGCGGTACAGCGCCTCGGACAGCGCGCCGGCCAGATCGTCGCGCCGCGCGGCGACCGGCAGCGTGGCGGCGAACATCGCCGTGAGGATCGCGGCGGGCAGGCCCTTGCCGCTCACGTCGCCCACGACCAGCCAGTCGCGCTCCTGGAACTGGAAGTCCCCGCCGAAATCGCTGGCCGGCTGCGAGTGCACCTCCACGCGGTAGCCGGGGGGATCGTCGAGCTGTTCGGGCACCACGTGGCGCCACACCGCGCGGGCCTGCACCCGGTCGCGCTGGGCGGCGGCGTGGTGCTCGGCCTCCTGGCGGGCCTGCACGGCCTGCAGCGCCGAGTCGAGCAGGCTCACGAAGGCCTCCAGCAGTCGGCGTTCGCCCGCCTGGAACTGCCGTTTGCCCCACAGCGCCACCCAGCCGCGCGGGAAGGGCACGCTCAGCAGCGCGGTGGGCCGCCACGCGTCCCGGTACGGCGGGCCGGTGTAGACCCGCCCGGTGCTCAGCACCTGCGGCTGCTGCGGTGCCGCACAGCCCTGGAGCCATCCGGGCGCGCCGCCCACCCATCGGCCGTCGAGAAACAGCGCGGCGCGGGGCGTGTTCAGCAGCGCCGCCGCCTCCTGCACCAGGCCGGCGGCCTGGGCGTCGGTCGTCATGCCCAGCACCTGCGGGATCAGACGCTGCAGGAACACGACCTGATCGCTGATGTCCGCGACCTGCGTGAGCAGATCGGCATAGACCGCGTCGGTCTCCAGGGCAGCGGGCGTGCCGCCCAGCGCCCCTGGTTCAGACCGAGCCATGGGCTGCGCCGCCGGCTGACGGGCCGGTGTCCACGACAGGCAGCACAGCGTAGAGGCCGGTGATCTCCATCGCCAGCCGCACGGCGTCGCGGACATTCAGGATCTCGAGCTTCATGTTCTGGGCCGCTGCGGTGCGGTTCAGGCGCACCAGCGACGCCAGACCGCTGGAGTCCATGAAGCTCACGCCCCCCAGATCGAGCCGGGTGGTCGGCGCGAGCGGCTCGGCCGCGTCGATGAGTGCTCCCACCTGGTGGGCGTCCAGCCGGCCCTCGAGGCTGAGCACGCGGCATTCGCCCCGGGCAGTCGTCGTGATCTTCAGGGTGATCGGTGTGGTGTTCATGCGTTTGCCCCCCTCGGGCCGGCCGTGGTGGCCGGGTGGTCAACCAGTGATTCGAGATGCAGCAGGTACCAGTCCGCGACGTCCGCCAGCGGCAGTCCAGACGCCACGCGCCAGTTCGCCTCGCCCAGCGCCGCCGCGTGCCGGGGATCGGACAGCACGCGCCACAGGGCGTCGGCCAGGCTGGCCGGGTCGTCCGGCGTGAAGTACTCGGCGCGGTAGCCCTCCTCCTCGATCAGGTCGGCGAGGTCGCCGATGCGCGGCATGACCGCCCCGCGTCCGAACTCGCCGGCCTGGTGCAGCACGCCGCTCGACCCGGTCGTGGCGGAATACGGGAAGGCCACGACGGTCGCGCCGGAGAACACCCCCGCCACCGCGTCCTCGGCGACGTACCCCGTGAAGGTCACGTTCGGCAGGTGGGCGTAGCGCTGCCGCACGTCCTCCAGGTAGCCCGGCGCGTTGGGTGTGTCGCTGCCCGCGATGACCAGCCGCACCTGCGGATTGCGGCCGAGCAGGATCTCGTGTGCGTCAAGCAGCACCTCCACGCGCTTGTATGTCCCGAACTTGCCGAAGGCCATCACGGTGGGTAGCAGCGGCAGCGGTTCGGGCGGCTGCGGGATCTGGAAGGTGCCGTGCGGGGCCAGGAACACGTTCTGTGCGCCGTACCGCTCACGCAGCAGTTTCACGTAGCGGGGCATCGTGGTCGCCACCAGGGTCGACGCCAGCAGCGCCCGCGTGAAGACCCGTCCGAACGCCTGCGTGACCGCCGTCTTCAGGGGGTGCCCGCCGAAGCCGGCGGTGTCCAGGTCGACCGTCTCGAAGAGGTTGTGCAGCAGCGTGATGGTCGGGAGACCGCTTAGCCGGGCGAACATGGGCGTCAGCAGGCCCAGCGCGGCCGGCACGCGGCGATCCCCGAAGGACGCCATCTGCAGGTTGAAGATCACGGCGTCGGGCCGGGCGCGGCGCAGAGCCCACAGCACCTTCACCACGCTCAGGGGATCGTTGAACGCCCACACCCGCCGGACGTTCGGCGCGTCGGCGATGGCCTGCCCGGCCCTGTCGGCCGGGAGCCGGTCTGCGATGACGGTCACGTGCGATACCTCGGGCTTCTCGGCGAGCACGCGGGACAGGTGCAGGCCGTACTCGTTCAGGCTGCGGCGTCCAGGCGGATACGCACTGACCACCGCGATGTGCAGGCCTCCACCGGTCTCGGGTGCCCGCCGGGCGTGCACCCGGCGGATCTGGACGATGTCGCGCAGGAACTTCAGCCCGTCCCGGATGGGATCGACCTTCGAGTCCGGGGCGTCCACCCACATGACCGGCACCTCGTCCACCCGCAGGCCGTCGCGCGCGGCGAGGTACAGCAGTTCGAGGTCGAAGGAGAAGCCGTCCATGCGCTGGCGGCGGAACAGGTCGCGGGCGACCTCGCCCCGGAACAGCTTGAAGCCGCACTGCGTGTCCTGGAGCCGCACACCGGTCGAGAACTGCGTGATCGAGCGCAGCGTGCCGGACACGGCCCGGCGCAGCACACTCTTGCCGGCCTCGACCGCTCCCCCCGCCGCGCGGGAGCCCACGGCGATGTGCGCCCCGGCACGGATCTGCGCGATCAGGCGCGGCAGCTCCTCGATGGGCGTGGAATTGTCGGCGTCGGCGAACAGCACCAGGTCGCCGCGGGACGCGAGCACCCCCCGGCGCACCGCGCCGCCCTTGCCGGTGTTCGCGTGCTCGATGACCCGCAGGTTCGCCCAGCCCAGGCCGCGCGCCAGGGTCGCGGTGCCGTCGCGGCTGCCGTCGTCACTCAGGATCAGTTCCCACGGCTCGTTCAGGCCGCTCACGGCCACCGCGAAGGCCGCCAGGGTGGGCAGCATGCGCTCGGCCTCGTTGTAGGCGGGAATGACGATGCTCAGGGTGACGTGCGGCAGTGGCGTGTCGCGCCAGCGCTCAAACTCAGCGTAGGACATACAGGGGTCTCCGGGTGACGGTGCTCAGGAGGACGAGGAACGCGGCCGGCAGCAGCAGCCCCTTGCCGACCAGGGCGGCCACGGCCAGGGCCGACGGCGTGGTGCCCAGGGCCACGGCCAGCCCGGTCAGGACGGCAGCGCTCCCCGCGTACAGGGCGGCGCTGCGGCCCACGGTGGCGGCGTTGCCGCCGGCCAGCAGGTGATTGACCACGGTGCCTCCCAGCGTGAGCAGCAGCGTGCCCAGCGCACACGCCGGCAGCAGGGCCGCCACCTGGGCACCCACGGTGGCACCGAAGGCCAGGGCCGCACAGGTCTGCGGCCACAGCGTGAAGAGCAGGGCCGGGGTGCCCGCCAGCAGCAGCGTGCCGCCCAGCGCGGTGCCCAGCAGGCGGCCCGGGGCACCGTCGCCGCGGGCGACCAGCGGGAACACGGCCACCTGCACGGCCCAGCCGGCGAAGAACACCACGCGGGCCAGGGTGGCGGCGGCGGCGTACGCCCCGGCGTCGCCGGCCGTCAGCAGCATCCCGCCCAGCAGGACGTCGCCGTACAGCAGCGCGGACTGGCTGGCGGCGGCCAGGGCCAGGGGCGGCACGGCCGCGTCCGTGCGGATCCGGGGGCCCGTGTCCGGCGCGGCGGGTCTCACCAGCGGCAGGGCCAGCAGCACGCCGGCCAGCGTCGCGGCGACGGCGGCGGCCGGGCCGTCCATCACCTGCAGCAGCGGAATGGTCAGCACGATCTTCAGCCCGTGTTCGGCGACCAGACTGCCGCTGAAGGCCGACACGCGGCCGTCGCGCTGGGCCGCGCCACGCCACGCGCCCAGCAGCACCAGCGCCGGCAGGATCACGGCAAAGCCCACCATCCACGCGGCCGGCACGCCCAGCAGTGGCCCCAGCGAGACGGCCCCGAGCAGCAGCAGCGCTCCGGCCAGCGCTCCCCAGGTCACGCCCATCCGGGACAGTCGGCCGTCGGAGCGGCGCGTCTGGGCCTGCTGGAAGGCCACGGGCAGTGCCGCCGCGATCATGAACAGCGAGGTGAAGCTCGCGTAGGCCCCGTAGCCCTCGGCATCCAGCACACGCCCCAATAGCAGCGTATACGCGTAATTCAGGGCACTGGACACTAGGATCGCCGCGACCGTCATCAGTCCCGTGCTCTGGAGGTGTCGTCCAGTCATGTCCAGGAGTGTGACCGGCGGGCGCTTACATCCTCCTTTCACCGGCGGCACACAATGCCGCATAGATCACGTCATGGGCCGCACCGTTCACGACCATGGCCGGTGTGGGTGAACGCGGTTCATGGCCGTGCGGTGGGTGGCACGGCGGTGCTCAGTTCTCCCGCAGGCCGTGCTTGAGCACCTGCGCGAGCATGCGCGTGGTGCCGGCCTGGTGCTCCTCCAGTTCCGCGTGGGCGGTACGCAGGGCCGTGCGGTAGCTCTCCGCGCTGCGGGCGTCGGCTCCCTCCTGCGTCACGACGACCGCCTGCACCGTGAAGTGCGCCTCGGGCAGTCGGCTCAGGTTCGCGCCGGCCCCGGCGTGCCGGGCGGCCAGCAGCGCCCCGAGCAGGCCGACCTCCTCGCTGCGGGCCATCAGCTCGCGCTGGAAAGTACGGTCCTTGATGCTGGTGATCACGTCCCACGCGGCGTCCGACAGGGCCTCCTGGGGCGACGCGGGACGGGCGACCTCGACGTGCAGGGTCTCGCCGCTGCGCCACGCGCGGCTCAGGGCGCCGCCGCGGGCGGGCATCCAGTGCGTCTCGAAGTCACGGGCCTCCTCGATCACCGCCTTCAGGGTCGCCATGGGCGCCTCGGCGCTGACCCGGTGGCCCTCGCCCAGCGCGCCCCACAGGCTCAGGCCGCGCTCGTCGAGGGCCTGCATGGGCGCGTAGGCCTGTGCGATCGCCGCCGAACCGCTGCTGACCAGCGCCGTGCGGGCCCCGTCCGTCAGCAGGGCGATGTCGGCCCCGCCGTCGTCCCCCTCGACCAGTTCGGCGGCGTGCCGCAGGTGGTGCAGGCCCAGCCCCCAGCGGCGCTGTGCCTGGGTCAACGCCTCGGTCAGCGCGGCGTTCATGGTGGGGGTGTCGGCCCCGCTGTCGGCCAGCGCCCGGACGCGGCTGTCCACGCCGGCGGTCGCCATCAGGGCGTCGAAGGCGTCCAGGTGCGCGTACGGCGAGGACGGGGCGGTGGGGGTCTCTTTCGTCTTGACTCGGGCCATGGCTTCCCCATTCTGCCTGAAACAGAACGCGCCGTGTGTGGTGCCGTGCGGCCCCCGGTACAGTGGGAACCGTGCACGAACTCGCGTGGTCACCGATCACCCTGGCTGCTGGCCTGCGGGCGCTGGATCTGGCGGGCATCCTGGCCTTCGCGATGTCCGGGGCGCTGCTGGGGGTGCGCAAACGCTTCGACCTGTTCGGCGTGCTGGTGCTGGGCTGCGTGACCGCCGTGGGCGGCGGCGCGATCCGCGACACCCTGACCGGTCAGACCCCCCCGTTGTTCCTGCGCGACGAGACCTACCTGTGGGCTGCCCTGGTCGGCGCCGCCCTGGCCTTCGCCGTCGGCGAGCGTCTGGCCCGCTTCGAGCGCACCCTGAGCGTGTTCGACACGGTGGGTCTGGCGCTGTTCGCGGCGTCCGGGGCGGTGGGGGCCATCAATTTCGGGCTGGGGCCGCTGGGCGTGGTCTTCGCCGGCATGCTGTCGGGCGTGGGTGGCGGCATCATCCGCGACCTGATCGCCAACGAGGTGCCGGAAGTGATGTACCGCCGAGATCAGCTGTACGCCACCGCCGCCGCTGCCGGAGCCTTCACCGTCTGGGCGCTGTACCCGCACGTCACGCCCTTTCAGGCGCAGTTCGCGGGGTCTGCGGTCGTGATCGCGCTGCGCTGGCTGTCGCGCCAGGGCTGGGTCAGGTTGCCGGTGCGGCGCCTGCCGGGGGGGTAGGGGAGGAGGCTGGCCTGCGGGCGAACCCCTCAGTCAGCTGCGCAGCCAGCTTCGCTTCAGAGGAGCCAGGAACGTGTGTCACGGCGTTTTCCTTGCCTCCCCTGGACTCGTAGAGCCCGTAGGGAGGGGAGGTGCCCCGCAGGGGTGGAGGGGTTCGCGAGCGGCGTCACCGAGATTCCCACCCTGCTGACTGTGCCATCCCTGAGGTCTGGTGGACTCATCCCGCCCCTCCGCGTCAGCCCGCATACCGTCCCTGAACCCGACCTCCGCTACAACAGACGCCATGATCCATGACTCGCGCGTCCAGCCCCTGCGTCCCGGCGAGCCCGTACGGAAGGGCCCGAATGCAGGGTTCGTGCTGCTGTGGGTGCAGGCCAGTGTCCGCACGCGCGACAACCACGCGCTGGAATACGCGGTACGTGAGGCCAACCGCGTGGGCCTGCCGCTGGTGGCGGTCTTTGGCCTGACCCCCGACTACCCCGAGGCCAACGCCCGCCACTTCCAGTTCCTGCTGGAAGGGCTGCGCGACCTCCGGGCAAACCTCGCGGCGCGGGGCATTCCCCTGCGCGTGGGCCTGGGCTCTCCGCCCCAGGTGGCCCTGGACGCAGCGGCACAGGGCGCGGCCCTGGTCGTGACCGATGTCGGCCATGTACGCATCCAGCGCGAGTGGCGGCAGTGGCTTGCACAGCGCCTGGACGTGCCCCTGGTGCAGGTCGAGTCCGAGGCCGTGATTCCCGTCCACACCGTGAGTCAGCGGCAGGAATTCGCGGCCCGCACCATCCGCCCGAAGATCCACCGGCTGCTGCCGGACTACCTGGTGCCGCTGGAGAATCACGACCTGAAGCGCACCACCCGCGACTGGGACGCCGGCCTGGACGTGGGCGACCCGGCGGCTCTGACCGCTACCCTGCCCATCGACCACAGCGTCCCACCCGGCCACGAGGAAGGGGGCGAGAACGCCGCGCTGGATATGCTGGAAGACTTCGTGACGCGCAAGCTGGAGACCTATGCCACGCGCCGGAATGACCCCACCGTGGACGGCAGCAGCCGCCTGAGCGCGTATCTGCACTACGGCCACCTCTCGCCGCTGAGCGCCGCGTTGAGCGCACGCGAACACGCCGGCCCCGGCACGGACGCCTTTTTAGAGGAACTGGTGGTGCGCCGCGAGCTGAGCTTCAACCTGTGCACCTTCAACCCCGCGTATGACCGCTACGAGGGCCTGCCCGTCTGGGCCCGCGCCACCCTGGAGGAGCACGCGGGCGACCGGCGCGAGTACATGTACACACGCGAGGAGTTCGATGCCGCCCAGACCCACGACCCGTACTGGAACGCCGCCCAGCGCCAGATGACGCGCACTGGCCGCATGCACAACTACATGCGGATGTACTGGGGCAAGAAGGTGCTGGAATGGACGCCGGATCCGCGCACGGCCTACGCCACCCTGGTCTGGCTGAACAACCGCCACGAGCAGGACGGCCGCGATCCCAATTCCTGGGCCGGGCTGGGCTGGGTGCTGGGCCTGCACGACCGCCCGTGGCAGCGCCGCCCGGTCTTCGGCATGGTGCGCTACATGAACGCGGGCGGGTTGAGGCGCAAGTTCGACATTGAGAAGTACGCGCGGCAGTGGGGGCCGGACGCTGTGGCACAGTCGGGGTGATGGTGCCTGACTCCCTGCTCCCTGTCCGCCACGTCACGTCCGGCGGAACCCGCGTGTATACCGTCACGGTACCTGCCTTCCCGCACCTGCCGACCAATGTCTTTCTGGTCGTACGTGGCGACCCTAAATGGCCGGACTACACCGCACTGGTCGATGTCGGCGGTAGCCACGAGGGCAGCACTGCCGCCCTGAGCGCCGGTCTGGAGGCCGTCCGCACGGAACATGGCGAGGCGTGGTCGTGGGACACGCTGTCGCGGATCGTCGTCACGCACCCGCACCCGGATCACGTGGCGGGGCTGCCGTTCGTGCGTACGTTGACCACCGCGCCGCTCGCCGCCTTCCACACCGCCGTGCCGACCATCGAGCACCCGCAGGCACGGCGGGACGCGGGGCTGGCGGGCATAGAGGCCCAGCTGACGTGGGCGGGCATCCCGCCAGACAGTGACTACGCCACGCGCCTGCGCCGCCGCGCCGGGAACCTCCTGCTGCCGTCGGGCGTCCGTGTGGACACGCCCCTGCATGACGGCGACGTGCTGGACGACGTGTTCACGGTCATCCACACGCCCGGCCACGAGGGCTCACAGATCTGCCTGCGCGTGGACGACGTGCTCCTGAGCGCCGACCACCTGCTGCCCCACAACTCTCCGCCGCTCATGCCCGAGCGGATGCAGCCGGGCGCGGGGCTGGCGCACTACCTGGCGTCGCTGGACAGAACCGAGGCGCTGGCGGGCGTGACCGTCGCCCTGGGCGGCCACGACGGCCCGATGCCGCAGTGGCGGGAGCGGATCGGGGCGCTGCGCTCGCGGTACGCCGACAAGCTGGATGGGGTGCTGGAGGCGGCGGGCGAACCGCAGACCGTCCACGACCTCATGCATGCGGTCAATCCGCGCCTGAAGGCGGTGCAGGCGCTGCTGCTGCTCGACCAGACCGGGGCGCTGGCCGAATACCTGGCGGCGCGGGGCGACCTGACCGAGAGCCGGCGCGGGGACGGCGCGGCGCTGTACCTGCGGGCCAGGAACTGAATCTCAGGCTGATGTTAGGGCCTGGCGCATCGTGGGCTCTTTGAGCGCAGTGAGTTGCTTGAAGCCAATCACCATGCCGATCGGAACCAGGGTCAGCAGCAGCACGGCATTGACCCAGAGCCAGGGCCACGCACGGCGTCCGTGTCCGTGTGTCACGGCCCACGTGAGGCTGACCGAGTAGAACAGAGAGCTGCCGCCGATGATCACCGTCAAGATGCTCTGGATCAGTTCCTCTGGGCGGGGATCCGGGGTCAGGGTGGCATACAGCGGAGGGGGTGGCGGGCCGGTCAGAACGAGGATCAGCAGGAGCCCGCCCAGGGCCAGCAACAGGAGAGCGAAGTTCCGCTGGTAACGCAGGGCTGTGCACAGCTGCTCGGTGGGGGTGGCCTCGTACAAGGGTGTTCTCCTGGGGGCCGCATGCGGCGAATGACGTGTCAGCGTCAGCGTAGTCAGGCACTGTCACAAACCTCTTGCCTCCAGGGCGTAACCGGACGCGGCGTACACTCCGGTCATGACACAGCACGGAGACACCCCACCCACCGAGCAGGAGCAGATGGCCGCGCTGCGCGCCGCGTATCCCACCCCGGACGATCTGGTCAGCCGCATGCACCGTGAACTCGACGCCTTCGGGGCCGTGATCCGCGCGGCCGAGCCGCACTGGAACACGGTGCAGCCGGGCCGCGGGTGGACGCCTGCACAGGAGCTGGAGCACGCGATCATCATCAACGAGGGTACCGGCCGGCTGGTGCGGCTGCTGCGGTCGGACAAGGAGATCCGCCAGCCCCCACAGGTGCCCGGCGAGTACGAAAACGGGAAGCGCCAGGCTCCGGCCAGCACCATTCCGACCGGCGACCAGACGCCCGAGCAGCTGCTGGAGCGCCACGCGGCTACCCGTGACCTGCTGGCGGTGGCGGCCCCGGCCGATCCCGGCCGCACCTTCTATCACCCGTTCATGGGTCAGCTCGACGCGCTGGACTGGCTACGCATGGCCGCCTACCAGACCCGGCACCACCGGCAGGCGGTCGAGCGGGGCCTGGCTGCACTCGGCGGCGCCGCACCCGTCCGCTGATCCGTCGGCCCCCGGCCGGAACTGCGCCGTCCAGACGTGTGGGGCAGGGCTCGTCGGTGCGGTGGCATGGTCGTCGTCACAGATGATGCGGGTCACGCGGAGCTTGGGCGGGTTGTGCATGTCTTCCCCCGTGGTCGAACCCGGCAGGGTGCCGGCATGGATATGGTCTCGGTGTCGGCCCCTCCCCCCGGAGCAGGTCGGCTGTCTGTGGAGTTCGAGTATCGCCACCGGGCGTGATCAACCCGTGATCGGGCCGGGCCGGCCGCCGGCTGCGCTACGCTGCCCCCGATGACCCCGGAGCGTTACGCCAAGATCCTGCGGGTGCTGAGCAAGCGCCAACCCACCCTGACCGTCCTGATGGATCAGGTGAACAAGCCCCACAACCTGTCGGCGATCATCCGCACCTGTGACGCTGTGGGCGTGCTGGAGGCACACGCGGTGCCGCCCGACGACGGCCGCGAACTCGACTTCCAGGGCCAGACCTTCGACGCCACGTCCGGCAGTGCCCACAAATGGGTGTCGGTGCAGCGACACGCCAGCGCCGTGCAGGCCGTGCGCGATCTCCAGGGTCAGGGTGTGCAGGTGCTCGCCACCCACCTGTCGCAGCGCAGCGTGGACTACCGAGACGCCGACTACACGCGCCCCACCTGTGTCCTGCTGGGGGCCGAGAAGTGGGGTGTCGGCGACGAGGCGGCAGACGCCGCCGACGGCAACATCGTCATTCCCATGTTCGGCATGGTGCAGAGCCTGAACGTGTCGGTGGCCGCCGCGACCATCCTGTTCGAGGCGCAGCGCCAGCGCCTGGCGGCCGGGATGTACGACACGCCGCAGCTGTCCCCGGCGCAGTTGCGCGGCCGCGCCTTCGAGTGGGCGTACCCGGAACTGGCGGCCACATGCCGTGCCGAGGGCCGCCCGTACCCCGTGCTGGACGACACCGGTCAGTTGCCCGGCTGAACGGACGGCGCCCCCCACCCTCCGGGCCGCACTGTTTTGGTGCAAAACGTTCATCCGGCGTGTGGCCGCTGCACCGGGCGGTGCTCTATTGTGGGGCGATCACCGCGCCTCTTGAGCGCCCTGCGAGGGCGCTGTGGGGCCAGAGGAACCAAGGAACATGTCAGAACTCCCCACCCTGCTGCCCTTCCGTGGCACGCCCGGAGGCCGCTGATGTTCGGCCTGCAGATGCCCCCCGTCAACGCCGAATTCTGGGCGATCCTCGGCACCCTGGTGCTCCTCGAGGGCCTGCTCTCGGCCGACAACGCCCTGGTGCTGGCCGTCATGGTGCGCCACCTCAAGGGCGAACTCCAGCGCAAGGCGCTCGCCTACGGCATCGGCGGCGCGGTCGTCCTGCGCATCCTGGGTGTGCTGCTCGCCAGCTACATCCTGGAATACTGGTGGCTGCGCGCCTTCGGGGCCGCGTACCTGGCGTACCTCGCCATCTCGCACTTCGTCAAGCACCGCAGCACCGAGGATGAGGCCTCCGGTCAGGCGAAGGGACGCGGCTTCTGGGCCACGGTCGTGCTGCTGAACCTCACAGACCTCGCGTTCTCGGTCGATTCCATCCTGGCGGGCGTGGCGCTCATCCCGCGCGGCATGCCGCGTGAGCAGGGCCTGACCATCGTGGTCATCGGCGGGATCATCGGCCTGATCCTGATGCGGATCGCGGCGACCGTGTTCCTGAAGCTGCTCAACCGCTATCCGGCCATGGACAACGTCGCGTATGCCCTGGTGGGCTGGATCGCCGTGAAATTGGGTGTGGAGACGCTGGAGGCCGCGCACGAGGTCTACCCGTCGGTGCCGACCTTCCACATGGCCCCGGTGCTGTTCTGGGGCGTCATGGCCGCGATCGCCGTGATCGGCACGTTCCTGGCGACCCGCAAGCCTGCCATGACCGAGGACGCCGCCGAGGCGAAGGCCGAGGACGTGGTCAGGAGCTTTGACGACACCGTCGCGGACGCCGCCGACGGCCGGATCGACGGCCGCTGACAGCGGTGTTCGGCGTTCAGTTCCACCCCGGGGCTGAACAGATGCCCCAGGGCTCCACGGAGGCCGCTGTCATGTCAGGGACTCGTTTCGCTCGTTTCAGAGGTACCCGGGGCGACCCTCACCACCTCTGAAATCTGTTGTGAGAGAGCTCGGGAGCGGGCCACCCGGATCCGGGGTGGCCCTGTTCCTGTCGCGGGGCAGGCCAGGACGGGCGGCAGCCGGGTTCCGGCCGGTGTTTGGATGCGCTGTGGTGCAATAGCCGTCACAGGCTGACGGCTATTGCGCCCAGACTGTGGGCATGGCTGAACTTCTCGTGTTTCATCACGCCCAGGGCCAGACGGCCGGATTCCTCGCCTTTGCAGACGATCTGCGCAGTGCCGGGCACGTGGTACACACGCCCGACCTGTACCACGGCCGCACCTTCGACACCCTGGAGGCCGGGATCGGATACGCCAGGGACGTGGGCTTCGGTGCCCTGCTGGACAGCGGCGTGCGGGCGGCCGACGGCCTTCCCGACGGCCTCGTCTATGTCGGCTTTTCCATGGGTGTCATGCCCGCGCAGCAGCTCGCGCAGACCCGCCCCGGCGCACGCGGGGCGCTGCTGCTGCACGCCTGCGTGCCCGCCTCCGAATTCGGCGGGTGGCCGGACGGCGTGCCGGTGCAGATCCACGCCATGGACGCTGACCCCTTCTTCGTGGAGGACGGCGACATCGACGCGGCCCGCGATCTGGTGGCCTCGGTGCCGGACGCCGAACTGTTCCTGTATCCGGGCGACCAGCACCTCTTTGCAGACCGCAGCCTGCCGTCCTACGACGCGGCGGCGGCCGAGGTGCTGACCCGGCGCGTCCTCGATTTCCTGAACTCGCGCTGAGCCGTACGCCCTGACGCGGCGCGTCACCCCTGGGCCTGCGCATATGCCTGACGGAGGGCTGTTGGTGTCCGGCGTACACTACCCGCATGAGCGACCTGCTGGACACCATCCGTGACCTCGCCAAGAAGACCGACAGCAAGATCCTGATGGTCGTGCTCGACGGGATCGGCGGCCTGCCGCTGGAACTGAACGGCGATACCGAACTCGCCACGGCGAAGACCCCCAACCTCGACGCGCTGGCCCGCGAATCGCAGCTCGGGGCCGTGGAACTCGTCGGCGCGGGCATCACGCCCGGCAGCGGCCCCGGCCACCTGAGCCTGTTCGGCTACGACCCCCTGAAGTACGTCGTGGGGCGCGGTGCCCTGTCGGCCGTGGGGATCGGCGTGAAGCTGGGCGCGGGTGACGTCGCCGTGCGCGGCAACTTCGCCACCCTGGGCAAAGACCGGATCGTCGACGACCGCCGCGCCGGCCGCCCCAGCGACGAGAAGAACGCCGAGATCGTCGGGAAGCTCCGCGCCGCCATTGCCGACATCGACGGCACCCCGGTCGAGATCTACACCGAGAGCGAGCACCGCTTCGTCGTCGTGTTCCGTGCAGATGGCGGCCCGGCGCTGGGAGCGAACCTCAGCGACGTCGATCCGCAGGCCACCGGCGTGCAGCCCATGACCGCCGTGGCCCACGACGACGCCAGCGTGAAGACTGCCGACCTGGTCAACGCCTTCGTCACGCGGGCCGAGGCCGCCCTGCAGGGCGAGTCGCAGGTCAACGGCGTCCTGTTCCGGGGCTACAGCGACGTGCCCCACTTCCCCAGCTTCGACGACGCCTACCAGCTCCGGGCCGCGTGCATCGCCAGTTACCCCATGTACAAGGGGCTGGCCAGCCTGGTCGGCATGGATGTCCTGACGGTCGAGGGCCACGAAGACGCGCTGGACGGCAAGGTGCAGGCCCTGACAGATAACTGGAGCAAGTACGACTTCTTCTACTTCCACGTCAAGAAGACCGACAGCACCGGCGAGGACGGCGATTTCCAGGCCAAGGTCAAGAAGATCGAACTCTTCGACCAGCTCCTGCCCCAGCTGCTGGCCCTGAATCCCGACGTGATCGCCATCGTCGGTGACCACAGCACGCCCAGCAAGCTCGCCACGCACTCGTGGCATCCCGTTCCGCTGCTGATCCACAGCCAGTACGGGCGCAAGGACGCGGCCACCCGCTACACCGAGGACGAGGCGCTGCGCGGCAGCCTGGGCCTGCGCCGGGGCACGGACGTGATGCCGCTGCTGATGGCGAATGCGCTGAAGTTGAACAAGTACGGGGCGTAATTTTCACTGATTTCCCACCCCCCCAGCCCCCCTACCCGGAGGGCAGGGGGGAGCGAAGCGCTGCGCTCGGCATGTCGTCGCCATGCCTGACTCGCCGTCGGTCATGTGATTGACGTTGGCGAGGGGTAGCGTCCCTGCCCTCCGCGCCTGCGCCGTCACCGCCCGTGCGCTTCGCGCCCGATGGCATTCGGTCAGGGGCAGGGGAGGGGGCCTCGTCTTTGAACCCCTCCCCCCTTGCAGGGGACTTGGAGAGCTGCGTGCAGAGGCTGGGACTCGAAGAGCTGCGAAGCAGAGGGGGGTGGACGGCAACGCCGTCCGTACTGCAGTTGACGTTGACTCCATGCGCGAAATCCCTTTCCGGGAACGCAGCCTGAGGTCAGCGCCCCGTCCTACCCCCTCGCCAGGGCGTCCATGAACTCCACGGCGAATTCCACGCCCTTCTCGAAATCGCGGCGCAGGATGTTCTCGTTGGGCGCGTGAACCCGGCCGGTCGGGTTGCCGATGCCCATGGCGATCACGGGGGCACCGACGTGCTGCATGAAGGGATGCATGGGGCCGCTGCCACCCGAGCTGGGGTGCAGCAGGGGGGCGTGGCCGTGTACCTGCTCGGCCACGCGGGCGGCGGTCTGCACGAAAGGGCTGCTCAGGTCGCTGCGCGACGGGTGCTGGTGGCTCTCCAGTTCGACGATCTCGATGTCGTCCAGGCCCTGGGCGTCCAGATGGGCCCGCAGCAGCCGCACGACCTTCGCAGGATCCTGATCCGGCACCAGCCGGAAGTCGAGTTTCACCATGCCTCCCTCGGGGAGCACAGTCTTGCTGCCCTGTCCCCCGTAGCCGCCATGGAAGCCGTTGACGTTCACCACGGGCTTGAAGTTCATGTGGTGGTGGAAGTCCTGCGGAGCACCCAGACGGCGGGTGACGCCGTAGCCGTCCATCAGCGCCTCGCCGTCTCCGGGCAGGGCGGCAATGGCGTCCAGATCGGCCGGACTCTCGGGACGGATGTCGTCGTGGAAGCCGGGAATGGTGACGGTGCCGTCCTCGTCCCGCAGGGACGCGACGGCGCGGGCCAGCCGGTACAGGGGGTTGTCCACGACCGCGCCGGTCGACGAATGCAGGTCACTCGCGGCCACGCGGCAGCGCAGCTCCACGCACACGATGCCCTTGAGGCCCGCGTACAGCACCGGGCGGCCTTCTGGAGTGATCGAGCCGAACTCCCACCACACGCCGTCGGCCTTCAGCTCGGCCGCGTGTTCCTGCACGAAACCCTCCAGGCTTGGGCTGCCGACCTCTTCTTCGCCCTCCAGCAGCCATTTCACCTTCAGGGGCAGCGCACCGCCGTGGCGCTCGCGCAGGGCACGCAGGCCCGCCAGACGGCTCACGAACTCGCCCTTGTCGTCGCTCGCGCCGCGCCCGTACAGACGGTCACCGCGTTCGGTCAGCTCGAAGGGCGGGCTCTCCCACAGGTCGGCCGGGTCTTCCGGCTGCACGTCGTAGTGGTTGTAGATCAGCAGCGTGAACGGCCCCTCGCCCGCCTCGGCGACCAGCACCGGGGCCACCTGACCGGGGTGCATGGTCACGCGGAAGCCCTCGGCCTCCAACAGGAGCTGCACGGCGTCGGCGGTCTCGCTGAGCATGCGGCCCTGCGCCGACACGCTCTGCAGGGCCACCAGATCGCGCAGGTCGTTCAGGCCGCGCTGGATGTGGGCGCTCAAGTCAGAACCGGGGGAAGTCATACCCGCAGGGTAGTGGATCGTGGGGAAGGTCAAACTCAGTCTCAAGCCGTTATGAGTGTCCATCCCAGGCGTCTTCCGTACCTGGGATGGTCGGTGACAGGAAGGGATCGAGGCGCGTCGTCAGCTGTCCACGAGTCATTACGATCACTTGAAAATTGTTCTCTCCGGCAGGCACGTCGCCCTCGTCGTCCCGCCAGTACAGCAAGCCAAATGAGGCCCGGAGCCTCACGACAGATCCAGGACAGCAAGTGCTGTATATCCGCCCAGTACGACATCCGATGATTTTTATAGCCTCGCAGATGCAGGAAGCACTCGCCATTCATATAGCCGAAGTCCATCACGGCGTTTTGGTCGTGCCGGATTGAATCCATGGCACCCCCCGTCCAACGGAGCTCATTGATCAACTCGCTCAGCGCCGCAATCATCTGGCCTTCGCTCTGATGATGCTCATCGTCATCCAAAGAGGCCGCCGACGCCCGGATGGCGAACCAGCCGTGGAACTCAAACACCGGCCTACTTCCTGAACCCGTGCGGATGCTCCCGGTGCCAGTCCCACGCCGTCTGCACGATGGTCTGCAGATCCGTGAACTGCGGCGTGAAGCCCAGCTCCTGCACGATCTTCGTGGCATCCGCCACCAGCCGTGGGGGGTCACCGGCGCGGCGCGGCGCGATCTCGCGGGGCAGGGGCGTGCCGGTCACGGCGTCCACCGCGTCCAGCACCTGTTTCACACTGAAGCCGTGGCCCAGCCCCACGTTGTAGGTCGCCGCGTCCTGCCGCCCGGCGCCCAGCGCCTCGACCGCCAGCACGTGTGCGTCGGCCAGATCCTGCACGTGCACGTAGTCGCGCACACACGTGCCGTCCGGGGTGGGGTAGTCCTCGCCGAAGATCATCATCTTCTCGCGCTGGCCCAGCGCCGTCAGGCACGCGAGTTCGATCAGGTGCGTCTGGTTCGCGTGCGCCTCGCCGATGTCCCCGGCCGGCGACGCGCCGCATACGTTGAAGTACCGCAGGATGGTGTACGGCAGGCCGTGCGCCGTGTGGAAGGCGTGGATCATGCGCTCGGTCATCAGCTTGGTCTCGCCGTACACGCTCTCGGGCTGCATGGCGGCGTCCTCGGGGATCGGCACGGCGTCCGTGGTGCCGTACACGGCGGCCGTTGAGGAAAACACCAGCGGGATCTTGCGGGTGTCCACGATGGCCTGCAGCAGGTTCAGGCTGCCCACCACGTTGTTGCGGTAGTAGCGCGCCGGGGCACGCATGCTCTCGCCGACCTCGATCAGCGCGGCAAAGTGGATCACGGCGTCGGGCTGGGTGCGGATCAGGGTGTCCTTCACGGCTCCGGCGTCCAGCAGGTCGGCCCGGACGAGTTCCACGTCTCCCGGCAGGGCCTCCGGATGCCCGCTGCTCAGGTTGTCGAGCACCACCACCGTGTGCCCCGCCGCCCGCAGTTGCCGCACCGTGTGCGACCCGATGTACCCCGCCCCGCCGACCACCAGGATCTTCATGGCGTGCAGGCTAGCAGGGGAGGAGACGATGGGTCAGGCGTCCACACCGACCACATCGGCCACGCTCTGCGCGCCGTCGCGCTCCAGCAGCGCACCCAGCCCCCGGTTCAGTTCCCGCACGAGGCCCGGCCCCCGGTAGATCAGGGCAGAGTAGACCTCGACCAGATGGGCGCCGGCCCGCAGCTTGTCGTAGGCGTCCTGCGCGGTGAAGATGCCGCCCACGCCCACGACGGGAATCCGGCCGCGTGTGATCCGGTAGGCGTCGCGCACCAGGGCGGTGGAGCGCGTGGTCAGGGGCCGGCCGCTCAGGCCGCCCGCCTGCTCGCGGTTGGGGTGGGTCAGCCCGTCTCTGCTCAGTGTGGTGTTGCTGACGATCACCCCCTGGGCCCCGGCGTCCAGCGCGGCCTGCACGCTCGCCCCGAAGTCGTCCGGGTGCAGATCCGGGGCGAGCTTCACCAGAACGGGTGGGTGGCGCAGCGTGCGGACGCGCCCGGCCTCGACCTCCGCGACCACGGCCCGCAGCAGGACTTCCAGATCCCCGGCGGCCTGGAGGGCGCGTAAACCCGGCGTGTTCGGGCTGCTCACGTTCACGACGAAAGCGTCCGCGACGTCCTGAAGCACCCGGACGCACGTCAGGTAGTCGGCGATGGCGTCCTCGTTGGCGGTGGCCTTGTTCTTCCCGATGTTCGCCCAGACCGGCACCGGCCGCGTGCCCAGCGCCGTGAGCCGCCCATACAGCGCGTCGGCCCCGGCGTTGTTGAAGCCCATGCGGTTGATCAGCGCGTCGTCCTCGGGCAGACGGAACAGGCGGGGCCGGTCGTTGCCGGGCTGCGGCCTGGGCGTGACCGTCCCGACCTCCAGAAAGCCGAAGCCCAGCGCCCCGAAGGCCGGCACCGCCACACCGTTCTTGTCCAGCCCCGCCGCGAGGCCCACCGGCGAGGCATAGGTCTGCCCCCACACGGTCTGGGCCAGTCGGGTGCCCTGCGGGGCGGTGACGGTGCGGGCCAGCACAGGCCAGCCGGGCACCCGGGACGCGGCCTCCAGGGCTCCCAGGGTCAGGTGGTGGGCGCGTTCCGCGTCCAGGCGGAACAGCAGCGGCTTGGCAAGCGAGCGGTACATCGCCTGTCAGGATAGTGCGCAGGTGTGCTGACCGCTCAGGCGCGGGTGAACATGGGTTCGAGCTGCACCAGCCGGGCGTGCTGCTGCTGCTCGCTCTCGACGATCAGGTCGGCCAGGGTGGTGCCGCCCAGCACGTCGCGCAGGGCGGTGTCCACGCGGTGCCACAGGCCCTGGGTGCCGCACACGTTCTGGTGGTCGCAGGTGTGGTCGTCCTCGACGCACGACACCGGGGCGATGCTGCCCTCCATGGCCGTCACGACGTCGTAGGCGTTGATCTCGGCGGCGGGGCGGGCCAGCCGGTAGCCACCGTGCGCTCCCCGGATGCTCCGGATGAACCCCGCGCGGCGCAGGTTGCTGGCGATCTGCTCCAGGTAGTGCTGGCTGATGCCCTGGCGCTCGGCCACGTCCTTGAGCGGCACGGCCGCGCCGTCGTGCCGACCGATCTCGATCAGCGCACGCAGGCCGTACTGGGCTTTGGTGGACACCCACATACCGGCAGTCTAGCGCGGAATCCCGGGTGAAGTGTAAGGAATTGCGCCGGTGGTCGGGGAAACGGTGCAGGGGGCGAGGGTGTGGCGGCGTGAACCCCTCCGCCCTTCGGGCACCTCCCCTGGGGGGCCTGGCCGTGCAGCGGACTACCCCCTCAGTCCGCTGCACGGCCAGGCCCCCCGCTGACTGCTCTTCCCCCCCTCCTGGCCCTAGAATCCGGCGCGTGAGCACCGCCCTGCCCTCGCCCGCCGACGTGCTGCGCCGACTGCGTGGCCTGGACGCGCCCGGTGTGGTGCTGCTGGAATCGCTGGGGCCGGTGGTGGAATACGGGCGGTACTCCTTCCTGAGTGCGTGGCCCGAGCAGGTGCAGACCCACCTGCCCGACCGGCCCACGGCGCCCGGCGTCTTTCCCGCGTGGCTGGGCGGCCTGAAGTACGGCGCGGCCCGCACCTTCGGCCTCGCGGCGCACGAGGAGAACGGCGCGGCGATGTGGTGGGGACACTACCCCTCGGGGCTGGTGTGGGATCGGGAGGGCGGCACGCTGGAGGTGGTGGGCGAGCCGCACGTGGACTGGGCGGCCGTGCTGACGGGCAGCGGGGGCAGTGTGCCGGAGCTGCTGGTACCGGAGCTGCACGTCGGGCCGTTCGGTCAGGACGACATGGACTACGTCTCAGGTGTCCATGCCGTGCAGGAACTCATCCGGGCGGGCGAGGTCTATCAGGTGAACCTGTCGCGGGGCGTGCGTGCCCACGCGACCGGCGACCCGCTGGCCGCGTACCTGCGCCTGCGCGAGGTGAATCCCAGCCCCTTCATGGTCTTCGCCGATCTGGGTGACGAGGCCATCGTGTCGTGCAGCCCCGAGCGGCTGGTGCGATGGGACGGCGGCACGGTCAGCGCCCGGCCCATCGCGGGCACGCGCCGCCGGGGCGACACGCCCGCCGAGGACGCCGCCTTCGAGACCGAGCTGCGCACCAGTCCCAAGGAGACCGCCGAGCACACCATGCTGGTGGATCTCGTGCGGCACGACCTGGGCCGGGTGGCCGCGCCGGGCACGGTCACGGTGCCCGACCTGATGCTCGTCGAGCGCTACAGCCACGTCATGCACCTCGTCTCGGAGGTGCGGGCACGGGCGCGGGAGGGCGTGACATTACCGGAGGTGCTGGCCGCGACCTTCCCCGGCGGCACGATCACGGGGGCGCCCAAGGAACGGGTCATGGAGGCCATCGCCGCGCTGGAACCCGGCTCGCGCGGGTGGTACACGGGGGGCTTCGGTCTGGTGAGCGGGCCGGTGGTGGACATCAACATCCTGATCCGCACGGCGGCCTTCACGCGCACCCCGAGCGGCTGGGAGGTCAAGGTGCGGGCCGGGGGCGGCATCGTCATTGACGCCGATCCCGTCCGCGAGGCGCAGGAGACGGTACACAAGGCGCAGGCCCTGCTGAGCGTGCTGGCCGGTGTGCCGGGGCGGCCCGCGCAGCCGCCCGCACCGCCCGCGCCGGGCCGTCCGTGGGCACCGCCGCCCGCGACCGCGCGGCCGGGGGGACGGGTTCTGCTGCTCGACAACCGGGACTCGTTCACGTGGAACCTCGTGCACGACCTGCTCGCGCTGGGGGCACACGTGGACGTCCGTTCCCAGGACGAGGACGTGGACGCGCTGCTCGCCACGCACCCGGACGCCGTGCTGGTGGGGCCGGGGCCGGGGACGCCGGACACCAGCGGGAACACGCTGGCACTCACGCGCCGCTGCCTGGAGATGGGGGTGCCGCTGCTGGGCGTGTGCCTGGGTCATCAGGCGCTGGGGCAGGTGCTGGGCGGGCAGGTGGAACGCGCCGCGCCCGTGCATGGCCGACCCGAGGCCCTGCGGCATGGCGGTACCGACCTGTTCGAGGGCGTGCCGACCGGGGCCGCCTTCGGGCGCTATCACTCGCTGGTCGTGCGCGGCCTGCCAGATGCCGTGGTCACCGCGACCAGCGCCGGCGGCGAGGTGATGGCCCTGCGCGTCCCGGATCGGCCTGCGTGGGGCGTCCAGTTCCACCCCGAGAGCGTGCTCAGTCCGGCGGGCCGGGTGCTGCTGGGCAACTGGCTGCGCCTGAGCGCCCAGGCCCGGTCGTGAGGGCGCTGCCAGAGGGTGTGGACAGCCCCGCGTGGCTGCACGGCGAGTCCGCGTTCACGACGGTTCGCACGCGCCACGGTCGTCCCCTGCTGCCTGACGCACACCTGGCCCGGCTGCACGACACCTGCGCATTCCTGGGCCTGCCCGTACCACAGACCGTGCTGCCCGACCTGGACATCCTGCCGTGGGGCCTGCTGCGGCTCACGGTCACGGCGTCCGGCACGTTCTGGTCGCACCGGCCCCTGACGCCGGGTCTCCCGCCGGTCGGCGGCGTGGACGTGCGCCTCACGGGCGTGCAGGTGCATCCGCAGCTGGGAGTCCACAAGACCGGCAACTATGTGCCGTACCGGCTGGCCGCGCAGCAGGCCGCGCCCGCCTTCGAGGGCTGGCTGACCGACGCGGCGGGACACGTCGTGGACGGCAGCCGCACATCGCCGCTGCTGGAGCTGGACGGCGAACTGGTGTGCCCGGCAGGCGGTCTGCCCGGCGTGACCCGCGCCGCGTTCCTGGCGGGGCGGCCCCATGTGCAGCGGGCCGTGTCGGTCACCGACCTGCCGCGCATGACCGGCGCGTGGCTGTGCGGCAGCGGCGTGGGCGTCGTGCCGGTGCGGCGGCTGGACGGGCCAGGGCTGTCGCTGGAGCTTCCAGTGCGCTGGCCGCAGACCACGGACGACGCGCTGGTGTGGCCGGAGGACGACCCCGCGACATCCACAGCATGAACCGCCCCCGGCACTGACGGTGCTGGGGGCGGTTCTGCACGGGACTGCGCTCAGTGGCCGGTGCGTTCGCTCTGCATCTGCCCGCTGCCCAGGGCGTCTTCCAGGCGCACTGCGCCGTGGCGGCGCATCAGGGACAGGGCCTCGTCGCCACGGGTGCCGCTGGGATCCCGGGCGATCACCATGGTGTGGCCGCCGTGCAGCGCCGCCTGGAAGCGCTCGGCCTGTGCGGCGGGCACGCCCATGGTGCGCAGCAGCTTCACGTAGTCGCCGTGGTCGCTGCCGGCCAGCGCCCCGAACAGGCCGCCCAGCGCCGCGCCGCCGATGACGCCGAACAGCACACCCAGCAGTCCGCCCTCGGCATACACGCGGGTCTGAGAAAACAGGCCCAGCAGCCCCCAGATCGGCACGGTCATGAGCAGGCCGCCGACCACGCCCATCACCGCGCCCTTGATCACGCTGCCGGTGCCACCGGGAGCACCAGCCTCGGGGCTCACGCCGGTCGCCTGGGCGATGTCGTTCTCGGCGACCACGTCGGACAGGGCGAAGCCCAGATGATCGCGCTGGAAACCGCCGGTCTTCAGTGCCTCGAGCGCCTGCTGGGCCTGGGTGGGTTCGCGGAACAGGGCAACGACACTTTCCATATGCTGACGTTGTAGCACGGCACCCTGGCAGGTGGGCAGGGAGAACGTCCCGACAGCGTTCATGCGGGGCAGGGGTGGGGATCGATCCCCCAGGCGGGGGTGATCCGGAGGTCGCGGGCCGATGGAGTGTCCTGCACCGTGTTGTCCTGCACCGTGTCCGGCGGTGGCGTCGGCCCTGGCGGACAGCAGCACGCGGTACGTTTGCCTAGAGCGGATTTCCTATACTCCGGACGTGACCACCTGGGCAGCCCTGAGCGTGCCGGATGCCGCGTTCGAGACGCGGCTCAGAAGCGTGCTGCGCTCGAAGGTGGAGTTCATCGAACTGATCGGTGAGGATCTGGTCGCGGCGGGCGGCAAGCGCACGCGGCCCCTGATCACGTACCTGTCCGCGCAGCTGCTGGGCGCAGCTCCGGAGGGCCCGGCGTGGCCGCACGTCGTCGATCTGGGCGTGTGTGTGGAACTGCTCCACTCGGCGTCGCTGCTGCACGACGACCTGATCGACGACGCCGACACGCGCCGGGGCCACGAGGCGGCGTTCCGACGATTCGGCAATGTGGTCAGCGTCATGAGCGGCGACTTCATGCTCTCGCGGCTCCTGATCCTGCTGGCGGGCATGCCCGGCGGCCCGGCGCTGACCCGCGCCTTCGGCGAGACCGCCAGCGTGATCTGCGAGGGCGAGGTCTTGCAATTCCAGGTGGCGGCATACCAGGAGTACGCCATGACCCACTACCTGGACGTCATCCATGGCAAGACGGCCGCCCTGACCGAACTCGCCGCCCGCAGCCCGGCGCTGCTGTTCGGCGCCACACCGGAACAGCAGGCGGCCCTGGCGACCTTCGGGCGAGAGTACGGGCTGGCCTTCCAGATGCAGGACGACCTGCTGGATCTGGCGGGCGACGAGGCCGTGATTGGCAAGCCGGTGGGCGGCGACCTGCGCGAGGGCAAGGCCACGCTGCCGCTGCTGTACCTGCTGGACGGCCCCCACGGCGCGCAGGTGCGGGCGGTACTGGAACGCCGCGCCGCGCAGCCGGGCGACGTGATGACTGTGCGCGACCTGGCCCTGGAGACGGGCGCCTTCGACCGGACGCGCCAGGAGATCCGCCGCCGGGCCGCGCTGGCCGTGCAGGCCCTGGCTGTCTTCCCAATGTCCGAGGCCCGCGCCGAACTGGAACGCCTGGCGACGCGCGAGATCGAACGGGCCCGCTGACCTGCGCTGGAGCATCGCCGTCCACCTCTTCCGGACGGTGACTTCCATTTGCCAGGTACTGGTTCGGCGCGGCTGCCGGGGTCGCGGTGGAACCGATTCCCATTTTTCACGTGTATGTCGTCCTTTTCGGGGGTTGACGCCGCCGGATCTCCCGGTGAGGATGGGGGCGGCCCCACGTCAGGCACCTGCCCCCTCCGGAGGGGCTGTCCTGCGCCGCCGCAGTTGTCTATGCGTGTATGCTCCGGAAGTCAATGCAGCACATCATGGCCGCCCAGCCGTGGCGCGGCCCGAGAAGGAGACCAGCGAATGCGGGCATCAGGACTCAACTGGCAGGGCCTCATGGAACAGCTCCAGCAGGCGTTGCCCCACTGCGAGGTCACGGATCAGTCCCTCGCGTATTTCAAGTATCCACGCCGCACCGTCAGCCTGAACCTGCCGGTACGCATGGACGACGGCTCGGTGCGGATGTTCCGGGCGTACCGCACGGTGCACAGCACGTCCCGTGGCCCCAGCCTGGGCGGCGTGCGCCTGCGCGCCGGGGTCAGCGCCCACGAGTGCGAGGTGCTCGCGGCGATCATGACCCTCAAGGCGGCCGTGGCCGACCTGCCGCTGGGCGGGGCGAAGGGCGGCATCGACGTCGATCCGGAGAGCATCAGTGAGCACGAGCGCCAGGGCCTGATCCGGCGCTACACCAGCGAACTGGTGGAATTCATCGGCCACCACGAGGACATCCTGGCCCCCGACGTCGGCAGCGACGAGCAGGCCATGGCGTGGATCCTCGACGCCTACGCTGAGAACACCGGCGAGACCACCAGCGGCGTCGTGGTGGGCAAGCCCCTGCCGCTCGGCGGGAGCTACGGCACCAAGGACGCCCGTGGCCGGTCGGCGGCCCTGGTCACCGGCCGCGTGCTGGAACAGGCAGGCCGCAGCCTGCGCCGGGCCCGCGCCGCCGTGTACGGCTTCGGCTCGGTGGGGCGCACTGCCGCGCAGACCCTGGCTGCCCAGGGAGCGCTGGTGGTCGCCGTGAGTGACCAGGGTGGGGCCACCTACGCCAGCGGCGGCCTGGATCTCGCTGACCTGACCGCCCACCGCGAGCGCACCGGCAGTGTGCGCGGTCACGCCACCGACATCTCCCTGGACGAGCTCACCGAACTGGACGTGGACGTGCTGCTGCTCGCCTACGACTACGGGGCCATCCACGCCGGGAACGCCCACGCGGTGCGCGCCGACTACGTGGTCGAGGCCACCAACCGCGCCGTCCTGCCCGAGGCCGAGCGCTTCCTGAAGGATCACGGCGTGACCGTCATCCCGGATCTGATCGCCAGTCTGGGCGGTCTGGTCGTGAACTACCTGGAATGGGTGCAGGACGCCAGCAACTTCTTCTGGACGGAAGAGGAGATCGAGGGGGCCATCGACGTGCGTGTGAATGCTGCCCTGGACGAGGTGCTGACCTTCGCCCGCACCCGGCGCACCGACCTGCGCACCGCCGCCTACGTGGTCGCCCTGAACCGTCTGCACGACGCGACGGTGATGCGCGGGGTGTATCCGTGAGGGCGCAGAGGGCAGACCCCCGGGGGCCGACCTGCACAGCCGCACCGCGGAGCGCCGCATCCACCACCGTTTCCATTCAAGGAGTTCCCCAATGACCGCCACCCAGGATCCCGCCTCCCACACGCCCGCCCCGGCCCGTGCCCACGCCATTCCCAGCTACCTCGACCCGAACAACATCGGGCCGTACGAGATCTTTCTGGAGCAGGTCGAGCGTGTCACGCCGTACCTGGGCAAGCTCGCCTTCTGGGTCGAGACCCTCAAGCGGCCCAAGCGGATTCTGGTCGTGGACATCCCGGTGCACCTCGACGACGGCTCCATCGCCCATTTCGAGGGCTACCGCGTGCAGCACAACACCTCGCGCGGCCCCGCCAAGGGGGGCGTGCGCTTCCACCAGGACGTGACCCTGTCCGAGGTCATGGCGCTCAGCGCATGGATGACCATCAAGAACGCGGCCGTGAACCTGCCCTACGGCGGCGGCAAGGGCGGCATCCGGCTCGATCCGCGCCAGTATTCGACCTCGGAACTGGAGCGCATCACGCGGCGCTACACCAGCGAGATCGGCCTGATCATCGGCCCGGACAAGGACATCCCCGCGCCCGACGTGAACACCGGCCCGCAGACCATGGCGTGGATGATGGACACCTACTCCATGAACGTGGGCCGCACCGCGACCGGCGTCGTGACCGGCAAGCCGGTGTCGCTGGGCGGCAGCCTGGGCCGCGCCGACGCCACCGGGCGCGGCGTGTTCGTGACCGGGGCCGAGGCGATGCAGAACCTCGGGATGCCGCTGGAGGGTGCCCGCATCGCCATCCAGGGCTTCGGCAACGTGGGTGAGGCCGCCGCCCGCATCTTCTTCGAGCACGGCGCGAAGATCGTTGCCATTCAGGACGTGACCGGCACCATCCACAGCGAGCGTGGCATCGATCCCGGCGCGGCGCTCGCCCACCTGCGGGCCACCGGGAAGATCACGGATTTCCCCGGCACCGAGGAGATCACTGCGGGCGACTTCTGGGGCGTGGACTGCGACGTGATGATCCCCGCCGCCCTGGAAAAGCAGATCACCCTGGCGAACGCCGACCGGATCCGGGCGAAACTGATCGTCGAGGGTGCCAACGGCCCGACCATCCCCGCCGCCGACGACCTGCTGGCCGAGAAGGGCATCACGGTCGTACCGGACGTGCTCGCCAACGCGGGCGGCGTGACGGTCTCGTACTTCGAGTGGGTGCAGGACTTCAGCTCGTTCTTCTGGACGGAGGACGAGATCAACAACCGCCTCGACCGGATCATGCGCGACGCCTTCCGCAGCCTGTGGGCCGTGAAGGAGCAGCACGGCGTGACCCTGAGAACCGCCGTGTATATCGTCGCCTGCACACGGGTGCTGGAAGCGCGGGCGCTGCGGGGGCTATACCCCTGAGGCGCTGACGCGCCGCAGAGGGCGGACAGCAGAGGGCCGAGAGCTGACGATCCTAGCTCTCGGCCCTCTGCCGTCTGCGTTGTTACGCCCTGGCCCAGTCCCGCAGGTACGCCGTCACGAGGTCACTGACGTTCACGCCCTCGCGCTGCGCCTTCTCGATCTGGGCGGCCTTTTCCTCTCGGGTCATGGGCAGCCACAGGGCGACCTTCTCCTGGCCGTCCTCGATCATGAATTCCCCGCCGAAGCCGTCGCGCTGCACTGCGTCACTGTGTTCCATGTCGTCTCCTCCGGCCTGCATCAGCCACTCGATCACCCGCGCCTTCAGAAAGCGCCACTCCCGCCCGACCTTGCGTCCGGGCACCGCTCCGCCGCGCACCAGCTGGTACGCGGTGGTCTCGCTGACCTTCAGGAAGGCCGCCAGTTCCTCCAGCGTGAACACTTCATCCATCCGATCCTCCCTGATGTCAGGTGCGGCTATCTTGCGGCAAATGATACCAGATGTCAATAGATAGTGGTGGTTGGTGCCAGATGTTTTGTTGCAAACCGCGAGGGCAGAGGCGGAGGTCAGCCCTCGGCTCTCTGCCCTCCGCTGTCCGCTCCCTCAGTACAGCTTGTCCAGCACGTCGTCCTTCATCACGAAGGAATTCTCCCGCGTGGGGAAAGCCCGGGCCCGCACGTCGGCGGCGTACTGCTCGATGGCCTCACGCGAGAGTTTCCCGATCTCGGCGTAGCGCCGGGCGATCTTCTTGTCCTCGCCCTCGTACACGCCCAGCAGGTCATGCGTCACGAGCACCTGCCCGTCGCAGTTCACCCCCGCGCCGATGCCGATGGTCGGGACGTGCAGGCGGTCACTGATCAGCTTCGCCAGCCGGGCTGGAATCGCCTCCAGCACCACCGCGAAGGCCCCAGCCGCTTCGAGCGCCACGGCCCCCTCCAGGGTGCGGCGGGCGGTGTCGTCGTCCTTGCCCTG
Source organism: Deinococcus sp. AB2017081 (assembly GCF_034440735.1). Lineage (NCBI taxonomy): Bacteria > Thermotogati > Deinococcota > Deinococci > Deinococcales > Deinococcaceae > Deinococcus > Deinococcus sp. AB2017081. The sequence goes on along the minus strand of NZ_CP140098.1, from coordinate 227,347 downwards.
CACGCGCAGTCCGCCCTGTGCGGTCGCGGTCTGCGGCATCAGGCCCACGTGGCCCATCACGGGAATGCCGTTGCGGGTCAGGTTGTCCACGACCTGAAGGATCTCGGTGGTCGCGCCCTCCATCTTCACGGCGTCCGCGCCCGTCTCCTGGATGACCTTCACGGCCGCCCGCATCGCGTCCTGGGTACCCGTGTGGTACGTCCCGAACGGCAGATCCACCACCATGAAGGTGTCCGGTGCCCCCCGGCGCACGGCGCGGGCGTGGTGGATCATGTCGCCCAGCGTGACCGGCGCGGTGCTGTCGTAGCCCAGCACCACGTTGCCCAAGGAGTCGCCCACCAGGATCAGGTCAACGCCCGCCGCCTGCGCGTGCCTCCCGCCGGGATAGTCGTAGGCGGTGACCATGACCAGCGCCTGCTCGGAGTGCTGCAACTCCGGAATGCTGCGTTTCATGAGGGGAGGGTAGCAGAGGGGGAGGGGAGAGCCGGTTGGGGGCGGGGGCGATGAAGCGACCATCCAAAGAGCGGGAGTCGAGCCGACGCCGCTTGATGGCACAATCAGAGGATGCCACCGGCGCTTCACGAGTTGCTGCTCAGTCTCGACGATCCAAAAGCCTGGGAAGCGCCGCTAGACTTCGACCGTGACGCCGGATTGAGGCGAGTCAAGGTCTTGTCTGATAGCGTCCGAGAGACCCTCAAACTGCACTTCACGCTTGACGAGCAGGTACAGGATGCTTCCTTCTTCGCTGACCTCTGGACAGAGCGGCCCGGTCAGAGAGCGGTGGGCCTACGGTTCTCAAGCTTTGGCATGATGGTTCTTGGTTTCACGGACAACGTACGAGCACTCACCAGCCAAAGTTTTCCGCCTGAATTGCTCACTCTGTTGCGCGAACATAACTACGTCGCATTACATCCGGAACAGGTGGATCATCCCTATGATGGAATCAACAGTCACTTACGAGGCTGGGCAGATACCACATGGTTTCAACGGTATTTCGACTACTTGTGAAAGCAAAATCAGATCGTATGCGAAGCTTGGAAGTGCAGCTGGGCCGCGTGCCAACCCCTCCGCCCCTCCGGGGCACCTCCCCTTAAGGGGAGGCAAGGAAATAGCGCTGCCACGCCTTCTTGGCTCCCCTTGAGGGAAGCTGGCACCGAAGGTGACTGAGGAATTCTACGTCGCCCCGCCTCAGTCCTCCGCCACATCCGTCAGATCCATGGCCCGCAGTTCCGGGGCCAGATACGCGGTTACGCCGACGACGATCAGGGTGACGATCCCGCCCAGCCATACGCTGCGGGCGGTGCCCAGGAGTTTCGCGGCGATCCCGCTCTCGAAGGCCCCCAGTTCGTTGCTGGCCCCGATGAACATGCCACTCACGGCGTTTACGCGCCCGCGCATGTGATCCGGGGCTTTCAGTTGCAACGTGGCGCTGCGGATGACCATGCTGATGCCGTCGAACACGCCGGCAAAGATCAGGGCCGCCACACTCAGGGCAAAATTGCGCGACAGGCCGAAGGTGACCATGCACACGCCGAAGCCGGCGACGGCCAGCAGCAGCGTGCGGCCCGCGTTCCGGCCCGGTGGATGCTTCGTGGCGTACAGCATGATGACCAGCGCCCCGACGCTGGGGGCCGCGACCAGCACGCCCAGCCCGACCGGGCCGACCGCCAGGATGTCCGACGCGAAGATGGGCAGCAGGGCGACCGCACCGCCGAACAGCACCGAGAACAGATCCAGCGCCATGCTGCCGACCAGCACCTGCCGCTGCACCACGAAGGCCAGTCCGACCTTCACGCTGTCCCACACGGGCTCACCGGGCGTGAACTTCGGCCGGGGCTTGGGCTTCACGGTCATCACGGCGGCCAGCGACACCAGAAACAGCACGAAGGCGAAGACGTAGGCCCCGGCCGCGCCGACAGACGCATACAGCACGCCGCCCAGCGCCGGCCCGATGATCGCGGCGGCCTGCCACGCACTGGATCGCCACGCGCTGGCCCGCAGCAGCAGCTCGCGCGGCACGACCTGAGCCTGGAACGCGGGAAGGGCCGGGTCGGAAAAGCCGCGAGCGACCCCCAGCGTGAAGATCAGGGCCAGGATCGGCCAGATGCCGAGCTGCGCGGCATGCGGCGCATACAGCGCGAAGCCGCCCGCGCACAGGATCTCGACCGTGATCGTGGCGAGTAGGATCCGGCGGCGGTCGTTCCGGTCGGCCACCACGCCCCCCAGCAGCGCGAGGCTCAGGGCCGGGATCGCCTCGACCAGCCCCAGCACCCCCAGCGTCAGCGGGTCTTTGGTGATCTGGTACAGCTGATACGCGACCGTCAGGGCGACCGCACGCCCGGCCAGGGTGCTGGTCACGGCGGCCAGCAGCATGGCGCGGAATTCGGGAAGTTGCAGGACAGCGCGGCTGGACGTATCAGGCAGGGGGGACGCGCTCACCGGCGCAGTCTAGGCCCGTGCTGCGGGCACCCCGCCCTTCCTGAATGCCCGCTCAACAGCCCCGTGGCGCTCCCCAGGCCTCATCCCTGTCCCTACCCGTTCTTGATCACTTCGCCCCAGCGGCCCAGCAGGAGGTAGATGATCCACCCGGTTACGGCCACGTACAGCCACACGGGCACCGTCCAGCGCACCCACGCCCGGTGTTTGTTGAAGTAGCCACGCGCGGCCGGCAGGTCGATGTTGCCCAGGTTCCCGGCGGCCTTCAGGCCCTTGTAGGCGTTGAACAGAGCTCCCAGCGCGAGCGGCAGGTTCGCGGCGGCCAGGATGATGTGGCTGATCAGCAGCGCGAAGTACGCGCCCCGGTTCGGACCGATGTACTTCTTCTCGTAGCCCAGGCCCAGCCGGGTCAGGTACAGCACCAGAAAGATGGTGGCGAGACTGGACGCCACGATCATGGCCCGCATGTGCGCCTCGCGGTTGCCGTGGCGGATGAAGTAGACCCCGGTGAGCAGGGCCACCCCACTGAGGATGATGGTGATGACTGCCCACTGGTTGACCGTTTCCGCCATATCCCGCGCAGTCTATGGGGACAGGTACGGGGCAGGTGTCCACGCCGGACGCGGGCCGCCCGAGGGGACAATCGGCCGGAGGTGGTGCCTACAATGGCGGAGGTAGACCGGTGCCGCCCGCCCTCCGTCTGGTGACGGAGGGCGTGACGCGGGGGCGGGCAGGGGGGCGGTGGATGATGAGTGGAACGCTGACGGTTTCCCGCGCGGGTGCGGGCCTGTGGCTGCCACGGCTGGCGTGGGCCGCCCTGGCGTACAACGTGCTGGTGATCCTGTGGGGCGCGGTCGTGCGCCTGACCGGGGCCGGGGCCGGCTGCGGCGAGCACTGGCCGCTGTGCAACGGTGTCGTGGTGCCGCAGAGCCCCACGCTGCACACGGTCATTGAGTTCAGCCACCGGCTGACCAGTGGGCTCTCGGGGCTGCTGGCGATCGCGCTGGTGGCGCTGGCCTTCCGCGTGACCCACCGGGGCCACCCGGCCCGGCTGGGCGCTCTGCTGAGCCTGGGCCTGATCATTCTGGAGGGGCTGGTGGGCGGCGTGCAGGTGCTGCTGGGCCTGACCGCCGACAGCACCGATCCGGCACGCGGTTTCGTGCAGGGCGTGCACCTTGCCAACACCTTCTTACTGCTGGGGGCGCTGCTGCTCACGGCGCTGTGGGCGTCCGGGTCACCGCGCCTGCGCCTGGGCGGGCAGGGCGCGGTCGGCGGGTGGAGTGCGCTGGCGCTGGGGCTGCTGCTGGTGCTGGGCATGGCGGGGGCGGTCACGGCCCTGGGCGACCTGCTGTTCCTGCCCGCCGACGGCACGCCCATCGACACCGTGAAACGGGATTTCGGGGCCACCGCCAGCGTGATCGAGAACCTTCGTGTGATCCACCCCATGCTGGCGATCGTGGTCAGCGCCTTCCTGGTGTGGCTGGGCGTCTTCTTTCGCCGCGAGCGGCCGGGCACGGACGTGACCCGCTGGAGCGCGGTGGTCTGGGGCCTGATCGCGGCCCAGATGGTGCTGGGCTTCCTGAACGTGGCCCTGAAGGCCCCGGCGTGGCTGCAACTGTCGCACCTGCTGCTGGCGTGTGCGCTGTGGCTGGCGACCGTGCGTGTGGTGTACGCCGCGCTGATCAGCCTGCGTGTGACGGCTCCGGCCAGGGCGCGGAGCGTGGGCGCATGACGGCCTCTGATAGCGTGACGCCCATGTTGCCCGCTGCCCCCGTCCGGGCCACCTGGCGCGATTACCTGGCGCTCACCAAGCCCAAGGTCATCAGTCTGCTGCTGTGGACGACCGTGACCGCCATGTTCATGGCGCAGCGGGGCTGGCCTGGGCTGTGGCTGCTGATCGTGGTCAGCGTGGCCGGATATGCCTCGGCAGGTTCGGCGGGCGTGTTCAACATGATCATCGACCGGGACATCGACCTGAAGATGGCCCGCACCGCGAAGCGCCCCACCTCCAGCGGCCTGATTCCCCTGCGCGACGCCGCCGCGTTCGGCGCGGCGCTGCAGGTGCTGTCCTTCGCGGCGCTGTGGATCTGGGCCACGCCACTGGCGGCATGGATGAGTCTGGCGGGCTTCGTGACCTACGTGGGGCTGTACACCGCCCTGCTCAAGCGCAACACGTGGCACAACATCGTGCTGGGCGGCGCGGCCGGGTGCTTCCCGCCGCTGGTCGGCTGGGCCGCGGTGACGGGCGACCTGAACCTGTTCGCGTGGTTCCTGTTCGCCATCATCTTCTTCTGGACCCCCGTGCACTTCTGGGCCCTGGCCCTGATGATCAAGGAGGAATACCGCGAGGTCGGCATTCCCATGCTGCCGGTGGTACACGGCGAGAAACTCACCGTGGCGCAGATCGGGCTGTACGCGATCTATACCGTGGTGCTCTCGGTCATGCCGGTCTTCTTCCATGAGGTCGGGGCGCTGTACTTCGTGGCGGCCGCCGCCCTGGGCGCGTGGCTGCTGGTGCTGTCGTGGCGGCTGTACCGGCACGTCGCGGCGGGGCAGGTGGTCGAGCGCCGGGTGGCCGTGCCGCTGTACCTGTACTCCATGCTGTATCTGGCCCTGCTGTTCGTGGCCGGCGCGGCCGACCGGATCCTGTTCGCGGCGCTGGCCTGACGGACGTGCGGGATGGTCTGGCAGGACACTTGCCCGCCCCTCATGGTGTCTCATGGGCATCATGCCTGAACGAGCGGTAGGGATGGAGCACGGTGCTGCGCCGCCAGCCGGGACGCACGCGGCACATCGGCCCGCACGACGCACTAAACTGTGGGCAAGAGGAAAGGAGTGATGTTGAACACCATCCAAGACCGCTCACGCGGCATCCGGGGACGCGCTGGCCGACTGGGTGTCCTGGCCGCCGTGCCCCTGCTGACCCTGCTCAGCGGCTGTCAGCAGACCCGGCAATCGCTCTCGATCGGGGATTTCGCGTCCGCCTACAACCGCGAGATCTGGTGGATGAGCCTGTGGGCCATCGCCCTGTCGATCATCATCTTCATCGGCGTGTCGTACGCGCTGTTCTACACGGTCAACAAGTTCCGTGAGGACAAGCACGACGCCGCGCCCGCGCAGTTCCACGGCAACAACCGACTGGAGGTCGCGCTGGTCGTCGTGCCCGTGCTGATCGTCTTCGGTCTGAGCGTGCTCGCGGTCAAGAGCCTCGCCGTGGTGAATGCCGTGGACGCCCAGGCGCCGAAGATCGATGTCCTGGCGCGGCAGTTCTGGTGGAACTTCTCGTATCCGGCCGCCACCGCTGCGGCGGGCGGCACCGTCACCAACGGCAACGAGATGATCATGCCGGCCAAGCAGGGCGTGACCCTGACGATCACGAGCGGTGACGTGATCCACGGGTTCTGGGCCCCGAACATCGGGGGTCAGCGGGCCGCCATGCCCGCCGTGAACAAGGTCTGGACGGTGGACTCCGACCGGGCCGGCGCGTACCAGGGCAACTGCTCGCAGCTGTGCGGGGCGAGCCACGCCAACATGCGCTACAAGGTCGTCGTGCTGGAACAGGATCGTTACGCCTCCACTGTCAGCGCCATGCAGGCCTACCGTGCGCCCGAACCCGCCCCCGGCAGCGCCGAGGCGCGTGGCTACGCCCTGTTCATGCAGGGCAAGGCCAGCACCCGCGCCCAGGCGTGCGCGGCGTGCCACCGCGTGCAGGGCACGACAGCCGCCGGAGCCGCCGGCCCCGACCTGAGCTTCTTCGGCACCCGCCGCACGCTGGGGGCCGGCATGTGGGAGGCCATGACCGAGGAGCGCTGGGAAGACGAGCAGGCCGCCGAGCAGCTGCACGCGTGGCTCAAGCACGCGCCCGTCGTGAAGCCCGGCGCGCTGATGCCCCGCTATGACGGCGGCGACTACATGATCCAGGGCAAGGTGCAGAAGGGCGGCACGCTCACGGACACCGAGATCGACGACATCGCCGCGTACCTGCGCAGCCTCCGGCTGCCCGAGGCGGCGGACTACTGGAGGGACACGCCTGTGCAGGGTGCGCCCACCGCAGGAGGATCGCAGTGACCATCCAGCACGCTCCTCAGCCCCAGACGGTGGCTCCCCGGCACTCCGTGTGGGAGGTCATCAAGGATTACATGATGACCACCGATCACAAGAAGATCGGCACGCTGTACATCGGCACGTCCATCCTGGGCTTTGCGATCGCCGGGCTGCTCGCCGTGGCGATCCGCCTGCAGCTCGCGGTGCCGGACAACACCTTCCTGGTGGGCAACACCTACAACCAGGTGCTGACCCTGCACGCCGCGCTGATGATCTTCTTCTTCCTGATTCCCATCGGCCTGTTCGGCTTCGGGAACTGGATCCTGCCGCTGCAGCTCGGGGTGCGCGACGTGGCCCTGCCGCGCGTGAACACCTTCGCGGTGTGGCTGTTCATCTTCTCGCTGATCCTGGTGATCCTGGGGCTGGCGAACGGCGGCGCGCCGGGCGTGGGCTGGACGTTCTACTACCCCCTGTCGGTCGACGCCAATCAGACCGGCGTGTCGGTGCTGATGGTCGCGCTGACCCTGAACGGGATCGCGTCGCTGCTGGGCTCGGCGAACTTCGCGGCCACGGTCGTGAACATGCGCGCGCCGGGCATGAGCCTGTGGAAGATGCCGATCTTCGCGTGGAGCATCTTCGCCACCTCGATTCTCCAGCTGATCTCGCTGGGCGGTCTGACCGCCGCCGCGCTGGTCACGTACCTGGAAATCAAGCTGGGCCTGAGCATGTTCAACCCGGGGATCGGCGGCGTGCCGGTCATGTTCCAGCAGTTCTTCTGGTTCTACTCGCACCCGGCCGTGTACGTCATGCTGCTGCCCTACCTGGGCATCGGCGCGGAGATCGCCTCGACCATGGCCCGCAAGCCGCTGTTCGGGTACCGCGTGATGGTGTACTCGATCCTGGGGATCGTGCTGGTGTCGCTGCTGGTGTGGGTGCACCACATGTTCGCCGTGGGCCTGCCCGAGTCGTGGCAGATCGCGTTCATGATCGCCACCCTGATCGTGGCCGTGCCGACCGGCGTGAAGATCTTCAACCTGATCGGCACCCTGTGGGGCGGCCGGATCATGATGCGCACGCCCACGTACTGGCTGGTCGGCTTCATCTTCAACTTCCTGATCGGAGGCATCACCGGCGTGGCGCTGGGCATGATTCCCTTCGACTACCAGGTCACCATGTCGTACTTCGTGGTCGCGCACTTCCACAACGTCATGATGTTCGGCACGGCGTTCCTGGCCATGGGCGGCATCTACTACTGGTGGCCCAAGATGACCGGCCGCTTCCTCAGCGAGAAGCTGGGGCTGTGGCACTTCTGGCTGTTCATGGTGGGCTCGTGGATGACCTTCCTGCCGCAGTACATCCTGGGTCTGCTGGGCATGCCCCGCCGCTATTACACCTACCCCTCCGGCAACTTCGCGTGGACCGAGCTGAACTTCATCTCGACCCTGGGGGCGCTGACCCTGCTGGCCGGCGGCGTGGTGTGGGTCTGGAACATGTGGCAGAGCGTCAAGGTGCCTGCCACCGCGAGCCCGAACCCCTGGGGCGGCTTCACGCTGGAGTGGACGGCCGCGAGCCCGCCCGCCGCGTACAACTTCGCCCATGACTTCCCCCGCACCTTCCCCACCGAACGCCCCCTGTACGACTGGGAAAAGAACGGCGACACCCTGACCCCGGTCGATCCCAAGACCATCCACCTGCCGCAGGACTCGTGGGGCCCGTTCATCACCGCCGTGGGCCTGCTGCTCATGGGCTATGGCCTGAGCTTCGGGTGGTTCACCAACTACACGCCGGCGAATGGCCTGCAGCCGTTCTTCAATGCAGCCCCCGGCCACGTGTTCGCCTCGATCGTGCTGTACCTGAGCATCCCGCTGTTCCTGTACGGGCTGTTCAAGTGGGCCGGCACCCCCGAATACAAGGAGCCGACCGAGCACCACTTCCTGACCAAGTACGACAACGGCTTCCTGGGCATGGCGTGGTTCATCATCTCGGAAGTGGGTCTGTTCGGCGTGCTGATCGCCGGGTACGTCTACCTGCGCGTGACCGGGCTGGCCGAGCCGCCTGCCCTGCGCCCGAACATCTGGCTGGCAGCGCTGAACACCCTGATCCTGGTCAGCAGCTCCTTCGTGATCCACCGCGCCGAGCAGGACAACCACCACGGCAAGCTCACCCGCTTCCGCATCGGCCTGTTCGTGACCCTGGTGCTGGGCGCCCTGTTCATGCTCTTCCAGGTGTACGAGTTCGCGCTGTTCGGGGCCGAGAGTGACTGGAAGCAGAACCTGTGGCAGTCGTGCTTCTTCACCATCGTCGGCCTGCACGGTCTGCACATCCTGATCGGCGGTACGGGCGTGGCCCTGCCATACTTCCAGGCCATGACCGGCAAGATGGACAAGCACAACCACGGCTCGATCACCCCCGCCAGCCTGTACTGGCACCTGGTGGACGTGGTCTGGCTGCTGATCGTGGCGATCTTCTACGCCTGGTAACCCTGCCTTCCCGGTGCGGGAGTAGACCCGGCGTCAACGGGCCGGCCGCCCGGCCCGGCGGAGTCTGACAACGATACGAGCAGAGAGCAGAGGGCCACTCCCTCTGCTCTTCTCTTTTGCTGTTGGCTCAATGCTCTCTGCCCTCTGCCTCTCGCAGGGACACCCCGCCCCCGCCCGCGCCCTAGCCTGGGCGCATGAAAGTGCTGACTGCCGCGCTGCTCGCCGTGGCCGCGATCCTGGGGGGACTGCTGCTGTACCGGCAGGCGAACCCCGGGCTGACGGGCGGGGACGCGCTGGACGTTCCGAAACCGCTGCCGGCGGTCGCCCTGCTCGACGACCGCGGGCAGGCGACCACCCTGGCTGCCGGGGACGGCCGGATGCGACTGGTCTTCTACGGGTTCGTTCGCTGCCCGGACGTGTGCCCGGCCACGCTTGCCAGTCTGAAGAACACCTACGCGGCCCTGTCGCCTGAGCAGCGGCAGCGGGTACAGGTGCAACTGGTGTCGGTCGATCCGGCGTATGATCGGCCGGCCGTGCTGCGCGGGTACCTCGACCGCTTCGAGCCGGCGTTCACGGGCCTGACCGGCACCACGGAGGCCGTGAATCAGGCGGCGCTCGCCATGTTCGTCAGCGTGGTCACGCCGGTGCCGGACGAGGGCCACGGCGCAGGGACACACGGCGACCACGGTGCCACTCCGGTCGCCCAGTCGGCGGCGACCGCCGCGACCCTGCACGGCGATCAGGTCAGCGTGGTCGACGGTCAGGGGCGCTTCGTGCGGGTATACGGCAACGGGGCCGTGATCGACGGCACGCTGCAGCGCGACCTGCCGGGCCTGATCCGCCAGTACGGCAGCTGAGGCCACGCGTCAGGTCAGGCCGGGAGCTGCACCACGCTGAACACCGCGCCGCCCGGATCGTTCAATACGGCGATGGTGCCGTAAGGTGTCTCGAAGGGTGGCACGCTGACCGTGCCGCCGCTGGTGGGCACGAGCTGCACTGTGGCGTGCACGTCGCTGACTGCGAAGTAGGGCATCCAGTGGGCCGGGATGGATGCGGGCCAGTGCGCGTCGTCCATCTGCATGATGCCGACGACATTCGTGCCGCTGCGCTGGAGCATGTGGTACGTGACGTCCCCCGGTACCTGTTCGCTCTGGAGGTTCAGCAGGCCTGTGTAGAAGTCCAGCGCCCGGCCGCTGTCGCGCGTCACGATTTCCTGCCACGTGGGTGCGCCGTGCTCATCGGCCACGGTGAAGCCGTGGAAGTCCAGCGGCTGCCACATCCCGAAGACTGCACCGGTCGGGTCAGCCGCGACCAGCATGTGCCCCAGTTCCATGACCTGCATGGGCTCCACCATGACGCTGCCGCCCCGTTCCCGGATGTGCCCGGCGTCGGCCTGCGCGTCGTCGGAGCTGAAGTAGACCGTCCACGCGCTGGGCATACCGGGCGACGCGGGGACGAGCCCCGCCACCTCCTGACCGTCCTTGCGGGCACGGTGGTAGTGGCCCAGCGCAGGGCCGTAATCCTCGAAGGCCCAGCCGAACAGCGCCGTGTAGAAGGCCTTGGTTGCCTCCGGGGCGGTGGTGGTCAGGTCGTACCACGTGGGTGTGCCGGCAGGGTGGGCCTGGACGACTGGCATGGGAAACCTCCTTCTGCGGATGGCAGGGCATGCGGCGGCCTTCCCGCGTGGCGGGCGGGGGCAGGGACGGCGGATCACCGGGGCCAGAGCGTCTGTTTCCTTACACTTCCACTGTACGGCGGCTGTCGTCTGCTGTCAAATTCTCGCCACCCGGTTCCGCTCACAGCGAAATTGCGCTACACTTCCGGCATGACCGATGCTGCCCCCGGACTCGACGCCGCGCTGCGGCCCAAGACCCTGGCCGAATACGTCGGGCAGGAGCGGCTCAAGGACAAGATGGGCGTGTACCTCCAGGCCGCCCGTGGCCGCCGCGAGGCCCTCGACCACACCCTGCTCTTCGGCCCGCCCGGCCTGGGCAAGACCACCCTGGCGCACATCATCGCCGCGGAACTCGGCGTGAACATCCGCGTGACCAGTGGCCCCGCCATCGAGAAGCCCGGCGACCTCGCCGCCATCCTCACGAACTCGCTGGAGGAGGGGGACGTGCTGTTCATCGACGAGATCCACCGCCTGGGCCGCGTGGCGGAGGAGCACCTGTACCCCGCCATGGAGGACTTCAAGCTCGACATCGTGCTCGGGCAGGGGCCCGCGGCGCGCACCATCGAGCTGCCCCTGCCGCGCTTCACGCTGGTCGGCGCGACCACCCGCCCGGGCCTGATCACCGCCCCCATGCGCAGCCGCTTCGGGATCATCGAGCACCTCGAGTACTACACGCCCGAGGAGATCGCCACGAACCTCCTGCGCGACGCCCGCCTGCTCGGCTTCGGGCTGGACGAGACGGCGGCGCTGGAGGTCGGCGCGCGCTCGCGCGGCACCATGCGCATCGCCAAGCGGCTGCTGCGTCGCGTGCGCGACTACGCCGAGGTGGCCGGCGAGAGCACCATCAGTATCGAGCGGGCGTACAGCGCCCTGGACAAGCTGGGCCTGGACTCCGCGGGCCTCGACGACCGCGACAAGAAGTACCTGGAGACCCTGATCCACCGCTTCGCGGGCGGCCCGGTCGGCGTGGACACCCTGGCGACTGCCATTTCCGAGGACGCCCTGACGCTGGAGGACGTGTACGAGCCGTACCTGATCCAGCTGGGCTTCATCAAGCGCACGCCGCGCGGCCGGGTCGCCACGGCGCACGCCTACGACCACCTCGGCCTGCCCGTGGGCGGCGGGGACGGCGATCTCGGGCTGTACGTGAACTGACGCGGGGCGACCTGCGGCGGGCCGGGCCACCTCGACGTGGGGCCCGGCCCGCCCTGTCCGGTCAGCGGGCCTCCGCTTCCAGCGCCAGCAGCTGCGCCTTGCGCTCCGGGCCCCAGCGGTAGCCGCCCTGCCCGCCGCCTCTGGGGACGATGCGGTGGCACGGCACGACCACGCCGACCGGGTTCGTGGCGCACGCCCGCGCCACTGCCCGCACCGCCGACGGCTGCCCGATCATCTCGGCCAGCTGCGCATACGTGCGCGTCTCGCCGCGCGCAATGGTCTGGAGGGCCGCCCACACGCGCCGCTGGAAGTCGGTGCCCGGCACGTCCGTGGCCAGCGGCCGGGCGCGGCCCGCGAGGTGGGCGTGGACGCCCGCGATGGACGGCGCGAGCACCGCGGCGTCCTCGACCAGTTCAGCCCGCGGGTACTCGGCCCGCAGTTCCATGACCAGCGCGCCGGGCTCGCCGAAGCGCACCGCGCACAGGCCGCGCGGCGTGGCGGCCACCAGCATCGGCCCCAGGACGCTGTCCGTGACGGCGTAGTGGATGGTCTGCCCCTGCCCGCCACGGCGGTACGCGCCGGGGGTCATACCCAGCTGGTCGGTGGCAGGCGCATACACGGTGGCGGGCGAGTCGTGTCCCGCGGCGTACAGGGCGGTCGTGACGGTGGGGGTCATGGTCAGTGCCTCCTTGAGGCGCTCCGTGCGCCGCCGCAGCGCGTACTGCTTGGGGCTCACACCCACGCGCGCCGTGAACACGCGCTGCAGATGAAAGGGGCTCAGGCCGGTGGCAGCAGCCAGGTCGGCCAGCGTCGGCGCGGTCTCGGCGGTGTCGAGCAGGTGCTGGCCCTGTGCCACCGCGCGCGCCGCGGCGTCCACGCGCTCCGGCGTGCAGCGCTTACAGGCCCGGAACCCGGCGGCCTGCGCCGCGTCCGGCGAGGCGTGGAAGCTGACGTGCTCGCGCCTCGGGCGACGCGACGGGCAGCCGGGCCGGCAGTAGATCCCGGTGGACGTCACGCCGTACCAGAACGCGCCATCCGCCCGCGCGTCGTGCGCGAGGACAGCGTGCCAGCGCTCATCGTCGGTCGTCGGTGCGTGTGTCATGTCCGCAGGCTACGCGCCGTGCGGCGGGGCCGTGACCGGATTCTTGCGGCCAAATTCCCACGCCCGTGCCCGCTACACTTCCCCCATGTCCGACCTTCAGGTGCAGGTGTTCGGCACGCGCAAGAGCAGGGAGACCCGCGCGGCCGAGCGCTTCTTCAAGGAACGCAAGGTGAAGATCCATTTCGTGGATCTGCACGAGCGGCCGATCGCCCGGGGCGAGCTGACCCGCTTCGTGCAGAAGTTCGGCCTGACCGCCCTGCTCGATCTGGAGGGCAAGGCCTACGAGCGCAGCAACCTCGCGTACCTGCGCACCACCGAGGACGGGATCATCGCCAAAGTCATCGAGACGCCGGAACTGCTGAGGCTGCCACTGGTGCGTGGTGGCAAGGTGCTCACCGTGGGCGAGGACGTGGACGGCTGGAAGGAGATGGTGACGGGCTGAGCGCGCCGGGCCCCCACGTCACGGAAGCGCCGCCACGAAGCCGGCGATCAGGGCCACGATCCGCTCCGGGTCTTCGCGGTGCGGGACGTGGTGGGCCCCCTCGATGATCTCGACCTGAACCGGGCCACGGCACAGGGCCGCGATCAGCTCCGGATGACGGCGCGAGCCGAACTCGTCGTCCGAGCCGTGGATGGCCAGCACCGGGCAGCCCACCTGCGGCAGCACGGAGGCCAGCGACCACGACGCGAATGCCGGGTCCAGCCACGTGCGGATCCAGGCGTCCAGCACCCAGTCGGCCCGGTCGCCGTGGTAGCGCGCGAGGCGCTCACGCTGCCCGGCCTGCCGGAACTGCTGCTGCGCGTGGCGGATCCCATCCAGCGTCTGTTCCTCGGCAACGACCTGCGCCGACTCCGTGACGAGTCCCACGCACGCCTGCGGCCACTGCGCGGCGCAGTGCACGGCCATGCCGCCCCCCACGCTATGGCCCAGCGCGATCAGGGTCTCCAGGCCCAGCTGGGCCCGCAGCAGCGGCACGGTCGTCCGGGCCTCGTCGGCGATGAAATCGGGGGGCAGGGGGCCCTGCCGGGGGCTGGAGCGGCCGAACCCCAGCCGGTCGTAGGCGATGACCCGACGGCCGGTTGCCGCACACAGCGCCTCTGGAAAGTCACGCCACAGCTCGACGGAACCCAGGGAGTCGTGAACCAGCAGGATGGGCGCCGGGGTGCCCAGGGTGGCACCGGCCGGAGTCCAGCTGCGGGTGTACAGGCGGCCCTGGGGATGCTCGACCCAGACCTCCTGCACGGTGGGGGACGGCCCGGACACCGATGCTACGGCGTGCGGTGGGGCGTGGTCGCGCCTGGAGTCAGCTGCGTGGCCCGTACGCGGCTCAGGAAGTCCAGCATCGGATCGACCAGCGCCGGGCCGAAGTGGGTGCCGCCCAGGTGGGGCCCGGCCAGCCGCAGCAGACGGCTCTCGGGCGACGTGTTCGCGGCGTACAGCGCCATGCCATTGCGGGCGAACGACACGGCCGAGTCGGCGTCGCTGCCCGCCACCAGCACCGGCAGGGCCGATCCGGCCCCGGGATAGTCGCGGGCCGGATCCCGGCCGGGGGGCAGCGGATCGGCCGGCCTCAGGCCATGCGCGGCGGCGATGTCGGCCATGAAGGTGGCGTTACCGCCGCGCCACACGTCGTGGAGATCCACCTGGGCGTCGAGCAGCATCACGCCGGAGACCGGGTACACGCCGGCATACGCCGTGAGCAGGGCGGGCAGCCCCCCCATGGAGTACCCGAAGTTGAAGGTGTGCCCGTCGAAGGGAAACAGGCGGGTGGCGCGGGCATGCATGTCGCCCAAATACGTCAGGGCCTGTGGGGCGCCCCACGTGGTCGGCCCGGCATCGTTGCTGACCAGCACCGCATATCCGGCGTTCTGGAGGCGGGCATACAGGGCCATCAGGTGGGGCCGGGTCAGGCTCAGGTCGGCCGTCATACCGCGCGAGTGCGACACGACCACCAGCGGGCACGTCGGCGTACACGCGACCGGCGGGAGCAGGAAGGCGTCTCCCAGGGGGTGCGGCAGCCGGATGGGGGCGGCCGGGTCAGGCACTGGACTCACCAGGGAGGGCGGCACCGGCGCACTCTCGGGTGGCGTGGTGGGGGAGATGGGCAGCGCGGTCAGGGCCGCAGGAGACACCAGCACAGCTCCCAGCAGGAGCGGAAAGACCACGCGCTTCATTCCCCTGAGCGTAGCAGAGCCCGCCTGTCACGGAGCTAACGGCCAAACAGCCAGCGGGACACCGCGGTGCCGGCCAGCGCCCGCGCGATCAGCACCGGGATCACCAGTGCAGCCACCCCGTAAGCAAGCAGCGTCAGCGTGAACAGCGCCGGGTGCCCGGGAAAGCCCCACTGCTCCATGAGGTACAGCAGCGCCGGGTGCAGCAGGTAGACCTGCAGGCTGATGGCGCCCAGGGCCGTCAGTGCCGGCACCGCCCGGCCGCCCACGCCGGCCAGCGCCAGCGACGCGCCGAACAGCGCCAGCACCGCCGCGGCCGTGTAGACCCAGTTCGCCGCACTGAAGGCCAGCGTGTTCACCGGTTCCTCCTGCAGCGCGGCCAGCGACAGTGGCAGGAACCACGCCAGCCCCAGCACCGCCGCGCCCACGATCCAGCCGCGCCCACGCGCCCACAGCGTTTCGAACATCCCGTCGTTCGCACCGAAGTACATGCCCAGGGTCAGTGCCGGGATGTACCACACGGCCATGGTGGCCGGGAACGCGAAGTCCAGCACGCCCACGCGGTTCAGGCCGTACACCGCGAGTTGCAGCGCAGCGGCCGCCGCCACCACGCCCCACAGCGGCCAGCGCCGCCGCCACAGCGGCAGCAGCAGCGGCAGCACCACATAGAACTGCAGCACCACCAGCAGGAAGTACAGGTGGTAATAGCCCTTGCCGTACTGCACCCAGGTGACCCAGCGAGCCGGGTCGCTCCACTCGGCGGCGTCCTCCTGTCCGGTGGCAAAGCGGAACAGCACATACAGCACCGTCCACAGCAGGTATGGCAGCAGCGCCGTCTTCGCGCGGGCCCGGTAGTAGCGCCCCGCGTCGAAGTGACGCAGCGCCGAGCGGGTCAGCACCAGCGCCGTCATGAACACGAAGGCGGGCACCACGAACAGCAGGGAGCGGTTCAGGATCGCCAGCGCGGTCGCCACGGCGCTCCCCTCGGGCGCGTAGCGCACACCCATGCCGGCCAGATGGTGAACCACGACGGCCAGGATCGCCAGTCCACGGAACACATCGATCGCCACCACACGCGCGGCAGGAGCCGGCACGGCCGCCGGGGTGGGCGCAGGGGTGGAGCGGTCGGTGGCGGTCACGGTCATCCGGCGTCCACGGTAGGTCGGGGCGGCCCGGTGCGGGAATGACCGGACTCAAGGCCCGTTAACGTCCGCCGCTCACGTCCAGCAGCGTGCCCGTCACATACGACGCCCCCGGCGACAGCAGCCACACGATCGCCTCCGCCACCTCATGCGCCGTGCCGCCCCGCCCCAGGGGAATGCCCGGGGCCACGCGCGTCACCCGCCCCGGCTCGCCGCCCAGCGCGTGGATGTCCGTGTCGATCACGCCCGGCCGAACCCCGCACACACGGATGCCCTCCGCCGCCACCTCCCGCGCCAGCCCCACCGTCAGCGTGTCCACCGCGCCCTTCGACGCCGCGTAATCCACGTACTCCCCGCCCGACCCCAGCACCGCCGCCCGCGACGACACGTTCACGATCACGCCCCCCGCCCCGCCATACCGCATCGACATGGCCCGCACCGCCGCGCCCGCGCACAGGAACGACCCGATCACGTTCGTCGTCAGGATGCGCGTCAGGCGGGCCGCGTCCAGCTCGTCCACACGCCCCTGTCTCTCCAGCGTCCCCGCGTTGTTCACCAGCGCCGACAGCGGGCCCAGCTCCACCCGCACCGCCTCGAACAGCCGCGCCACATCCGCCTCCACGCCCACGTCCGCCCGCACCGCCAGCGCCCGGCCGCCCACCGCCTCGATCCCGCGCACCACCTCGGCCGCCGCGGCCGCATCCCGGCGGTAGGAGAGGGCCACCGCGTAGCCCGCCTGGGCTGCGAGGGTGGCGGTCGCCGCACCGATGCCTCGGCTGCCGCCGGTGACGAGGAGGGTCTTGGTCATGAAGGGAGGCTAGCGTGATGGGGTGCGCCTGCGGCGGGCTTCCCCACTCCCCAGCCCCCTACCCCGGACTCGTAGAGCTGCGCAGCAGAGGGGCAGGGGGAGCGGCGCTGCGCTGGGCAAAGTGCGCGGCGAGGTTCGCTGGTGGCCTTGTTCTCGGAGCTGCGGAGGCGGCGTACCTGCCCTGGGCGTTTACGCCGTCACCGCCCGCGCGCTTCGCGCCCATGAGCGGATAAGTCTACGTTGACGGAGCAAGAGGAGCGAAGGGCCGCCCCTGAGCGGATGGGGCCACATGCGATGGCATTCGGTTCGGGGCAGGGTGGATGCTTCGGCTTTTTTCCCTCTCCCCTTGCGGGAGAGGGAGGAGCCGCGCAGCGGCGGGGGGTGAGGGGGCCATGCGTAGACGCCATCGTCACCCGGTTGTCCTGCCCTCCCAGTACACATGGGCCGCGAGCCGGCCCCATGGATTTGCTCCAGGCGTAAAATGTGGATATCATTTCAGTGGAGGCCGACTTCATGACGTCACCCAAAGCGCTGGAATCTCCGCTCTCCCTGCATGACCTCGCCCGGCTGCGGCGGGTGCGGGATCGGATCGACCGGGAGTACGCGCGGCCGCTGGACGTGGAGGCGCTCGCCGCCGGGGTGAACATGTCGGCCGGGCACCTGAGCCGGCTGTTCCGCCGGGCGTACGGCGAGCCCCCGTACGCGTACCTCATGACGCGGCGCATCGAGCGGGCCATGGCCCTGCTGCGCCGGGGCGACCGCAGCGTCACGGACGTGTGCTTCGACGTCGGATGCGCGTCACTGGGCACCTTTAGCACGCGCTTTACGGAACTCGTCGGCGTGAGCCCCAGCGCGTACCGTGCCCTGCACGCCGGCTCGCCCTCGGGCCTGCCCGCGTGCGTGGAGCGGCAGGTCACGCGGCCCGTCAGGAATCGAGAAGCGCCCGCCCCCGCCCGTGGTGAACACTGACGGCATGACCCTCTCCATCCACTCCAGCTTTCTGCCGCACACCGACCCCGCCGCCACCCTGGCGTTCTACCGCGACACCCTGGGCTTCGAGGTGCGCAGCGACGTCGAGTACGGCGGCCGGCACTGGATCACCGTCGGCCCCGCCGGGCAGCCCGGCACCAGCGTCGTCCTGTACCCGCCCGACGCCACGCCCGGCCTGAGCGACACGGAGCGCCGCACGGTCGCCGAGATGATGGCCAAGGGTACCTACGCCACGCTGCTCCTCGCCACACCCGACCTCGACGCCACCTTCGAGCGGGTGCAGACCGGCACGGTGGACGTCGTGCAGGAGCCCATGGATCAGCCGTACGGCGTCCGCGACTGCGCCGTGCGCGACCCCGCCGGGAACCTCATCCGCATTCAGGAGGTGCGGTCGTGACCCGCAAGGCCGCCACCCCCGCCTTCAGCGCCGAGGAACGCGCCGCCATGAGGGAACGCGCCCGCGAGGCGAAGGCCGAGGCGAAACACGCCGCCACCCGCGAGGAGGGCGAGCAGGCCGTCCTGGCCCGGCTGGCCAAGATGACCGGGCCCGACCGCGCGCTGGGCGAGGCGCTGCACCGCATCATCACCGCCGCCGCGCCCGGGCTGGTGCCCCGGCTGTGGTACGGCATGCCTGCGTACGCGCAGGACGGCAAGGTCGTGTGCTTCTACCAGGACGCGAAGAAATTCGGCGCGCGGTACGCCACGCTGGGCTTCAGCGACCAGGCGAAACTGGACGACGGGCTGATGTGGCCCACGTCCTACGCGCTGACGGAACTGAGCGCGGACGGGGAGCAGAGGATCACGGAGCTGGTGAGACGGGCGGTGGGGTAGGGTCTAAATCCTCAGCTTCACCTCCTTAATTAAGGTCATGAAGTTGATACAGTTAACCCCAATGTCTTGGCAGACGTTGGGAATTTTTACTCGTTTTCCATCCAAAGAGAGTTGCTCTTCGCTGACCACTGTCAAATCATGCGCCTTACTTGTGGCTATTACTATCGGGTCTGCTCCATTTCTGATGCCCCTACTTTCTACAAATTTAGGGTAGTCTGCCAATATGATTCTTAATTGGTTCTGAACTTCTCCATCTAAATCTAGCATTTGAGACTCGGTGAGGTTTTGTTTGAGCCAATCGTGGAGACCATCATCTTTCTTTTCCAACTCTAGGAGTACGTCTCTACATACAAAAATCAACCCTGAATCTATACCATTTTTAATGTTAGCCCATAAACTAGGGAAATGCTCAATCGGGTATGTCCGGCTCCATGCGTGTATTAGAGAACTGCTGTCCAAGCAGTAAGCCATTATGACGCCACCTGGGTCATTCTATCCATCAACGCGTCGGAAAGTTTATCGAAGTGCTTAGTTTTTAGTCTTAATAATCCAGAAGCCGTGCTAGCTGATATAACTGATTCATTCAACGCCTCCAAGACTACGCGAGTATAAGTTATCCCCAGGTCGCGTAAGGTCATATAATGAGGCGGAGCAGCCCCTGGAGAGCTCTTAGATTTTTCTATCTTGGCTAATCTGATCGCTTCATATTCTTTGTCAAGAGAGTTTTTTAGCTCTAAGTACTTATCGAAAGTGATGTAATGGTGCCTTCTTAGTCTTAGAAGAACCATATCCCTACTCACCGAAAAATGCCGCGCTATAGTAGATATAAAAGCTAGATCAATTGTCTGTCTAGAATCTGAAATGTATTTTGCAAACATTTCTTGCGGAAGAATGATTTCACTTGCTACGTTATCACAGAATTCTTCTATTTTTTTATCCTGTGTCTTGCCCTTGTTTCCATCTTGGTTAACATATTCAATGATGTTTCTATTATCCTTAACCAAGGATAAATGAACTAATTCATGTATAAGTGTGAATATCTTTCCAGCAGGAGCATCTTTTCCGTTAAGGAGAATTATTGGTAGAATCTCATTAAAGATTGAAAATCCTCGTGCCTCTCGTACATCGAACTTGCTCGATTGGAAAACTAAAACATCAAGATTTTCAACCGAATTAATCCAATGTCGCAAAGCAATATCTGTTGACTTCCAATTTATCTGCTCAGATCTGCTGATTCCCATTTGAGATCTTATTTTGACGGCTGTATCTACAATACTATGATCCAAATTGGATGTTAGCTTAAATGGTAAAAACTCATCTCCTTTCTCATCGGCGATATCTATGAGATTATCTCTAGTTTCTTGCGCTGATTGCAATTCAAGAGATAGAGCTTTTGAGGCCGATTCATTCTCACTGAGCCGGTGAACTCTATATTCCTCAATAACTGAAAAATCTTTCGGTGGAGATGACAAGAAAAAGACAGCAACAGGTCTTTTGTATATTTCGGCTAATTTACGGGCCTGCGGCACTGTAGGTCGAGATGACCCGTTTTCCCACTGTTCAACCAAATTAGCATCGACGCGTAGGAGATGCGCGACGGCTTCTACATCAAGGCGTGACCGCTCACGTGCCCAGATCAAAACGTCTGGGGTCACATTTGCAGTCTGTCCTCGCTGTAGCTTCGGCATCTTGTGTGTTGATGTTACGCGAATGTACGTATCGGTATTGCCAAATCTGCCCATGCAACATTGGGGCTTGACACGAAAAACGCCGACCTGGAAAGATAAAAATGCGTTTAGGTCTTCGGCTCCACCCGTATCCGCGTGTTGTGGAACGTGCTCCCGCCGCCCAGGTCGGTCAGGGTCTGGGCGGTGATGGCGTTGATGCTCTCGCCGTCGGGGGCGCTGAGGCCCCACCACGTCCCTTCCAGCACGGCCACGCCGGGCTGCACCGCATCGGTCACGCGGACGCGGCGCTGCACGGTGCCGATCTCGCTGGTCAGGGTGGCGTGGGCTCCGTCCTCCAGGGCGTAGGCGGCGGCGTCGGCGGGGTGGATCATGACGTGCGGTTCGGTGCCCTCGGCGCGGTTCAGGTTGTCCAGGGTGCCGTAGGTGCTGTTCAGGAAGTGGTGCGCGGGCGGCGTGAGCAGCCGGATGGGGTATTCGGCGTTCAGCGTGGCAACGGGCGGGACGTACGTGGGCGCGGGCGAGAGCTGCACCTTCCCGCTGGGCGTCTCCGCGCCGTGCGCGTACGGCTGGAAGTCGTCCGGGAGGGTGAGCGGCACGCTGCCCTCGGCCTTCAGGCGTTCGGGCGTGATGCCGTGCAGGTGCGGGTGGTCGGTATTCAGCAGCTCGGCCATCAGCTCGTCCACCGTCCAGTACACGCTGGGGTCGGTGACGCCCAGGCGGCGCGCGAGCTGCTGGAACACCCACGAGTTCGGGCGGGTCTCGCCGGGCGCGTCGATGGCCTGGGGGTTGTGGCCCAGCCAGTGGTGTCCGTAGCTGGTGTACAGGTCGGGGTGCTCGGCGAAGGTGGTGGCGGGCAGCACGTAGTCGGCGAGGCGGGCGGTGTCGGTCATGGCCTGTTCCAGCACGACCACCAGCAGGTCTTGGCGCTGGAGGCCGGCGCGGACGCGGGCGCTGTCGGGCGCGACGACGGCGGGGTTGCAGTTGTACAGGAACGCCGCGCCAAAATCCCCCTCGGGGCGCAGGGCGGTCGCCAGTTCGTTCATGTTCACGTGCGGCACGTCTGCGGGCAGGAGGTGCTGCGCGCCCAGCCGCGTGCGGTTGAGCTTGAACGCCCCGCTGGTGCTCAGGGTGCAGCCGCCGCCCCGGTGTCGCCAGTCGCCGGTCAGGGCGGGAATCAGCGTGACGGCGCGCAGATTCGTGCCGCCCGTCTCGTGCCGCGTCATGCCGTACCCCACGCGGATGTAGGTGGGCCGCGTGGTGCCGATGGCGCGGGCGAACGCGCGGACGGTCTCGGCGTCCAGGCCGGTGACGGACGCGGTGCGTTCGGGCGTCCATTCGGCGGCGGCCTGCCGCAGTTCCTCGACGCCCTGCGTGGCCTCCGCGATGTAGGCCACGTCCGTCCAGCCGTGCGCGAACAGCTCGTGCATCACGCCCAGCGCGAGGGCCGCGTCCGTGCCGGGCACGATCTTCAGGTGCTCGTCCGCGAACGCCGCCGTGCGGTTGCGGTACGGGTCGACGCAGACGATCCGCGCGCCGGCCTTCCGCGCCGCCGTCAGGTGCGGCGTCAGGTGGCTGTTGGTGCTGAGGGAATTGATGCCCCACAGCACGATCAGCCGCGCGTGCGCCACGTCGTGCGGGTCGACGCCGTAGCGGGTGCCGTAGCCCATCGTCCACGCGGCCGTGCCCGCCGACGCGCAGATCGTCTCGTCGAGTTCCGGCGTGCCCAGCGCGCGGAACAGGGCGTGCGCGTGGTGCCCCTCCATCAGGCCCATGGTGCCCGCGTACGTGTAGCGCAGGATGCTTGAAGGGCCGCGCGTGTCCAGCAGCGTCCGCAGGCGGGCGGCGATGTCGTCCAGGGCGGCGTCCCACGTCACGCGCTCCCACACCGGCTCGGCGTCCGTCTTGGGGTTCACGCGCCGCAGGGGGAACAGGGGCCGCTCGGGGTGGTTGGCGCGGGCGGGGTAGTGCACGGTCTTCACGCACGCGAAGCCCCTCGTGACCGGGTGCGCGGCGTCCCCCGTGACCTTCAGCATCCGCTCGGGGCCGTCCGGCGTGTCACGGCCCACCGTGACCTTCAGGCGGCACGCGTCCGGGCAGTCGAGCGGGCAGGTGAGCAGCACGTCGCGGGTCGGGGAGGCCGTCATGCGCGGAGTGTACGCGCGTGGGCCCGGCGGGGCGAGGGCCACTTGCCCGCGCGCCGGGCGGGCCGGTCAGCGCCAGGAGTGGGGCGGCGCGTAGGTGTGCAGGTACGCCCACGCGCCGCCCTGCCGCGCCACCCGTTCCAGGCCTGCGCTGCGCGCCCACGCGTCCACCGTGCCCGCCCGCACGTACTCCGGCGCGAACAGTTCCTCGCCCACCACGATGCGCCCGCCGGGCCGCAGCACGCGCGCGCACTCGCGCAGGGCGTCCACCGGGCGCGGCACCTCCGTCAGCACCGACACGAGCACGACCACGTCCACGCTCGCGTCCGGCAGGGGCAGCGCGGCGAGGTCGCCGTGCACGGCGGTCACGTTCGCCGCGCCGGCCGTCCGGCGCGCCGCGTGCGCCAAATAGCGCGGGTCGGCGTCCAGGGCGGTCACGTGCCCGGCGCGGGCCGCCAGGGCGGGCGTGAACAGCCCCGAGCCGCAGCCGGCCTCCAGCACGCGGTCGGCGGGCTTCAGGGCGCACGCGTCCGCGAGCCGCCCAGGGTCGCGGTAGCGCCGCCGCCACGGGTTCTCCAGCAGCCACGCCCAGCCGTACGGGATCGGGCGGGGCCGGGCGCGCACCCACACGCGCAGGGCCACATGCGCCAGCGTCAGTCCCGCCAGCACCACCCGGGCCGCGCGGGGAAGGAGGGGGCGGGCGGCGGGCGCTGCGGTCATGGCAACCTCCAGGTGGCGCAGGCGTGCTGTGGGGAGGGGACGAAAAAACCGCCCTCTCAGGCGGTGATTGGAACACTCTAGCGCGGTATGCACGGGGCGTCAAGCCTATCCGGGGTGTGCCGGGCGTTCAGGGGGCTGCGTGCGGCGCGTGCGCGTCCAGCCACGCGCTCAGGGCGTCGATGGGCAGATCCCGGGCGAAATGCCAGCCCTGCAGCAGGGTCATGCCCATGCCGCGCAGCAGTTCCGTCTGCTCGCGCGTCTCCACGCCCTCCGCCGTGAGTTCCAGGTCGAGCCCCCGGCACAGGTGTGCCACGGACTGCATGATGTGCGCGTCCACGCCCTGCGGGTGCTGCCGCAGCTGCTCCACGAAGGTTCGGTCGATCTTCAGGCTGTTCAGGGGCAGGTTCTTCAGGTAGTGCAGGCTGGAGAAGCCCGTGCCGAAATCGTCGATGGCCACCCGCACACCCAGGGCGCGCAGCTCGCAGATACGCCGCACGGACTCCACCTGATCCATCATGACCCCCTCGGTGATCTCCAGCGTCAGCTGCCCGGGCGGCAGGTCGTGGTCGCGCAGGGCGGCGCGCACCATCCCGACGAGGTCCGGGTGCTGGAACTGTTTCGGGCTGACGTTCACCGCCACGCGCAGGCCCGGGTGCGTGCGCTGCAGCCGCGCGACGTCGTGGCACGCCTGGCGCAGCATCCACTGGCCGAGCGTGACGATCTGGGCCGTGTCCTCTGCGACGGGAATGAACTCGGCGGGACTGACGGGCCCGTGGTCGCGGCTGTGCCAGCGCATGAGCGCCTCGACCTCCACGGCCTGCCCGGTGCGGGCGTCCACGATCGGCTGGTAGTGCGCGCGCAGCTCGTCGCGTTCCAGGGCGTGGTGCAGCGCGACCTCCAGCTGCACGCGCCGCCGCGCGGAGGCCCGCCCGCCGGAGCGCATGGCGGCCCACCCCAGATCCCGGCGCTTGGCGTGGTACATGGCGATGTCGGCCAGCCGCAGCAGCTCGTCGGGCGTGTGCGCGTCGTCGGGGTACAGGGCGATCCCCACGCTGCTGCGCATGAACACCTCCTGACCGGCCAGGTCGAAGGACGCATCGAAGGCCCCCAGGACGCGCTGCGCGTACGGCTGGAGATCCGCGGCGCACGCCAGGACGGCCAGGAACGTGAACTCGTCGCCGCCCATGCGGGCCACCTGTCCGTCGCGGCCCAGCGCGCCCTGCAGTCGGGCGGCCACCTGCCGCAGCAGGTCGTCGCCGAGCGCGTGCCCGAACGAGTCGTTCACGTTCTTGAACCGGTCCACGTCGAGCAGGCCCACGGCGACCAGCGTGCCGGGCCGGTGTGCGTGGATGGCCTGCCGGACGAGATCCGTGAACGACCGGCGGTTCGGCAGATCCGTGAGCGGGTCGTACAGCGCGAGGCGGCGGGTGTCCTCCTGCGCCCGGTAGCGGGCCACGATCACGGCGGTCAGGCGGGCCGTGTCCTCCAGCACGGCCAGTTCCCACGGGCTCGGCGCGCGCGGCTGCCGGGCGTACACCGCGAAGGTGCCCAGCACGGTGTTCTCCCCGCTCAGGATGGGCGTGCTCCAGCACGAGCGCACGTCCAGGCTGCGGGCCAGCTGCTGCATGTGCGCCCACTGGGGGTCGTTCAGGAGGTCGGCGGCGATCACGGTGCGGGCGTGGTGCACGGCCTGACCGCAGGGCGTGCCGTGCGGGCCGGGCTCCAGGCCGGTCACGGCGTCCCGCAGCCCGCGCGGCAGACCGTCGTCGGTCGCGGGCGACAGCCGCCCGTCCTGGAGCAGCAGCACGCTGGGCAGCACGTCCGGCATCTGGTGCCGCACCTTGTCCAGCAGCGCGCCCAGCACCTCCGGCAGCGGACGGTCCCGCGTGACACGTTCCAGCACCTCGCGGCGGTCGCGGTTGAGCAGGTCCTGCTGGCGGTCGCGCGTCACGTCCCGCATCACGCTCACCCAGTGCGAGTGCCACCCGGCGGTGTCCTTCACGGGCGTCATGGACATCTGCACCCAGTACGGCTGGCCGCCTTTGGCGTAGTGCAGGATGGTCTCGTCCATGGACACCCACCGCCGGCCGCCGTCCACGATGCGCCGCACGGTGTCCGGATCGGTGTCCGGGCCGTGCAGGATCGTGGGTGACCTCCCGACGATGTCCTCCGGGGCGTAGCCGCTCAGGCGGGTGAAGGCCTCGTTCACGAACACCACGCGCGGCCCGGGGCCGTCCACGGACGCGGCCGTCGTGATGATCAGGCCCTGCCGGGACGCGAGCACCGCGGATTCCAGCAGCCGCAGGCGTTCCTCGTTCACGAGGCGTTCGGTCACGTCGCGGCTGACCATCAGGATGTGCTGCAGGTGCCCACCGGCGTCCGTGATGGGCGCCAGCATGGATTCCATGGACCGCCACGACCCGTCCAGCGTGCGTTGCCGCCACGTGACGCGGTGGGGCGCGCCGTCCGGGTGCGGGTGCGTGAAGGCATGCCGCACGCGGTGGTGGTCGTCCGGGTGGATGATCTCGAAGCCGTTGCGACCCACGAGCGTTTCGGGGGTCAGGCCGGTGCGGTGCGCGTCGGTGCGGTTCACGTACAGCACCGTGCCGTCGGGCGCGTGCAGGCTCAGGGTCTCCTCCGCGTGTCCGAGCAGCTGTTCCTTGAGCGTCTCGGCCCGCCGCTGCTGCGTGACGTCCCGCACCAGCAGGACGTGCCCGCGCGGCTGGCCCTCCCGGTCGAAGGTGGGACTCACGCGGAGCTCCACCTGCATGACCTGACCGTCGTGCCGGGTGTGCAGGGCGTCACCGATCCACGGCTGCCCGTCGCGCATGGCGGCCTCGCAGCGCGCCCTGTCCGTGGCGTTCAGGAACGCCGCATGTGCCAGGGCCGTGAACAGCTCGCCCCGGGGGTCGGCCTGCACGCGGTACAGGTGCCGGGCGGCCCCGTTCAGGAACAGGATGCGGCGGTCGGCGTCCACGGCCACGATCGCCAGGTCGTGGGCCTCGAGGGCGTCCAGCGCGTCGAGGCGCGTCATGGCCTCCGGGCGGGCCGCGAGGCTGTGGCTCACCAGATCCGCGTAGGCGCGCAGGTCGCGCAGGTCCTCGTCCGTGAAGGTGCGCGGCCGCCGGTCCAGGACGCACACGGTGCCCACCGCATGCCCGGACGCGGTGACGACCGGCACCCCGGCGTAGAAGCGGATGCCGGCCGGTCCGGTCACGGCGTCGAGGTGCCGGAAGCGGGGGTCGAGCGTGGTGTCGGGCGCGACCACGGGCGTGTTCTCCCTCACGGTGACGGCGCACCCGCTCTGGTCGAGGGGGAGCGGGCCGAGGTCGATCCCCACCTGCGCCTTGGTCCACTGCCGGTCGGCGTCGATAAAATTCACCAGGGCGATCGGCACGTCGAAACGCCGCGCGACGAGGCGCACCACGTCCTCGTACGGGGCTTCCGGCGGGGTGTCGAGGATCCGCAGATGCCGCAGCGCCTCCACCCGTGGGTCAGGCGGAGGTGTGTCCATGACCCAGCCGCGAGGGGAGTGGGCGATACCACATGCCTCATGGTGACACACCGTTCAGTTGGGCGGTGTCGGTTTCCCGGCAACCCCACCGGCGGGGGAACGTCACCCCCCGTCCACGCCCACAGCGACGACCGCCCGGTTCGTTCCTGCCCCAGCCGGGCCGGCAGGAGCATCCCGCCGCGTCACTCCTGGGACGGCAGTCAGATCTCGAAGTCCACGCCCGTCAGTTCCTCGGACGCGGCCCACAGCCGCCGGGCGTCCTGCCCGCTGTGCGACTGCTCGCTGGAGGACACGCGTTCCGGGTTCCCGCCGAGTTCCAGCAGGCCGCTGGGGCCGTAGTACGCGCCGCCCACGGCGTCCGGACTGGTCGCGGCGTACAGGCTGGGCAGCGCGCCCATCGCCTGCGGCTGCGCGAACAGGCGGTTGGCGAGGGTCGAGCCGCCGCTGCCGCCCTGCAACCCCGTGGACGCCCAGCCGGGGTGTGCGGCGAGGGCCAGCACATCCTTCCCGGCGGCGCTCAGGCGGCGCTGCAGTTCGTACGTGAACAGCAGGTTCGACAACTTGCTCTGCCCGTAGGCGGGCATGGGCACGTACCGGCGCGCGCGCCAGTTCAGGTCGCCGAAATCCATGCGCCCGAAGCGGTGCGCGATGGAGCTGACCGTCACGACCCGCGCGCCGGGCGTGCGCTGCAGCACGGGCATGAGGCCGGCGGTCAGGGCGAAGTGACCCAGGTGGTTCACGCCGAACTGCGTCTCGAAGCCCTGCGCGGTGCGGCCCAGCGGCGGCACCATGATTCCCGCGTTGTTCACCAGGACGTCCAGCCGGTCATACTTCGCCCGGAACGCCGCCACGAACGCCTGCACGGACTCCAGGTCATTCAGGTCGAGGGTCATCAGGACGACCTGGCCACGGGGCTTCAGGGCGCGGATGGCGGCAGCGGCCTTCTCCGCCTTCTGCGCACTCCGGCACGCCATGACCACGGTCGCGCCGCGCTGCGCGAGCACACGGGCTGTCTCCAATCCCAGGCCGCTGTTCGCGCCGGTCACAACGGCGACCCGGCCGGTCTGATCCGGCACGTCCGCTTCTGTCCACGTGCTGCCTCTCCGGCCTGTCAGGAGGTAGGCGAGCGGCCCCAGGGTGTTCACGAACAGCCCCGCCCGCCACGCGGTCTTGCTCCCGTTCACGGCCTCCGGGCGGCGGCCGCTGAGGTCGGCCCACGCGGCAGCGAACAGGCCGAGCTGCGCGAGTCCGGCGGTCAGCAGGGCGGTCTTGTGCAATGGACTCAGGTCAGTGGTGGTCTTACTCTTCATGGGTCTCCGGGGGAATCAGCCGAACGTGACGGGCAGGGACTTCACGCCGTACACGATCTGGCTGGGAATGGGTTCCAGTGGGGTGTCTGCGACCCGCAGGTTCGGGAGCCTGTCCAGCACGGCCCCCAGGGCTACACTCGCCTCCAGGCGGGCCAGCGGGGCACCCAGGCAGAAGTGGATGCCGTTCCCGAAGGCCAGATGCCGGTTGGGGGTGCGGGCCGGGTCGAAGGTGTCGGCGTCCGGGAACTGGGCCGGGTCGCGGTTGGCCGCGCCGATCCACGCGAGCACGGGGCTGCCCTCGGGGATCAGCTGGCCGCCCAGGTCCACGTCCTGCGCGGCCACGCGGAACATGGACTGCACGGGCGAGCGGAACCGCAGCGCTTCCTCGATGGTGCCGGGCAGCAGGGCGCGGTCGGCCCGCACACGGTCGTAGGCGTCCGGGGCGTCCTGCCAGCACAGCAGGGTGTTCGCCAGCAGGTTCGTGGTCGTCTCGTTCCCGGCGACCAGCAGCAGGATGCAGAAGCCCAGCAGTTCCTGCGTGTCCAGGTGCTCGCCGTCCAGCTGCGCGGCGATCAGTCCCGAGATCAGGTCGTCGCCCGGTTCTGCGCGGCGCTGTTCGATCAGGCGGGCGAAATACGCGCCCATCTCGCGGCTGCCGCTGGGGTCGCCCGTCACGACGGCGTCCGACCAGCGCTTGAAGTCGCCCCGGTCACTGGCGGGAATGCCCAGGATCTCTGCGATCACGATGACCGGCAGCGGATACGCGAAGTCCCGGATGAAGTCCATGCGCCCCGTGCCTTGTACCGCCGAGAGCAGGTCGTCGACCAGTTCGGCGATGCGGGGTTCCAGCGCCCGCACCTGTCTGGGCGTGAAGGCCTGCTCGACCAGCGAGCGCAGCTGCCGGTGCCGGGGCGGATCGGTGGAGATCAGGCTGGCCGACAGCGCGTTCTGCGCGTCCTCGCCACGCGGGCGGCCCCGCTGCGACGAGAACGCCTTCCAGTCCGAGAGCGTGCGTTGCACGTCGTCGTAGCCGAAGACCATCCACATGCCGGACTGCGGATCGCGCGTCACGGGCGACTGCGCCCGCAGGGCGTCGTACCACGGAAAGGGGTTCTGGAGGGAGTAGGTGGGATGGGATGTGGTCATGGCGTGTCCTCTGGAGGCGGTGGGGAGAAGGGGGGGCGGCCGTGAACTGGGGGCGATGATCTGTCCGGAACGAGAGGGGACGGTGTGGAGGGCGTGAATGGGTGGGTGAGGATGGGAGACCCCTCACCCCAACCCTCTCCCCTGGGGAGAGGGAGGGAGCCGCAACGAGGCGGAAGGGTGAGGGGTTTTCTCCCTCACACCTCGATGGAGCGCAGTTCGTCCTCGGCGACCTGCTGCGGCGTGACCGCGCCGGGACGCGTCTCGGGCAGCAGCACGCTGACCAGCAGGGCCAGCACCGTGACGCCCAGGCCCACGCGGTACAGCAGCGACACGGCGTCGGTGAAGGCATGCTTGACCCCCGCGCCGATCTGGTCGATGACGGGCAGCACCGTGGCGCGGGTGTCGTCCAGGCCGGTCAGTACCCTCTGGAGGGTGGCCTGCGGCTGCGTGGCGAGCGTCTGTGCTTCCCGGGCGTCCAGGCCCGCCAGGACCTGCTTCAGCGCTCCGCGGGACACGCTGGCCGGCACGAGACCGCTGGCCCCGTCACGGGCGAGCTCCCTGACAGCCTGGGGAAGCTGCGGGGTCGCGGTCACGGTCTGGATGGCCGCCGGGTCGTGGGCGATCAGCGCGCGCTCCAGCACGGCCCGCTGCTGGTCGAAGCCCGCCCGGATGGTGGCCTCGATGCCGCCCTGTTGCAGCACGCTGCGCAGCTGGGCGTCGGTACTCGGGTCGTTCACGAGCGCCTGCACCGCCGCCGGGTCATGGTCGCGCAGGGCCGCCACATAGCGGGCGCGGGTCTGGTCAAGCGTGTGCTCCACCTGGGCCCGGACGTGCTGGGCATCGAAGTTCTGGGCACTGCCGCCGGACGATCCGGAGGCGCTGAACTGGGTGCGCAGCGCGGCCGGGAGCTGCTGGCTGGCGGCGGCCACGGTGCCCTGGATGTCGGTCTTGAGGGTGCTGGCGAACAGGGTGCCCAGCACGGCCACGCCGATGGTGCTGCCCAGCGAGCGCAGGAAGTTGTTGGTGCCGGTCGCGGCCCCGATGTCGCGCGGGCTGACGGCCCCCTGGATGGCGATGGTCAGCATGGGCAGGATCGGCCCCAGGCCCAGGCCCACGACGATCATCTTCCACGTCAGCTCGACCTGCGTGCTGTCCACGCGCAGGGTGTAGCCCATCAGGACGAAGCTGAGCATCAGCATCACCCCGCCCGCGTAGATGATGGGTTTCATGCGACCGGACTTCGAGAAGACCTGCCCCGCCACGATGCTGCTGACCACCAGCCCGAGGGTGAGGGGAAAGGTCGTGAGGCCCGCCCGGGTGGCGCTCAGACCGACCACGTTCACCATGTACAGCGGCAGGAAGACGGTCGCCGCGAAGAACACCACGCCCAGCAGGAACGTGACGATGTTCGCCACCGCGAAGGTGCGGTTGCTGAAGAGTCTCACGTCGATGATCGGATCTGCGGCCCGCCGCTCCACCTGCACGAAGGCGATCAGGGACACCACAGCCGCCGCGAACAGCGCCAGGATCTGCCACGAGCCCCACAGGAACCCGCTCTCGCCCGGGGCCACGGAGGTCTTGCCGAGCGACAGGGCCAGCAGCAGCGTCACGCTGAAGAGGCTCAGCAGGCCAGCGCCCGGGACATCCAGGGGGGCACGTTCCCGTTCCTGTTTCAGGGCAGGCATGAACAGCATGGTCACCACGGCGGCGATCCCCAGCGGCACGCTGATGAAGAAGACGTTGTGCCAGCCGAAGGTGTCGGTCACGTACCCGCCGATCACGCTGCCCAGCACCGTGGACAGGCTGAACACGGCCCCGATCAGCCCGATGTAGCGGCTGCGCTCCTCCGGGGCGTACAGATCGGCGATCACGGCGTACATCAGGCCGATCAATGCGGCTCCGCCCAGCCCCTGCACGGCGCGGCCCGCGATCAGCATGCCCACGCCGGCCGCCGTGCCGCACAGCACCGACCCCACGATGAACACCACCGTGCCGAACAGCAGGATGACCCGGCGCCCGTACAGGTCGCTGAGCTTGCCGTAGATGGGCACCAGGGTGGTGCTGGCCAGCAGGTACGCCGTGGTGATCCACGAGTACAGGCTGTTCTCGATGTGCAGCGCCGTCTGGATGGCGGGGCCGGCGGTCGTGACGATGGTCTGGTTCATGCTCGCCAGCAGCACCGCCAGCAGGATCGCCACGAGCGAGATGGTCTTCTGGCTGGGCGTGAGTCCGGTATCAGGCGCGGGAGCGGTCAGCGTGGTCATGCCCGGCTCCCGAAGGCCGCGTGGGCCGCCTGGGCGAGCGTCTGGACGGCAACCAGCACCCCGGCCCGCTGCTCCGCCGGGATGTGTTCGAACATCTGGCGGATGGTGGCGTCCACCGTCGTCCGGGCATCCTGGAGCAGCGTCAGTCCGGCGGGGCTCATGCTCAGGCGGGTGCGGCGCGAGTCGTGCGGGTCGATGCTGCGCTCGATCAGCCCCTTGCCGAGCAGGTCGTCCAGCACCCGGCTGGTCATGTGCTTGGGGATCTGCAGTTCGCAGGCCAGTTCGGTGGGGTACTGCACGCCGGATCGGATGTGCCCCAGCACCATCAGATCCTTCAGGCTGACGCCGTGTTCCCGCTCGATCAGGGGCATCAGGTGGCGGCCCAGCGCCTGGTTGAACTTCCACTGGCTGGCCAGGAAGTGCTCGGTGTCCGTGACCGGGACGGGAGGAGGGCCGGGTGGTTGCGACATGCAACTATCCTAGACGGAACTGGTTGCATAGCGCAATAGAATGTAGGTGCAATCAATTCGGCAGGGGGCGGGCTCCCGTGGATCCGGGGGGCTTCAGCGCGGGTGGGTCTGACCTCCCGCTGCGAACATCATGCCCCGCTCCTGCATGGCCTCCCGCAGCAGGCCCAGCGCCTTCGGCCCCATGCCGTGCAGTCCCGCCACCTCCTGTTCGGTGCAGCGCGTCAGGTCAGCCAGCGTGGTGATGCCGGCGGTTGCCAGGGCGCGGCGGGCGGGGGCCGCCATACGGGGCAGGTCGTCCGTCGGCGCGGTCGGCACCTGGGCCACCCACTGCCGGATGATGTGGTGCATGGCGTCTACAGGGATGTCTGTGTCGGCCAGGGTCACCACAGCCCGGTCCGGTGTGACCCATGCCAGCAGGCCCGCCGGGTCGTCGATGTGCATGGCCACGGGCTCCGGGTGCTTCCTCGCGCCGGTGTGCAGCACGAGTTGAACCCGGTGTCCGGGATGCAGCCTGAAGGTCGCAAAATGATCCGCCAGCCGGAAACTCGGCGCATTCCACTTCACCTCGTCCCGGATGGCCGGATCGGCGGCCAGGATCAGGGCACGCACCTCCTCGACCTGGGCGCGGCGCGGATGCTCCAGCGCGTCCAGGAACGCCGTCACGGCCGGATTCATCCGCCCTGTCCGGTGATGGCTGGCGCGAGGCGACCCACATCCCACACGTTCAGCACGTTCCCGGAGCCGGGATAGGTCTGCGTGCGGATCAGCCGGAACGGCACCGGCGGTCGGCCCGTGAACAGCGGCGTGCCGCCCGGCCCGGCCAGCAACGGGAAGGTCGTGAGGTGCAGTTCGTCCACCAGGCCGCGCGCCAGCAGGTCGTTCCACAGCAGCCGGCTCAGCAGGATCAGGAGGGGCGGGCCGTCCCCGGCCTTCAGGGTGCGCACGGTCGCCTCGGCGTCCGCGACCGTCACGGCGCGGGCGTTCGGGAACGCGGTCAGGTCGTCGGGCGTCAGGTGGTCCGACACGATCACCACCTCGATCTGCGCGATGCGGCGCGCGAAGGCCCGGCGCACGTCGGTCGCGTCCGGGTCGGTCAGCACGCCCTGCCAGTAGCGCAGGTTGTTCAGCGCCGACACGTGCCCGGCGAGCAGCAGCGTCCCGGCGGCCTCCAGGAGCTCCAGGGTGTGGTGGTCGAAGTGGTCGTCGCCGCGGTAGTCCGGGTGCTGGTACTCGAACAGGGGCACCAGCGTGCGGCTGGCGTCCTCGTAACAGCCGTCCAGCGTGACGAAGTTACAGACGATCAGGCGTCTCACGCGGAGGTCCGCCGGGTCAGCACGACGCGCGCCATACCGCCGTCATACACCCGGTGTGACGTCAGCGTGAAGGCGTCCAGTGTCCGCGAGAGGGGCAGGGCCGGTCCCTCGCCCCGCAGGAGCGGGTGAACCGACAGGTGCAGTTCATCCACCAGTCCGGCGTCCAGCAGCCCCCGCAGGAGGGTCAGGCTGCCCAGCAGCACGAGATCCGGCCCGGCCGACGCCTTGAGGTCGTGCACGCGGCGCCGCGGGTCGCCGGACAGGAGGGCGGTGTTGTTCCACGCCGGCAGCGTCTGGGTGCCCGACACGACGTACTTGCGGGCGCGGGTCATGACCTCGCTGATCGGCGTCGGGGGACTCTGGTTGGCCCACGCCGCGTGCATCAGTTCGTAGGTCACACGCCCGAACAGCAGTTCGGCCTCGCCCGCCAGAGCGGCGGATCCCTCGGCCACGTAGTCCGGTGTCTGGTGGTTCGGCCACAGGTGGGGATCTCCAGCCATGCCGTTCAGGGTGACTTCCTCGTTGGCGATCAGTCGGCGCATGTGCGGCTCCTGGCGGAGGTCACGGCACCCCGCGTCCCGGTCATGCGGGCACGTTCAGCTGCCACGACACGCCGTAGCGGTCGTTCAGCCACGCGAAGCGCGGGCTGAAGCCGTAGTCGTCCGGCGGCATGAGGATCTCGCCGCCGTCCGACAGGCCCGCGTACAGCGCGTCGAACTCGGCCGCGTCGGTGCAGTCCACGAACAGCGACGTGGACGGCGTGAACGTGAAGGCGTGCACCGGCGGGCTGTCCGACACGCGCACGCTCAGCACGGGTGTCAGGTGCAGCGTCGCGCCGCGCACGGTGCCGTCCCCGGCATGCTGAAGGCCCTCCACGCGGGCGTCCGGGAACACGCGGGTGTACAGGGCCAGGGCGTCCGAGCACGCGCCCTGGAACATCAGGGCGGGGGTGATGGCGTGGGGCATCAGCGAACCTCCGCGGGGACGTTCAGCAGCCAGTGCAGGCCGTACCGATCCGTGAACTCGCCGAACTGCCCGCCCCAGAACGACGGCCCGAGCGGCTGCGTGACCGTGCCGCCCTGCGAGAGCGCGTCGAAGACCGTGCGGGCCTGAGCGGCGTCGGCACACTGGAGGGCCAGCGAGACGCTGTGGGTGCGCGTGGTGTCCTCCCGCATGTCCGACGCGTTCAGGACGAGCGGCCCGCTGGTGAGCGTGCCGTGCAGCACGTGCTCCTGCGCGTCCGGGGGGAAGTGCGCAGCGACGGGGGAGTCGGCGACCGTCATGAGCTCCACAGTGCCGCCCAGGCACGACTGGTAGAAGTTCAGGGCCTCACGGGACTGCCCGCTGAATCCCAGGTACGGTTGCACGGTGAGCATGGGTGACCTCCCGGCGGGTACGCCCCGCGCGAATGTGGGATCGGGAACGATCCATCGGTTAGCTTAGAACAGAATTTATGGTGAAACAAGGGGTGTCGGCGGAATGCCGGAGGGCGCTCAGGGGCGGGCGCTGATCTGCTGCACCGCCCACCCGTTGCCGTCCGGGTCGCGCAGGAACAGGAACCCGACGTGGTTCAGGTCGTCGTCCGGCGTGGCGGGGCGCGGCGGGCCGCCGAGGATCTGGATCTCCGGGACGTCCACGCCGCGGGCCAGGAGTTCCTCGCGGGCGGCGCGCAGGTCGTTCACCACGAGCTGCACGCCCTGCAACGAGCCGGGCAGCATGTGCGCCGGCTGCGGCCCGAGCACGATGGAGCACCCGGAGCCGGGCGGCGTGAGCTGCACCAGCCGCCGCCCGCCCCCCGTGTGCAGGTCGTGATCCACGTGGAAGCCCAGGCCGTCCGCATAGAACGCCTTCGCCCGGTCGATGTCGGTCACGGGCACCACGACGACCTCCAGCGTCCAGTTCACGCGCCGCCGGACAGCGTCTCGATGGCCTTCGCCACGCGCCGCGCCCGCGTCTCGGGGTTCTTCGTCCCCTCGACCGACAGGGTGTGCTGGCGTCTGCCGCTGTACGACAGTTTCGCGAAGGCCGCCAGGGCCGCCGGGTTCGCGTCCAGCGCCTCCTGGAGGTCGTCCGGCACCACGAGTTCACGCGGGGCCGTGTCGGGTTCCAGCGTGACGGTCACGGTGTCGCCGGCACTCAGGCCCGCGTTGCCCCGGTGCTCGGCACTCACCGGGATCAGCGCGCGGCCCCCCATGATCCCCACCGTGCTGCGGTACGTGTACCCGTTCAGCGTGACGGTCACGGCGGGCTTCTTCCCGCCCCCGAGGGCCGCGATGATCTCCGGCGGCACCTCGATGCCAGTCGCGGTCTTGCCTTCCTGCTTCAGCGGTGCGGTGAATGTGGGCATGGGGCTCCTTGTGGGGATGTCTGAACGGCTGAACGTCTCGATGTCCAAATGGAAGGAAGTCCGAAGTCTTTGAGGTCAGGTCTGAGGCGGCACACTCCTGCGTTCAGACGTTCAGACCTTCCGACAGTTGGACACCTTCTCCGTACTCGTCGTGCCGCCTGATCTTCGTGAAGGTGCCGTCCTGCGGCCAGCCGGGCGGGGAGTCCTCCCAGGTCTCCTGGCGGCCGTACGGCGTGATGTCCAGGTGCCCGGCGATGCTGGACATCAGTTCCACGCCGCGCCCCTCGGTGCGGTACGTCAGGTGGGGCACGCCGCTGTGCAGCAGGTACACGCTGAAGCCGGAGACCTCGCCGCCGCCGGGCCGTGTCCAGCCCCAGTCGTCGCCGAAGGTGGTGCTCCCCGACGACACCCACGGCACCGTCCAGCCCATCCGTGCCGAGTAGGCCGTGAGCTTCTCCACGGGCGCGCGGGAGATCCGCACGAAGCTGATGTCGTACGGCGCGAAGTGCGCGAGGTGCGGCACGGCGTTGTCCGCGTCGTCCGAGCAGAACGCGCAGCCCTGCGCCCAGTGCGGCTCGAACATGAAGTGGTGCAGGATCAGCTGCGAGCGGCCCGCGAACAGCCCCGCCAGCGTGACGGGGCCGTCCCGGCCGGCGAACGTGTAGTTCTCGACGGGCGTCATGGGCAGGCGGCGGCGCTGCGCGGCGATCGCGTCGTGCAGGCGCGTCGCGGCCTTCTCCAGCGGCAGCAGCGTGGCGCGGGCGGCCGTCCACGCGGCCCGGTCGACGACGGGCGGATGGGCGAGGGTGGTGTCGATCACGGCGGAACCTCCGGGGTGGCGGGGAGGGGTGGGGGCGGTGCGCCGCGGGTCAGCCCGTGGCCGGTCTCGGCCGGTACGTCAGGATCGCCACGCCGCTGCGCGAGATGACCGAGTCCGTGAGGGTCAGGCGTTTCAGGGTGCCGCCCTGCGGGAACAGCCGGGTGCCGCGGGCGGCGACCACGTTGTGCACGAACAGCTGCAGCTCGTCCAGCAGGCCCTGTTCGAGCAGCCACGCCACCAGCGTCGGGCTGGCCTCCACGGAGATGTCCCGCCCCGGCTGCCGCCTGAGGGCCGCGAGGGCGTCGGCCAGATCACCGTCCAGCACGGCGATGTTGTCGTACGTGCCCCACTGCACGTCCTTCAGGGTCGTCGAGGCGACGTACTTGGGCGTGCCGTTGATGAAGCTGGCGTAGGGCTCGTGGGTGGCGGTGGGCCAGTACGGGGCCCAGTACTCGTAGGTGCCCCGGCCCATCACGACGGTGTCCGACCGGGCGAGGCGGGCGGCCAGGGCGGCGGCCATGTCCTCATCGAAGGTCTCCTGCCAGTCGCCGGGCTCCTCGGTGACGCCGTCGAGGGTGATGAACAGGGAGGCGATGATGGATCGCATGGGGGCTCCTTGGACTGCGGTCTGAGGGTCGAAGGGTTGGGGGGCTGGGGGTCAGTCGCCGGGCTGCGGGGCCGGGCCGGGCGCGTGGGGGTCGCCGTGGCCGTGCCCGGCCTGCCCGGTGCGTTTCAGGCCCAGCGCGAGCGGGACGGCGAGCACGGCGATCCACGCCGAGACGGTGAAGGCCAGCCCGATGCCGCCCTGCTGCGCGAGGGTGGGGGCGGCCCCCTGCGCGGCCTGGGCGGCGCTGCGGGCGGCGTACAGCGTGACGAGCAGGGCGGTGCCGGCGGCCCCCGCGACCTGTTGCAGGGTGCTGAGGATCGCGCTGCCGTGCGAGTACAGGCGGGGCGGCAGGGGCGAGAGGCTGCTCGTGAACACCGGCGTGAACAGCAGCGCCAGCCCGATGCTCAGGGTCACGTGCAGCGCCACGAGCGCCCACGCGGGGGTGGCGGCCGTCAGGCCCCCGAAACCGAACAGCGCGCCCGCCATGAGCACCGTGCCGGGCAGCGTCAGCGGGCGCGGCCCCACGCGGTCGTACCAGCGGCCGATGGTGGGCGCGAGCAGGCCCATGACCAGCCCGCCGGGCAGCAGCAGCAGGCCGGTCTGGAGGGTGCTCAGGCCGCGCACGCCCTGCACGTACAGCGGCAGCAGGATCGCCCCGCCGAACAGGGCCATCATGGCGATCACCATGACGCCCACGCCCAGCGTGAACTGCGGATAGGCGAAGGCGCGCAGGTCGAGCAGCGGCGCGTCCCGCCGGATCAGGGCGCGCTGCCGCGCGACGAAGACGACCAGGGCCACGAGGGCCACGCCGAGCGGCCACAGCACCGCCGGGCTGCCGAAGCCGCCGGGGCCGCTCGCCTGGTTGAGCGCGTACACGACGCCCCCGAAGCCCACGGCGGACAGCGGAATGGAGACCACATCGAGCGGCGCGGCCTTCCGCTCGCCCACGTTCCCCAGCATGCGCGCGCCGTACGCCAGCGCGGCCAGCGCGATGGGCAGCACGAACACGAACATGAAGCGCCACGAGAACGCCTGCAGGATCAGGCCCGAGATGGTCGGCCCGAGCGCCGGCGCGACCGAGATCACGATGCTGATGTTGCCCATCACGGCACCACGCCCGCGTTCCGGCACGACCGTCAGCACGGTCGTCATCAGAAGGGGCAGCATGATCGCTGTGCCGCTCGCCTGCACGATCCGCGCCAGCAGCAGCGGCACGAAGCCCGGCGCGAGGGCCGCCAGCAGCGTGCCCGCACTGAACAGCCCCATGGCGAGCAGGAACACGGTGCGTGTCGCGAGGCGCTGCAGCAGGAAACCCGTGATGGGAATCACGACGGCCATCGTCAGCATGAACGCCGTGGACAGCCACTGTGCGCGGCCCGCGTCCACGCGCAGGTCGGTCATCAGGACGGGCAGGGCGACGTTCATGATCGTCTCGTTCAGGATGACCACGAAGGTCGCGATCAGCAGGATCACGATCACCGCGCGGTCGCGGGGGGCCAGGGTCTCGGGTGGGGCACTCATGGGATGACCTCCGGGGTCGGTGGATGGGTCGGTGAGCCCGCGTCAGGCCGGCGGGTCGTCGTGCGGGCGCAGGCGGGTCATCTCGGTCGCGTAGCCCCCGCCGGGCCACTGCCAGCCGCCGGTCACGCGCGCGCCGTCGTCGCCGAAGGTGCCGCGGTAGAACGCGGGCGACCCGCGCCCGCCGCTCCAGATGGTCAGGGTGTCGCCGGCCAGCTCGTACACGTAGTCCAGGGTCATGCCGTCGGTGTCGCTGTAGACGCGGCTGTGCAGGTCGGCCGACGGCTCCCCGCCGTAGGGGTGCAGGTGTCCGATGAACTCGGTGCCGCGGATCGGTCGCCCGCCGTGCAGCAGGTCGAAGTGCTGGACGAGGAAGAACCCGCCGGGCATCCAGGCGTACACCACCCGTCCGGTGGCGTCGCCGGACACGGCCCAGGTGCCGACCAGCGGGTTCAGGCTCTGGAGATCCGCGTGGGGAACCGGCGTGGCCCCGGTCACGCGCGCTCCTCCGCTGGTGTTCGGACGCCGTAGCGCAGCATGACCACGCCCGCGCCAAAGGCCTTCGATTCGAGCAGCTCCAGCGTGCCCGCGTGCCCCGGCGCGAACAGGGGGGTGCCGCCACCCAGCGTGACGGGGTTCAGGTAGATCAGGTACTCGTCCACCAGCCCGAGTTCTGCCAGCACGTGTACCAGCCGGGGGCTGCCGAAGACCATCAGCGGCCCGCCCGGCTGCGCCTTGAGGGCCTGCACGCGGGCGGCCACGTCGTCCCGGATGAGGGTCGTGTGGTGCCACTCGGCGCGCTCCAGCGTGCGCGAGATCACGACCTTCGGAATGGCCTCCACCCACGCGGCGTGCGTGCGCTCGTGCTCGGTGCTGTCCGGATTGCCCGGCACGGTGGGCCAGTAGCCGGCCATCATGCCGTACACCTCGCGGCCGTACACGGCGGCCTCCACGGTCTTCAGGCGGGCATCCACGTCGGCCGCGATCTCCGGCTCGACGTTCGCCCAGTGCAGCTCGCCCTGCGGCCCGTTCACGAAGCCGTCGAGGGTCAGGTGCACGAAGGAGATCAGCGTGCGGGTCACAGCGCTCCCTCGTACGCGGCGCGCAGCCACGCCATGACCTCGGCGTCGATCTGGGCGGCGTCGGTGATGCGGACGCGGTGCGTGACCATGCTGTTCCACGTTCCCGCGGCCTCGAAGCGCGCCGTGGCCTCCACGCCCCGGCGCTTGAGGCCGAGGTCGAGGCGCGGCGCGGTGGGTTGCACGATGGCGAACTTCTTCCCGCCGCGCGTGAAGCTCACGTACGTGTCGGTGGGCGCGAGGCCCACGTCGTCGCCGTAGGCCTGGACGGCCGCCCACAGCGCGTCGTAGGCCGGCTTCCACGCGGTCTTCTTCCCGGCGAACACGGCGTCCGCGCGGTCGTCCTTCGGGGCGCTGAACTGCTCGGCCTTCAGCAGGGCGGCGGCAATGGCATTCGCGTGGCCGTGGCCCAGGCTGTAGTCACGCTTCAGCCACGCCACGATCTCGCCGTGCTTCGCCAGGCCCTGCGCCTCGCTCTCGGTGCGGAAGTCCGCCACGGTCTTGCCGGTCTTTTCCTTCACGGTGTCCAGATACGCCTGAAATGACATGGGTCTCCTTAGAGGGTAGGGGCCGGGGCGTACTGGAGGAGCATCACGCCGCCGCCCATCGGCCGGGACGCGGTGAGGGTCAGGGCCGAGGCGGGCCCGCTGCTCTGGGCAAACAGGCGCTTGCCCTCGCCGAGCACGACCGGGTACACGAGCAGGTTCAGCGCGTCCACCAGCCCGTGGGCGGACAGGAAGCGGAACAGCTCGCCGCTGCCGTACACCAACACGTCGCCGTCCGTGCGCTCTTTCAGCGCCTGCACCTCCTGTACGACGTGCTCGCGGATGATGGTCGAGTTGTTCCACGTCGCCTCGCGCAGCGTGGTGGACACGACGAACTTGGGAATCGAGTTCATGATCGCCGCGCCGGGATCGTCGTCGCCGCGCTCCGGCCATGCGGCGGCCATGCCGTCGTAGGTCACGCGGCCCTGGAGCAGCGCGCGGGCCGCGCCCATCTCCTCGCCCTTGAAGGCAGCGATGTCGTCGTTCCAGTAGGGGGCCGTCCACGCGGGCGTGTCGATCACGCCGTCCAGCGAGATGAATTCAGAAATCACGAGTCGTCCCATGTCAGTGCCCTCCGAGGCGGTAGGTGAGGTGCGTGGCGTGCGCGGACTGCACGGTGCGGACGTGCTCCAGACGGGCGGGCGGCGCGCTGCCGAACAGCCGCAGGCCGCCGCCGAGCAGGACGGGCGCAACGTGAAGCTGTAGCTCGTCGATGAGGCCCGCGTCCAGACACTGCCGCGCCACGTCCGCGCCGCCGGCCACGCACACGTCGCGCTCGCCGGCGGCGGCGCGGGCCCGCGCCAGGGCGGATTCCAGGCCCTCCGTGACGAAGTGGAAGCTCGCCCCGCCGCGCTGCACGCTGGGCCTCGGCGTGTGCGTCAGGATGAAGTGCGGCACGTGGTACTCGGTGTCGAAGCCGTCGGGGGCCGTGCCGAAGGCCGTGTGGCCCAGGACGATCGCCCCGATGCGCGACAGGAGCTCGGCCTTGATGTCCTCGGCGGCGTCCGGCGCGAAGTACCAGTCGTGCAGACCGCCGTCGCCGCCGTCGGGAGCGGCGATGAAGCCGTCGACGGACACGGCGAGGTCGAGGAACACGCGCGGCATCAGCGGAAGAACTCCGCGAGGACTGGGGCCAGCACCGGTGCGGCCACGTTGTGGTTCTGACTGCTCAGGGTGCGGCGCTGCCCCCGGGGGAGCAGGGCGGCGGCGGCGTCGGCGGAGGCGTGCATGAAGGCAGCGCTGTCCGCCCCGTCGATGACCAGCGTCGGAACCTGGGTGGCCCGCAGGCGTTCTTCCGGGAGCGAGTAATCGCCCAAGATGGTCACGTCGTATTCCAGCGTGTGGGCCAGGGCCTCCTGCGCAGCCCACCATGGCTGGGTGCGCGCGTGGGCCACGAATTCCGGGGGCAGGCCGACCACCCTCGCCATGAAGTACTCGGCCGCGTCGCCGCGCCGGTCTGCCGCCACGAGGTCGTGAACGGTCTGGGCGGCGTCGGCCGGGGGGCGGGCGGCCGGGTCGAGGATGAACGGCGGTTCCCACAGCGCCAGCCGGGTGATCCCCGGCAGTGTGGCGGCCATGAGGGCCAGCGCCGCGCCAGACGAGGAGCCGTACAGGAACGCCGAGCCGCCCGCCGCGTCCACGACAGCGGCGATGTCCTCGACCTCGCGCTGGGGAGCGTAGGGCTGGGTATCGCCGCTGGGGCCGCGACCGCGCCGGTCGTAGTTGTACACGGTGAACTGTGCGGCCAGCAGGTCGGCCAGCGGCGCGTTCGACGACCGGCTCACCGAACCGCCGCTGACCAGGATCACGGCCGGCCCGTCACCGCTCTGCTCAAAGGCAATGGCCGTACCATCCGCTGAGGCAATGGTCTTCACTGGGGGTCTCCTTGCGGCGAGGTGTCCACGGAGGGGGAACGGTGGGGTGAGAATCGTACTTCTTCTGGCTGATTTAGCCTAAAGCAGAATAGTACGGAATTGCAACCCCTCACTCCGTTTTCTGGAGTGCACTCGGTACACTGAGGCCATGTCCCCGCCGCGCGAGTCCACGCGCCGCTCCTACGACGACGGCTGCGCCGCCGCGCACGCCCTCGACCTCGTGGGCGAGCGCTGGGCGCTGCTGGTCGTGCGAGAGCTGCTGCTCGGGCCCCGGCGCTTCACCGACCTCAAGACCACCCTGCCGGGCATCAGCGCCACCGTGCTCACACAGCGCCTGAGCGACCTGGAGGGGAGCGGCGTGCTGCGGCGCGAACCGCTGCCCGCGCCGGCCACCGGCCACATGTACGCCCTGACGCCGTGGGGCCGCGAACTGGAGCCCATCCTGATGCAGCTCGGCCGCTGGGGGGCGCAGTCGCCGTTCAAAGGGCCCGCACCGATCAGCCTCGCCACGCTGGTCACCGCGCAGAAGACCATGTTCAGTGCGGCGGCGGCGGGTGACCTGAACGCCACCGTGCACCTGCACGTGGGCCGCGAGCGCTTCACGGCGCGCATCGGGGGCGGCACCCTCGACCTCCAGTCCGGTCTGCACGGCGCGCCCGACGCCACCGTGACCGGCGACGTGCCCACCCTGGGCGGTGTGATCTTCGGCGGCCTGCCCCTGGACGCGGCCGAGGCGGACGGATCGCTGGCGGTGACGGGCGACCACGACCTCGCCGCGCGCTATGTCACGCTGTTCCCGCTGCCACCGACCGTGTGTACGCCGTAGCGCAGGTGGCGGATGCACCTGCGCGGGCCGCCCGCGACACTGGACGCATGCCCGACCTGCCCCCGGTGCCGACCGATCCGCCCCTGACCGATGAGGAGATGCGCGCCGCCTTCGTGGTGCCCCCGCCGCGCCTGACCGGCCCCATCCTGGTCGTGCCGTCCGATCCGCAGTGGCCCGCGCTGTATGCCCGCGAGGCCGCGAGGCTGCGGCGCGTGCTGGGCGCGCGCGCCCTGGCCCTGGAGCACGTCGGCTCGACCAGCGTGCCGGGTCTGAGCGCCAAGCCGATCATCGATCTCGACCTGACTGTCGCGGACAGCGCCGACGAGGCCGCGTACGTCCCGGAACTGGAGGCTGCCGGGTACGTCCTGACCATCCGCGAGCCCGGGTGGCACGAGCACCGCATGTTCGGGGGCCCGGACACGGACATCAACCTGCACGTGTGGTCGCCCGGCAGTCCCGAGGCCATCCGGCACGTGGTCTTCCGCGACTGGCTGCGCGCCCATGACGACGACCGGCACGCGTACGACGCCCTGAAACGCGACCTCGCCACCCGCCCCTACACCTACATGCACGAGTACAACAACGACAAGGCGGCGCTGATCCGCGAGATCTACGCGCGGGCGGTGGCCAGTCAGGCGTGAGGCGCTTTCGGCTCAGCCTCCCGGCCTGGTTCCCGCTGCGGCCCGCTCCAGCGCAAGGAAGCGCTGCACCTCGCCCAGGCCGGTGGGGGCGGCCAGCACCTGACCGCTTGGGCGGTGGAGCAGCGCGGGGGTGGCCCGCAGGCCGTGCGCCCCGGCCAGCGTCTCGAAGGCCGTGGGGTGCTGCTGACGGTGGACGACCTCGATCTGCGCCGCGTACTGGCCGCGCAGAGGCCCGCCCAGCATCCGCTCCAGCCGGTCGCAGGCCGGGCAGTGCTCCTGGGTCAGCAGGGCAAACGGGCGCTCAGTCATGCGTCACCGCCCCCTGGGTCTGCGCCGGAAAGCCGCCCGCCCACAGCGCCTCAATATCGCGGTCGGTCAGCGG
Source organism: Deinococcus sp. AB2017081 (assembly GCF_034440735.1). Lineage (NCBI taxonomy): Bacteria > Thermotogati > Deinococcota > Deinococci > Deinococcales > Deinococcaceae > Deinococcus > Deinococcus sp. AB2017081. The sequence goes on along the minus strand of NZ_CP140098.1, from coordinate 183,307 downwards.
CTCCACGCCGATCCGGGCGTAGCTGTTGCCCTTGGCGCTGAAGAAGTCGTGCGTGGTGCCCCCGGTGCGGATGCCGTTGTGGACGACCGGATGGATCTCCTCGTCGGGGAAGGTGCGCTCCAGGCCCAGGTTGTCGGCCAGGACGTTGAAGTTGTAGCGCAGGAAGCGCCGCACCTCGCCCGTGAGGTTCAGGCGGGCGTACAGCACATCGGTGTAGGCCAGCTCGTTGCGGTACAGCGTGTCCAGCGTCTGCGCGTACCACTCGGTGGCGGCGGTCTGCCCGGCGGCGTCCAGGGCGGCGAACTGCTCCTGGGCCAGCAGGGCCACGTACACGCCGTGCAGCGCCTCGTCCAGGATGATCAGGTTGAAGATCTCGCCCGCCGCGACCATGCGGCCCTGCCCGGCCAGATACAGCGGATAGAAGAACCCGCTGTAGAACAGCGCCGTTTCGAGCATGCACGACACGACCAGCTTCTTCCACAGCCCCAGGCGTGACGTGTCGGGGTCGGCGAACACATCCTGGATGAAGTGGATCTTGAACTGGAGCTGCGGCTGGGTTCGCACCCACCCGAAGACCTCGCGCTCCTGGCTGGTGGTCAGGAAGGTCTTGTTCATCAGGCTGTAGCTGCGGGCGTGGATGTCCTCCATCATGCCCTGGAACTGCAGCGTGGCCTTGCGGATGTGGCCGTCCACCAGCCCGCGCAGCGTGGGCATCCCGACCTCGCCCTGCAGGGTGTCCAGCGCGTTCAGGCCCGCCGAGGCGTGGATGTACACCCAGCGTTCGTTGTCTTCCAGGGCCTGCCACACCAGGGCGTCGCTGGTCAGCGGGATCTCGTCCGGGAACCACAGCTGGGACGTGTATTTCTCGTAGAAGGTGGCCGAGAAGTGATCCTCGGGGTCAGACCAGTTGGTCGCAGAGAACGGGGTGTGGGTCATGGGATTCCTTGTGGGGTTGGAGGAGACCGTTGGAGGGGTGGGGGATTGGGTGATGCTGCGGGTAAACCCCTCAGTCACCTTCGATGCCAGCTCCCCTGGGGGGGAGCCAATGATGTGCTCCTTGCCTCCCCTTGAGGGGAGGTGCCCCGGAGGGGCGGAGGGGTTCGCCCACAGCTCATACGCCCAGAGCAGCACCTCCCCCCCCCTCACTGAGCCGGAGTTCAGACCACGCAGCTCAGGCAGTCCTGCACGCTGGTCTTGCGCAGGCGGGTGTAGTACAGGGTCTTGATGCCCAGGCGGTAGGCATACAGGTAGTAGCCCTGGAGGGTGCGCGTGGTCACGGTCGCGGGCACGAACAGCGTGCAGCTGATGCCCTGATCGACGTGCCGCTGGGCCGCCGCCACGGTGTCCAGCACGCGGCGCTGATCCATGTCGTAGGCCTCCTCGTAGTACCACTCGGTGGTCTCGTCGAGGTGCGGCATGGGGTAGATGGTGCGGGCCTTGTTGCTGGTGCGCGTCTCGACCTTCTCGGTGATCGGCATGATGCTGGCGCTGGCGTGCGACACGTAGCTGATGCTGCCGGTGGGGGCCACCGCCATGACGAAGGAGTGCGCCAGACCGTGTGTCCGGATGTCCTGCACCAGCTGTGCCCAGTCCTCGCGGGTGGGCAGGGTGTGGCCCGTGAACAGCGCGGCGACCTCCGGGGTGTGGGGCACGTGGTCGCGTTCCAGATACGGCGCGAAGTGCTCGCCGCTGTGGTAGCGGCTGCCCTGGAAGCCCTCGAAGACGAAGCCGGTGTCCCGCGCGATCTCCATGCTGGTTCTGCGGGCGTGGTAATGCACGGCTGCGAAGTACACGTCCACGAATTCCAGCGCCTCGGGGCTGCCGTAGGTCAGGCCGCTGGCGGCCAGGAACGAGTGCAGGCCCATGGCCCCCAGGCCGACCGAACGCATCTGGTCGTTGGCCTTCTTCACCGCCGGCACCTCGTGAATGCTGGTCGAGCGAGCGACGTTGTCGAGCAGTTTCACGGCCGCCCGCACCGCCCGCCCCAGGTCGCCGCCGCGTATGGTCTGCTCGATCACCAGCGACGCCAGGTTGCACGACACGTCCAGCCCGATCTGGTCGCGGTGTTCCTGCCCGTAGGCGTGGAAGGTGCTGGGGCGCGTGGGTTGCAGGATCTCGCTGCACAGGTTGCTCATGGTGATCCGCCCGACCTCGGGCAGGGGGTTGGCCCGGTTGGCGTTGCCCTCGAACAGCAGGTAGGGGTAGCCGCTCTCGCCCTGCGTGATGGCGATGTCCTCCAGCACCCGCCGCGCCGACACGCGCTTCTTGCGGATACGCGGGTTGTCGGCCAGGGTCTGGTACTCCCGCGTCCAGTCGATGTTCGTGAAATCGCGCCCGGTCTCCTGCCACAGCGAGTGCGGGTAGAACTGGTAGATGTCCTCGCCGGCGCGCACCTTCTCCAGGAAGATGTCGGGTACGGTCGCGCCCATGCTCAGGGTCTTGAGGCGGGCATCCTCGTCGGTGGCGATCTTCTTGGCGTTCAGGGTGTCCTGGAAATCCGCGTGCATGACACTCAGGTAGATGGCCCCGGCTCCCGGCCGCTGCCCCGCCTGATCGGCGTACCGGAGCATGTTGTCCAGCATCTTCGCCACGCCCATCACGCCCTTGGTGACGTTCTGGATACCGCGCAGGCTCTCGCCGCGTGCCCGCAGGTTGCTCACATCGACCCCGATACCGCCGCCGCCCTTGCTCAGTTCGGCCACGAACGACAGCGTCTTGGTGATCGAGTCGAGGTTGTCGGTGCAGTCCTGGAGCAGAAAGCAGCTCACCAGCCGGCCGGTGTTCGCCTTGCCGCTGTTCATCAGCGTGGGCGTGGCCGGTGTGAAGGTCTGCGTGACCAGATGGTGCACGAGTTCCAGCGCGTCGTCGGCGGTGTCGGCCCGCGCCAGCGCGGTGACGGCCATGCGATCCTCGTAGCGCTCCAGCCAGCGCGTTCTGTCCGGCGTCATGGTGGCGTACTCGCTGTAGAACTTGTAGGCCCCCATGAACGACCGGAAGCGGAAGCGGTAGCTGTACGCCTTCTCGAAGACAGCCTTGACCTCCTGCGGCGTATACCGCCCGAAGACCGCCGCGTCCCACACGCCGTGCTCGGTCAGATACCGGATCTTTTCGGTCAGGTCGTGGAAGAACACGGTGTTCGGGTTGACCTTCTGCTGGAAGTACACCTGTAGGGCGTCCACGTCGTGCCGGGTGTTCACCTGCGTGCCCGACAGCACCTTGTTGTTCAGTTCGATCCAGGGTTCCATGGAGCCTCCGCGTAGAAATGGGTGTGATACGGAATTGCGATGATGCGCGAGCATCATCCGAGCGGACTGGTAGAGCTGCGAAGCAGAGCGAGAAGCAACGAGTACGGGGTTGCGGCGATGGACGAGCATCCGGTGTTTTCCCGGATGTTCGGGAATCAAAGCAATTCCGTACGATGGGCCTGTACCCAGCCAGTGATCTGCGCCACGTCGGCGTCGGTGCCGCCCTTGTTGACCTTTGCCACCACGGGCACGTCGTAGCGGACGGCGATCATGTCGGCGGCGCGGGCGAAGTGCGTGCCCCAGTGGTACGACCCGCTGGCGACCACCCCCCGCAGCCGGTGCCCGTGCCGGGCCAGAAAGGCCAGCGTCGTGTCGGGCACCTCGCCCCGGTGGAAGGTGTAGGTCAGCAGCAGGAAGTCCCCGTCGGGCTCGGCGTGGCGCACGTCCAGCGCGGGCGGGGCGTCCAGGCGCTGGGTCACGCGGCCCGCCAGCCGGCGCACGTTGCCGGTCAGGGAATCGAAGATCAGCTGCATGGGCGTCTCCCTTGGTGTGGTGGCAGGTTCGGCACACGTCCAGGGCCGCACGGGCGCAGGGGCCAGTGCCAGAGAAGGGAATAAAAAGACGTGCCCGGATCAGGACACGTTCACCACAGGGTTAGGTTCGCAGCACGGTTCCACCTGCCGCCCCTGACGCGGGGGCACGCGAGAAAGTGGTGATCCGCAGGGCGAGCATTCGGACTGAAACCGTAGCGCGACTGTGCCGGACTGAACCCCCCGTGGGGGCGTGACCGGACTTCCCTCTGTCCTGCGGAGCTTTCAGGGTGAAAGCACCCGCGCATACTAGATGTGGTACGCCGCCGGGTCAAGCGAACCAGAGATTGACCGTGGTCAGGTCAGGGCCAGTCGGGCGACCGCCTCCGTGACGAACGCCGCGTGCCGTTCCCGCATCGTCCGCTCCTGCGCGGGCTCCAGGCCCCAGGTGTGCAGCTTCCCGCAGGGGCGCAGCGCGGCCCGCAGATCCCAGGCAGGGAGGTCGGTCAGGTCAAGACCGGTGCGGGTCGCGTATCCGGCAGTAAAGGTCTGCATGGCCGCCTCACCCTGAAAGAACAGCAGTTCCAGCCGCGTGTTGCCCACATCGGCCAGGGGGTCGCCCAGCGCGGCATCCTCCCAGTCGAGCACGGCGCTCAGCGTCCCGGAGTGCCACAGGGTGTTGCCGGGCCACAGATCCGCGTGCAGTACAGCCGTCCGGCCGGGTAGTGGCGGGTGTGACGCCAGCGCGGCCCGGATCCGCGACTCCGAGAGAGAGTCGTCCGGAGGGCCGGTCTGTGGGGAAACGTCCGGCAGGATCGGCAGCGCGAGGGTGCCCGGAACCAGCCCGTGCAGCCGGGCCAGAAACCGGGCGAGCTGCTCGGGATCGACCTCGACCTCGGCCCCGCTGCGCCCGTCCAGAAAGGTCTGGATCAGCATGCCGGGCGTGTGGGCCAGCGGCTGCGGCACCGGCAGGCCTTGGCCGTGCAGGAACGTCAGCAGCGCGAATTCCTGTGCGGCCACATCCGGCGTCGCGGCGAGGTCGCGTGGCCCGTATTCGCGCACGACCACCCGCCAATCGGTGCCGTCCACCCGGCGCAGCGTGACGGCCGTGACCCGCGCCGACACGCCGCCGGTCAGAGCCTGTGTGGCCACGACGACCTCGTCCGGCCAGTGCTGCCGAACGAGGTCGCGGGCGCGGGTCACGCGGTCAGTCCAGAATGCCGCGGGCCACGAAGGCCTGTTTCACGGTCGCCGCTGCGCCTGCGCCGTACATGCTCTGCGCGGTGTCCACCGTGTGCTGCGCGGCGGCGGCGAAGCTGGTGTCGGGCGCGAACCGGAACTGGGCATTGATGATGATCCGGTCGGCCGTCCGGGCCCCCAGAGCGTTCCAGATGTCCCACAGGGCACGCGACCAGATCATGCCGTCGGCGTGTACCTGTCCCACGGCGTCCTGCGGGTACATCTTCTGGCTGTCGATGCGGCGCAGGCAGTGCGGCGTGGTGGCCGTGTAGCTGGTGGCGTCCCAGTCCATGATGCACGCCAGCGGAGCGCGGCTGGTCACCCCGTGCGCCGTGGCGACCGCGTGCCCGACCGTCATCGCCAGGTAATCCCCGAAGGCTTCCCCGATCGCGCCGGCCTCCACGCTGGCCCCGAAACCCGGCACCTGCGCGGCGTGTACCGCGTGGCCGTACTCGTGCACGATGACCTCGCCGTCCTCGGCGTCGTCCACCCCGCCCTTGCCCAGGCGGATGTAATCGGGTTTGTCGCGCTGGTACGAGTTGTCCAGGCCGTACTGGCTGACCTTGAGCTGCTGCTGACGCTTATTGACGGCTGGCAGCTCGGAGCCGAACCCCAGCGACTGGAGGTACTTCTGCGCCTCCGTGACCCAGTAGTAGGCCATGACCTGCTCGAACTGATCCTGATCGCGGGTGAAGTCGAAGGGGCCGGTGCCATAGACCGGCGTGCCCGTCTCGCTGACGACTTTCGCGTAGTCGCCGCTGAGGTACCCGCTGCCGTCCAGATGCGTCAGGGTGACGCGGTGGTACGCGCTGACCGGCACCGCCGCCGCACTGTCCTTCTGGTCGCTCAGTGACTGGTTGCCGGTCGTCTGGAGGGGGTTGGGCAGGAAGACCCGTGCGGCGGCGGTGGCCTGCCCGGTGGCCGGCTTGCCGCTGCCGCCCTGCGCGGTCAGGGGGCCAGACGTGGCCGGCTGCTGCCCGCACGCGGCGAACAGGGACACGCTGAGGACGGCGGCCAGGGCGATCCGGGAGCTGGGTTTCATGGTGAGGGCATGATACCGGACCCGCGCCGTGCCCGGGCATGCCGCTCTGTCTCCCGCAGGCCTGTCCACCGCTCCAGCCCGGCATGCTCTCGTGTTCGCTGAGCTCGGGTGCGCCTGCGGCTCACTCCGGATCCGTGTGATACGGCGCGGTATCACGCGATGGGCCGGATGGGTCGCCCAGGAAGGCCCCCCAGTGCCACGTCGCGTTCTGGCCTTCCCTGTGGCGCGCGTTCGCTCGGATGGGCACGATCGGCCGGGCTGGTCACCGAGGGGTGTATGGGGCCACGCCGGGCCCAGCCGCGGCCGCTGGGCACGCTACGGCCCGGAAAGCAGAGGCGGCGTCCAGTTCGCACCGGACGCCGCCCCTGGCCTGCGTGTGTTCAGTCCCAGTCGGGCGCGACACTCGCCGGGTTGGCGATGCGCTCCGCGCCGCCCCTGTCCAGCGTGGCGATCTGCGCCATGTCGTCGTCGGACAGGATGAGGTCGAGGGCCTTCAGGTTGCTCTCCAGATTCTCCCGTTTGGTGCTCGACGGAATCACCGAGTAGCCCTGCTGCAGCGCCCACGCGAGCGCCACCTGTGCGGGCGTGGCCCCGTGGGCCTGCGCGATGGCCTGCATCACCCGATCGTCCAGCACCTTGCCCACCGCCAGCGTCATGTACGAGGTCAGGTGCAGGCCCTCGGCGCGCGCATAGTCGGCCAGTGTGCGGTTTTGCAGGTACGGGTGGATCTCGACCTGATTGGTGGCGATGGGCGTGTCGCCCAGGATCTTCTTCGCGTTCTGGAGCAGCGCCACCGTGAAGTTCGACACGCCGATCTCGCGGGTCAGGCCCTGCTGCTGGGCGTCGGCCAGGGCGGTCAGGTATTCCTCGGCGGGCACCGGGCCGTTCGGTGCAGGCCAGTGGATCAGCGTCAAGTCGACCTGATCCACGCCCAGCTTCTCCACGCTCTCGCGCAGGCTGGCGACCAGCTTGTCCCTGCTGTAGTTGTCGGGCTTGATCTTGGTGGTGATGTACAGGTCGCTGCGCGGCACGCCGCTCTGCGCGATCACCTCGCCGATCTCACCCTCGTTGCCGTACCCCTGCGCGGTGTCGATGGCGCGGTAGCCCAGCTCCAGGGCGTTGCGTACCGAGTCCTTCACTACATCGTCTTTCAGGCGGAACGTGCCCAGACCAAAATTAGGAACTGCCATGTCGTACCTCCGTTCGGGGCAGCATGGCGCGGCCTGGGTGCGCGAGGCAAGAGCAGGTTCTTAATACCTCTGGTCTCAGTACATGCCGGTATATCGACCTGGCTTGCGACCAGGGAACTGTACGGCCAGCACCTCGGGCGAGACCATGCTGTAGATCAGTTGGATGTTGTTGGCTCTTGCGGCCTCGTCTACGATCTCCTTGAAGAGCCTCGTCGGGTTCACGCAGAGGCTGCGGTCTGGGGAGACGATACAGATGCCGCCCTCCTCGCCGTCAAAGTGCAGGCGTATCCAGGCCCAGTCGTAGGTTCGGCAGAGCTGCTCGCCCCACAGGTAGCCGAGCTCAAGGATGAAATCGGCGTAGGCATCCTCATCCCGTTCAGCAAGCGTGGCAGCGTCGTGGCGGTGCTCATCCAGATACTCCCGAAGTGCTCTGACCAGTGCTGCGGGTTCTGCGTCCTCTGGCTGGCCGAGGCGAGCTGCTCCCAGTGTCTTGAAGTCGGCAGCACTCCCCATTTCCTCGTCATCCAGCGGAATTTCGGTGACGTTCATACCTTATGAAATCACGTGCTCAGCCCTGTCGAACAGCAGAAGATGATCCGCACGGTGACCGGTCGAAGCAGGTTCTCCGCTGCCTTCCCGTAAGCATCTATCAGGATAGACTTCCCCCATGATTGGAAAAACGTACACGACGATGCTCGGGGACAAGGAACTGAGCATCGAGACCGGCAAGCTGGCCAAGCTGGTCGCCGGCAGCGTGACCGTGCGCTACGGCGACACCATGCTGCTGGTCACCGCCCAGGCCCGCGAGGAGCGCTCCACGCTGGACTTCCTGCCGCTGACCGTGGAATTCGAGGAACGCCACTACGCCGTGGGCAAGATCCCCGGCAGCTTCCACCGCCGCGAGGGCCGCCCCGGCGAGAAGGCCATCCTGGGCGCGCGCATCACGGACCGGCAGATCCGGCCGCTGTTCCCGAAGGGCTACCGCCAGGAGACGCAGGTCATCATCACGGTCATCAGCGCCGACCAGCAGAACCTGCCGGACGTGCTGGGGCCGATCGGGGCGTCGGCGGCGCTGTCGATCAGTGACATTCCGTGGAACGGCCCGACCGCGTGCGTGCGCGTGGCGCAGATCGGCGGCGAGTACGTGATCAACCCGACCGTCGAGCAGCTCTCGCGCAGCACCATGGATCTGGTCGTGGCCGGCACGAAGGACGCCGTGATGATGGTCGAGGCTGGCGCGCACAGCGTCCCGGAGGAGGATCTGGTCGGGGCGATCGAGTTCGCGCACGCGGGCATGCAGGGCGTGATCTCGCTGATCGAGACCATGAAGGCCGAACTGGGGCAGGAGAAGTTCAACTTCCTGGCCCTGGAGGGCAGCGACCTGAGCACGGACCTCGTGCCCGAACTGGCCGAGAAGGCGCACGCGGGCGGCCTGAAGGACGCGCTGCTGACGGCCGGCAAGAAAGACCGTTCGGCCCGCACCAAGGCCCTGCGCGACGGGATCATCGCCGGATACGAGCCGGATCCCGACGCCGAGGGGGCCAAGGAGCGCATCACGGCGCTGAAGAATGCGTTCTACAAGGTCGAGAAGCAGGAACTGCGCCGCCTGATCCTGGAAGACGACCTGCGGGCCGACGGCCGCAACTCGCGCACGGTGCGGCCCATCTGGATCGAGGCGCGGCCCCTGCCGCGTGCCCACGGCAGCGCCATCTTCACGCGCGGCGAGACGCAGGTGCTGGGGGTGGCGACCCTGGGCACCGAACGCGACGAGCTGCTGGTGGACGACCTGACCACCGAGGACAACGACCGCTTCCTGCTGCACTACAACTTCCCGCCGTACTCCACGGGCGAGGTCAAGCGCATGGGCGGGCAGTCCCGCCGCGAGATCGGGCACGGGAACCTCGCCAAGCGGGCCATCCGCGCCGTGCTGCCGCCCTTCGAGGAGTTCCCGTATGTGATCCGCCTCGTGGGCGAGGTGCTGGAATCGAACGGCAGCAGCTCCATGGCGACCGTGTGTGCCGGCACCCTGGCCCTGATGGACGCCGGCGTGCCGATCACGGCCCCGGTGGCCGGCGTGGCGATGGGTCTGGTCATGGAGGGCGAGAAGTACCGCGTGCTGACCGACATCCTGGGTTCCGAGGACGCGCTGGGCGACATGGACTTCAAGGTGTGCGGCACCGCCCAGGGCGTCACGGCGCTCCAGATGGACATCAAGGTCGGCGGCATCACCCCGCAGATCATGCGCGAGGCGCTGGCGCAGGCCCGCGATGGCCGTCTGCACATCCTGGGCAAGATGGCCGAGGTGCTCGCCGCGCCGCGCCCGGAGCTGTCGCCCACCGCGCCGCGCATCGTGAGTATCAGGATCAACCCCGAGCTGATCGGCAAGGTCATCGGGCCGGGCGGCAAGCAGATCCGCGAGCTGGAGGCCATGGGGGCGCAGGTCACGGTCGAGGAGGACGGCACCGTGCGGATCTTCAGCGCCAGCGGCGAGGCCGCGAACGCGGTGCGGGCGAAGATCGAGAGCATCACCCGCGAGGCGAAGGCCGGCGAGGAATTCGACGGCACGGTCGTGAAGACCACGCCGTTCGGGGCCTTCATCAACCTGTACCCCGGCCAGGACGGCATGCTGCACATCTCGCAGATGTCCGAGCAGCGCGTGAACGCGGTCGAGGACGTCCTGAACGTGGGCGACAAGCTGCGCGTCAAGATCGCCGGGATCGACGACCGGGGCAAGATCGACCTGATCCGCCCCGAGCTGGAGGGCAAGATCGCCCCGCGTGAGCCGCGTGCCCCGCGTCCCGGTGGCGACCGGGGTGGACGTCCGCCCCGCCGCGACTGAAGAGCTGAAGGGACGAACGCGGGCCGCTCCATCTGGGGCGGCCCGCGTCGTTGGTCGTGATCTATGGAAAAGGGAGGGGGGACTACCGGATGGTCGCCTGGAAACACGCGGTCACGGTCTCACCGGCGGCCAGGATGCCCAGGTTCACGTCCAGGGTGGTCGCGCTCAGGGTGGCGGTGTCGCTCTTGAGGTAGGTGGCGGGGGCCGTGCCGCGCGTGATCCTGACGCCATAGCCGGTGTCCACGCTGGGTTCGTCGGCGTCGTATGCGGTGAGCAGGGCATCGACGTTCGTGGGCAGGGTGTCCCGCACCCGGTAGCCGTTGGCGACCGTGCCCAGATCCGCGCCGCCCAGGTTCCGGGCTTCCAGGCAGTATTCGAGCACCTGTCCGGGTTTCCCGCCGCCGCTCGTGCCGAAGACCGAGCTGGGCTCACTGGTGTTGCGGACCAGTTTGGTCAGCTGCGTGAGGATCATGCGGGTCGTCACGGCGGCCGAGGTGTTGTTCGCAGGGTTGGGGTCGCCCGTCAGCGTGGCGGTGGCGGTGTTCTGGACGGTGGTGGTTCCGCTGCGCACCTGCGGGTCGGTGGGCGCCGTCACGTCCAGCGTCAGGAGCTGCTGGGCGCTGCCCGCCAGCGAGATCAGGGGCCACGTCACGGTGCGTGTGCCGCCGTCGTAGGTGCCGCCGTTGCTGGCCGACACGAAGGCCAGGCCGGTGGCCAGGGTATCGGTCACGGTGTATGCGGCGGCGGCGGCGGCGGTCGTATTCGTCACCGTGATGGTGTACGTGATGGCGTCTCCCGGTCTGGCGAACGCCGGGCCGGCCTTGCCGATCGACAGGTCGGCGGCGGCGGGCACGCTCACGGTGATGGTGGCCGCGGTGCTGGTCAGGCCCGCCAGATCCTTCACGGTGTAGGAGATGGTGCTGCTGCCCAGGACGAAGCCGGGGGCGGGAGTAAAGGTCACGTTGCCGCTGGCATCGACGGTGTAGCTGCCCTTGCCGGGATCCGTGAAGGTGGTCTGCTGGCCGGCCGTGGCCGGGTCGAGGTCGACGGTGGCCGGATCGGCCGGGCCGGTGTCGTTCCCGGTGACGTTGAAGGTCACGGGCGTGAGCGGGTTGGTGCCTGTCGTGTCGGGGTTGGCGGTGGGGGTTTCACGCGCGTCGGTGTCGGTCGCCGTGTTGTTGCCGGTGCCCGGATCGGTGGTGCCGCCCGGCGCGGTCACGGTCGCGGTGTTGACCACGGTGGTTCCCGTGTACGTCATGGGCACCACGACCGTGACCGTGTACGTGACCGTACCGCCCACCGGAACCGCCACGGTGTCGCTCAGGGCGCCGGTCTGCGTGCCGCTCACCAAGGTGGTCGCGCCGCCGCTGACCGCAGCAGAGTAGGTCATGCTGCCGGCGGGAATCCCGCTGGGCAGGGGATCGCTGACCGTGACCGCGCTGGCGTTGGAGGGGCCAGCGTTGCTGACGACGACCGTGTAGGTCAGGGTGACGCCGGCCCGGAAGGTCGTGACACCGTCGGTCTTGGTGATGGACAGGTCCGTGGTTCGGGTCAGGGTGGTGGTCACGGTGCTGCTGGTGTTGTTGGCGGTGTTCGAGTCCACCACACCGGCCGGGACGGTCGCCGTGGCGGTGTTCGACAGGCTGGCTGTGGCCCCGGCCGGGATACTCGCCGTGATCACGATCTGTACACTGCCGCCGCTGGGGAAGGTCGTGACCGAACCGCTCAGGTCGCCCGAACCGTTGATGCTGGCCGTGCAGCCGCTCACGCCGCCCGTGGCGTTCTGACAGGTGGCCGTGGCGCCCGTCAGGACGTTCGGGAGGTCATCGGCGAAGGTCACGCCGTCGGCGGGGTTCGGGCCGGCGTTGTTCAGGGTCAGGGTGTAGGTGACGGTGGTGCCGGCAACCGCGCTGGCGGGGCCAGCCTTGGCGATGCTCACGTCCACGGTCCGGCCGTTGGTGAAGGTGCAGCTCAGGTTGTCGCCGGGGGCCGGCGTCAGCGTGAAGCTCGTGCCGGTGCCGCTGGGAGTCTGGCCGCCGGCCAGGGTGTTCGTGCAGGCGTAGGTGGTGGTGTAGTTCCCCAGCACCGTCGTGCCGGCGGCCGTCTCGGAGATGGTGTAGGTCGTGCCGGCGACCGCCGGATTCAGGGTCGCGGCCGCGCTGGTCACGCTGGTGCCGGTGCCGGTGGTCGTGACGTTCACCGCGCCGATGTTCAGCGTGAACTGATCGGTGCTGGACAGCCGCGCCACGCTCAGGGCCTTCTGCAGCGTGATGACCGGCGACCGGTGGTTGGTGAAGGTGCAGGTGATGTTCGAGCTGGCCGCCGTGGCCGCCGCGTCCAGGGTCAGGGTATTTCCGCTCAGGGTCGCGGTGCCGCCGCTGCCCAGGCCGGTACAGGTGGCCGATGCGAGCACGAAGCCTGCTGCCGGGGTCTCGGTGATGGTCGTGACGGTCGAGGTGGCCGTGAGCAGCCGGGTCACTCCGGTCACGCCGGTGCCGGCCGTGGTGGTGGTCAGGGTCTGGCTGACCACGCCGTTCGTGCCCGAGAAGCTGAACGCGCCCACGCCGCCCTGCGAGACCTTCGTGATCGTCAGGCGCGGCAGGGTGCTGGAGAAGCCGAAGTCCGGGCCGGTGTTCGTGCCGCTGGTGTAGTTCGGGGTTCCGGGAATCGCGGCGTTGTTCGGTGTGGCCAGGGTATAGCCGGCCGGCACGGTGCTCGGCTCACCGGCCAGCGAGCCGTCCTCGACATGGACGTAGTACGTGAAGCCCGTCGGGGGCGGCGGCACGTTTGTGAACACGTACTTGCCGGTGTCGGCCCCCACGCCCGTGGTGGTCTTGGCGACCGTGACTGGATTGCCGTTGGCGTCGGTGTAGCGCAGGTCGACCACCACGCCGGCCGGCAGCTGCGGCTCGGCAGGGTTCTGGAAGGTGCTGCTGGTGTTCAGATCGGCGTACAGGTAGCCGCTCAGGGTGTTCGTCCAGTTGCCCTGGCAGTGGTTCAGGTTCAGCTGGTCGAAGGCGAAGTCATTGCCGTTCCCGGACGGCACGTTGTTCACCAGCTTGAAGGTCAGAGAGGTCGAGGTGCCCGAGTTGAAGACGAAGCCCGAGGTGCGCCATTTCGCGGCCATGTCCTGGGGAATGTTGCCCGTCTTGAAGAAGGTGTTGCCGTTGATATAGAGCGTCACATCCGGAAGGATGTGTCCGGTGGTCCCGTTGTCGATGACGTTGGCAAACAGTCCGGTCAGCTGGTAGTTGGTGTTGGGACTCAACCCGCCGATGGTCGTCTCCAGCACCGAGAGACCTGGATTCGCGCCGTTGACCAGCAGGAACCGTCCGGTGGCCGAGTCGTCCGAGGCCACGCCGCTGCTACTCACGGTGATGGGCGTCAGGGTCGAGGTCCAGACGTTGAAGATTCTGGGGCTGCCCATCCGGTTGACCAGGGACACGAAGCCGTCATTCGGGCTGGTCGAGCTGGCCTGGATGTAGGTGTAGTTGGGCAGGTTGGCCGCCGTGTACGGCCATGCCGCAGGCGATTTCGTGCCGGTGGAGGCCACCGTGGGATCACTGGTACTGACACCGAATGTTCCATTGTTGAAATCCGTGACCAGGTTGCTGCCCAGTCCGGTGTTGCCGCTCAGGGTAGAACAGACGTTTGGCGTGGTGGTCACGAAGGGCGGAGTCACATTGGTGGTCTGCGAGCCGGCGTTGTTCGTCGTATAGGTGTCGGTCGTGCCGGCAGGTGCCGCGATATTCGCCGTGTTCGTGAAGCTGCCGGTGCTCGACGACTGGCCGGTCACTGTGATCGTCAGGTAATCCCCAGTCGTGGGTGCGGCGTTGGTCGCGCCGGCCGCGCCGGTGCTGGTGTTCACCGGCAGGGCACCGCTGGCGAAACTGATGGCATTGCCGCTGCCGCTGGCCGTTCCACACGCAGCCGTGCCGCTGGCCGTGCAACTCCAGGTGACGTTCGACAGGTTGCTGGGCACTGTGTCCGTGATCGTCGCTCCGGTCGCGGCACTCGGCCCCTGGTTCCAGACCTTCAGCGTGTAGGTGGCCGTATCGCCCTCCACGACGGTACTGGTACCGGTCTTGGAGATCGCCAGGTCGGCGACCGGCGTGACCGTGTCGGTGTCGGTGGCGGTGTTGTTGCCGGAGGTGAGGTCCGTGGTGCCGCTGGGGGTGGCGATGGTGGCGGTGTTGGCGACACTGCCGCTGGTGGCGGTGACGGTGCCCGTGACGGTCAATTCGTAGAACTGACCGCTGGTCAGGGTGGGCAGGGGGTAGCCGGCCTGGAGCTGGGCGACGGTGGGGGTGGTGCCGGCGGTGCACTGGCCGGGCGTGGCCGAGCACGCGACGGTGGTGACGTTCAGGCCCGTGACGGCCGCGTCAGTGAGGGTGGCGCCGGTCACGCTGCCGGGGCCGTTGTTCGTGACACGGATGGTGTACGTGGTGGTGCCACCGGCATTCACGCTGGTCACGCCGTCTGTTTTCGTGATCGCCAGATCGGCGACGGGCGTGATGGTGGCCGTCGTGGGATCCAGAGTCGCGGTCTGCGTCTGGGTCACGCTGCCCGCCGGCACGGCCGTCCACCCGGTCGCAGCGGTCGTGGTGGGCGGGAAGGCGGTCGTGGTATCGACGTTGTCGCTGTTGGTGCTGCTGATACCGGTGCCGGTCGCGGTGGCCTGATTACTCAGGGTGGTCGGGAGCAGGATTACGCCGACCGTCACGGGAATGTCCACGCTGATGGTGCCGCCGACGGCGAGGGTCTGTGCCGCTGCCAGCAGGGTATTCGCGGCCGCAAGACCGGTGTAGGTCGCGTTTCTGGCCCCCGCCGTGACGGTGCCGTTGACCTTCACGGTCTGCGCGCCCACGCCGGTGATCGTCACGTTGGTGGGCAGCGTGTCGGTCAGCTGGACGTTCGTGACGGCCGCGTTGCCGGTGTTCACGGCGGTCAGCGTGTACGTCAGCGTGTCGTTCGGGGTGATGCTGCCCGAGCCGTCGGCGTCCGTGGTGAGCTTCACGGACTTGTACACGTCGACGACGGGGGTGGTGTACGTCGACTCTGCCATCTGGAAGCTGTAGGCCCCGAGGCGGTTGCAGGCATTGGATCCACTTGGCGGCGACACTACTGTTGTGTCACAGGCGTTGGCGTCTGAACCCTGAATGGCGCCCGCCAGGAAGTCGATTTGCCCGGGATTGTCGTAGCGGGCGCTGGCCCGGTACGCGGGATCGACGGTGATGCCGTTGACGGAGTAGATATTGGGTGTGGCTGCTGCGGGTTTGACCGTGTACTGGGTTCCTGCTCCCGTCACGGTCGTCAGGAGGTTGGTGGTGCCGGGCAGGCCCGTGCCGCTGAAGCCCCGGTATTCGATGTACTCCCGCAGGCCGTTGACCACGCCGTTGGTGTCCGTGTCGGAACTGGTCATGAAGACCGTGCCGGGCAGGGGATTCAGGGTGGTCGTGCCCACGGTGTAGAACCTGATGGTGAACAGCACGCCCGACGTGACGCCGGCGGTGTCCGGTGCCACCACGATGGGCGCGAACACTTCCGGGTGGGCTCCGGCAATGGCAGTGCCAGTTGCCGTTGAGTAGGCCACCGTGTCGTTGTCGAAGGGAGTGGCCAGGGAGGCGGCGCCGACGAAACTGGTTACCGTGATGACCGCGTCCCGCTGAAGCGCGGCGGGCGGGTTGCCCTGCACCACGTTGCTGTACCGGCACTGGCTGCCGACGATCAGGCCGCACGCGCCGCCGCCGCCGGACAGACCGGCGGTTCCGCCGCTGAATGTCAGGTTCAGCGTGCCGGCCTGGGCGGCGCCGCTCATGCCGAGCAGCAGGATCAGCAGTCCCTGCCAGAAGCGGCGCAGCAGCGGCGTGAGCAGAGTGACGGGGAGTGAAGGTGAAGGTGCAGTTCGGGCTGATCCGGATGCCGGGGAGTGGGTGTTCACGGGCGACGTCCTTGTTCGCGGGGGTGGTGGGGGACGCGGGCGGGCGCGGCGGTGGAGGGGAGACTCACTTGCCGTCTCCCAGGGTCTCGTCAACGGTCAGATCGAGGCGCAGGTACGCGCCCTGACGGGTGTACGCGCTCCCCAGGCCGTCGAAGCCGGCGGGGTTGTAGCCGGCGGTCAGCCACGTGCCGGGCAGGACGCGCACGCTGCCTTCCAGGCCGTAGCCGTACTGGGTGGTGCCGCTGCCGGGCTGCGTGAGCAGGCGGCCCCACGCGCCCACACCGAAGCGCTCACCGAAGTAGTACGTGCCGCCCAGGCCGAGCTGCGCGGTGAAGCTGCCAGGGTCGTTCAGCAGGGTGCGGGTATCCAGACCCCCGCGCACCGCCCACTGCGGCTGACGGTACTCGGCGGCCAGGATGCTGCTGAATTCGGGGGCATTGCCCGCCAGCGTGCCGGTCACGTAGCGCACCGTGCCCAGCGAGTTGAACGCCGAGGCGCGGTAGGCATAGCCCAGGGCGGCCCGCTGGCCGTTCTTGCCCGCGCCGAACTCCACCAGACCGTCGGCGGTCAGGGTGAGCTGGTCGCTGAGCTGCCCACTGACACCGGCGCGGAGCACCACACCGAAGCCCTTGCTCCCTGCCGTCACGTCGGTGCCGGCGGCGGCGGTCACGCGGTCCGTCTTGTAGGTCAGGTCGGCCCCGGCCCCCAGTTCGGACTGGGCGGCCGCCACGTCGTACAGGGCATTGCCGCGCAGACCCACGGTCACCTGCTCGCCCAGCGGCAGCGTCGTGTTGACGCCGAAGCGGGCGCGGTTGCCCTGCCCGCCGCTCCCCGGCAGGTCGTAGGTGGCCGTGTAGTTGGTGTTTCCCACGCGGTTGTCCACGCTCAGCGAGGCCCGCTGGCCGGTGTTCCAGTTGATCTCGTCGCGCACGCTGACACTCAGGGCGTCGGACAGGGCATAGCGGGCCGAGACGGTGGTGGTGGGATCGAGGGTTCCGCCCCCCAGCGGCTGGCTGTGCGTCACGTCCACATCCACCGGTGCCCGGTGATACCCCACCCCCACCACCGCCGCCACGCCCTGCTGATCTCCATACGCCGCCTTGATCCCGGCCCCCACGCTGAAGGGCGCCACCTGATAGTCCGCCCGCGCCGTCACGCTGCCGCCCTGCACCCGCGCCGCGCTGACCGCGCCGCTGTCGTGGTACTCCGCCTGAGCGCTCGCGCTCAGGGCCGGCGTCAGCTTGGTGGTCGCGTCCACGCCCACCGTGAGGCCGGGGGTGAGGGGAGCGAGGCCGGTGTAGGTGGGGGCCTGATAGCGGACGCGGGCGGCGAGGGTGGTGGAGCCGAACTTCGTGCCGGCGTCGAGGGTGGCCTGGAGGCCGTTCGAGTAGGCCAGGAGGCCATCGGCGCGCAGGGTGCCGTCGTCGTAGGTGGCGCGGGCGCCGACGGTGACGGTGTCGTCCAGGCGGACGGCGGCGGCGCCCACCGAGTACTGCCGCGCCGTGTACTTCACCTGCGCGCCGAAGGCGGGATGCCGCTGAGACATGGGATCTGCGAGGCGGTAGCTGGCGAGGACGACGACATCGTTGAGGCTCAGGTCGACCGCGTCCAGCGCCCGCGCGAGCGTGATGATGCCCGTGTTCAGGTCGATCAGGTAGTCCACGTTGCGGCGCAGGGTCGCGCGGCTCAGCTCCTTGCCAGTGGCGCGTTCCAGCGTCACGACCGTCAGCGTCTCGCTGCCGTCGGAGATGCCGCCCTGGCTCAGGCGCAGCAGGCGGGTGCCTTCCGGCGTGAGCCGCTCGTCGGTCACGCGCTCGTCCGGCACCAGCGCCGCGAAGCCCGAGACCTGGACGCTGCCCTTGCTGGACGCGGTCAGGGCGGTCAGCTGCTCGCCCACCGGCAGCACGTCGACCGGTGCCGCGCTGCGGCGGTACGCGGCGCGGAAGCTGGGATGGTCGTAGGCGAAGGCCACGGGATCGATGCCCTGGAGGGGCACACTCTCGGTGGAGCTGTCGCCGGACTGGGCGAAGCGCTTCAGCGGATCGCGGTCGGTCGGCAGGCCGTCCCTGTCGGCGGCGACGTACAGCTTGCCGGCCCCCAGCGGGGTCTCCAGCGACGCGCGGCCCTGCCACGTCACGTCGTCCTGCAGACTCAGGGCGCCGTCCAGGCCCACGGTGGCGCTCAGCATCCCCACGCCCACGCGGCTCGCGTCCGGCCGCACCTCGAAGGTGTAGGTCTTCACGTCCGTGCCCTGGAGCACATCGAGCTTGAGGGTGGTCGGGGTCGCCTGGGGCTGCAGTTCCAGCACGCCCTCGCCGTTCACGAGCCGCACCTGGTAGCCGCTGGTGCCAGGTTCCGCGTCGGGTGTGCGGGGCTCCAGCGAGGGCGCCACCGTCACGCTCGGCTGATCCGTCGGATGGCCGTTGGCATCCAGGGTACGGATCGTGAGTCGCAGCGGGCTGCTGCCGTCGGCGATCAGCGCCGTCGGCGTGACCTCGGTGCGCGCCGTGGCTCCGACCAGCTCCACGCGGACACGGTCCGGGCCGGCGCTCAGGGTATTCGGGCCGGGGTGCAGCAGCACGCCCACATACGTGACGCGCCGGCTGCCGTCGGCGGCGGTGGTGACCTCTCCGATCTGCGTGTCCGGTACGGGCTGCCCGTTCACCTGCAGGGCGGGCACCTCGCCGCGTGCGACCCGGACGGTCACGCTGATGCGGTCGCGGATACGGATCAGACTGCCGTCCAGCGGGGAGGCGATCCGGCCGGCGTTCTCCTGGCGGGTCGGGGCGCTGGTCAGGGGTCTGGCTGCCGCGAGGTCGGCGGTGTCGATCTGGCCGCTCAGCACCTCGCTGCGCTCTCCGGCGAATCGGGCCAGCAGTGCGGGTGAACCGAGCGTGTCGAGCGTTCCCGGATGGCCCACGGTGTAGGAGACCACGCCGCGCTGCGTGTCCGGCGTCTGGGCGGCGTGGCCCGGCACGGCCCAGTACAGCGTGCCGCTCGGCCCACGCAGCGGATCGGGCAGGAGGGCGTCGTTCAGGCGGGCGCTGCCCGGAATGTAGGTCGCGCCGGTGGGCACCCGGTGGGCCACGATCAGCTGGGTGGCCCCGGCGGGCGCGTCGAAGGGCAGCACGATCCGGCTCACGCGGCGCTGGGCCGGGGCCTGGGCCGGAGTGGTCACCACGTTCAGCGTGGCGGCCGTGGTCTGGGGGGCCGCGCAGTCGGGGGTGCGCAGGTCGGCCCGCAGCAGCACCGGGTCGGTGCCGGTCACGCGCGCCCGGTAGCTCAGGGCGCGGGTCTCGCCGGCGGCGAGCGTGCCCGTGAACTGCGGCGTGGTCAGTGGGCTCAGGCCCGGCGCGGCCGTGTCGGTCAGCTCATACGCGGCGGGGCGCTCCGTGAGGTTCGTGACGCGCAGCGTGACGGCCACCTCGCCGCCAGGAATGGCCGTGGGCAGGGGGTCGCGGCTCAGCCGCAGGCTGGCGACGTCCGGCCGCACCGTGACGGTCGCCGTCTCCTCCAGTCCCCACGGGGCCAGACGGGCCCGGATTGCCAGCGGGCCGGGCGCGGTGGCGACGCCGGTGATCCGCAGCTCGCCGGGGGTGGCGGCGCTCAGGACGCCATCGAGCCGCTGCGGACCGGCGATGCTCAGTCCCGGCGCATCCACGTTCAGCGCCAGGGGCAGGTCGCCGCCGAAGTCGGTCTCGGCGCGGGCGGTCACGGTGACGGTGTCGCCCACGCAGACCTCCGGCCGGTCGGTGTGGAGATTCAGCCGCACCTGTGGGCGGATCTGCACGTGCGCCGCTGCTGTGCCGCCGGCGGGCACCGCGACGGCGCTGTGATCCACCGTGACCTCGGCCCCCGGCACCGGCAGCGGGACGACCGGGTAGGTGCCGGCCGCGGCCGGCTGCTCGAAGGTGCCACGAACCGTGACGGGCGTGTCGCCCACGGTGACTTCGGCCTGGGTCGGCTGGCCGCCGCCCGGCAGCAGCAGTTCGGCCGTGACGCGCAGGGTGCCGCTCTGATCCGTGCGGCTCACCACGATCGGCGTGGCGGCCCCCGCGCGGGTCAGGCCGAAACTCACGGTGTTGGAGAACTGCCGCGCCGTGGCCGGCTGGCGCAGCTCCACGGTGTATGTCCCGGCCTGGGCCGGCAGCACCAGGTCGCTGTACGCCAGATCCGCGCTGACCGTCAGCGGGATCACCCGTCCCTGCTCGTCGCGCAGCCGGGCCTCCAGCTCACGGGGGCCGTCGCCGTCGTACACGCGCAGGACGTGGGGCTGCCCGTCGGAGGTGACCTGCACGGCGGGCACGAAGGCGCGCGAGTGGATGTTCACGCTCAGGCGGTCGGCGCTGATCATGGCGCTGACACCGGCCAGGCGCACCGCGAAGGTGTTCTTGGCGTTGCCCTGCGTGGCGGCCACCAGCCGGTACGCGCCGGCGGGCAGCTCCTGATCCAGCAGCGTCTCCCACGCCTGGGCGCCGGGCGTGAAGCGGCGCGTGAGCACGACGGTTCCGTCGCCGCGCAGCAGCGTGAAGGTCGTGGTGACCGGGGTGCGTCCGGCGTCGTACTGCTCGTCGCCGTAGTACGTGGCGCTGCGGTAATCCGACAGATCGACGCGCGGACTGTACAGTTCCAGCCGCACGCGGCCGCTGGCCGGCACGTTCAGGGTCAGGGTCTGGTCGCCGACCGACCACATCAGGCGGTCGCCGACCGAGGTCAGGGGCAGGCTGGTGCTCAGGTTCTGGGCCTCGCTCAGCCCGACAGCGAGCAGGGCCGTCAGGGCAGTCGCGAGGCGTTTCACGACGGAATTCACGATCAGTACCTCCAGCTCATGACCGGATCCGTGGTGGCGGCACCCGGTGCCCCGGCCCACAGGAAGCGGTAGGTGAAGGTGTGTTCACCCGCGATCAGCGTACCGGTGACGGTATTTCGGCCGTCTTGCAGCACGGCGCCCGGCGGCAGCGGATCGTCGAGGTCGACTCCGTCCAGGGCACGGGGCGTGGTGACGCGCAGGGTGACCGCATAGCCGCCGGGCAGCTGGGTCACGGTCTTCTCGATCGTGACGTCGCCGACCAGCAGCGTCGTGTGCCGCAGCACGCTGATGTCGCCGCCCAGCGGTGCGAGCGGGAAGTCCACGCTGGTCAGGCCGCGCACCGGCACGCTGCGGGTGCCGCTCAGGCCGCCGTCGGACGTGAGCTGGAGCGGCGGGTACGGTGTGGTGTGGGGATCCAGCCGCAGCGCGTGGGTGCCGTGCGCGACGTTCAGGAACGAGTAGCGCCCCAGGGGATCGGTCAGCGCCTGTCGCCCGCCGGCCAGCAGGATGCGGGCACGCGGCACGGGCGTGTCGATGGCCGGGTCGAAGCGCCCGTCGCGGTTGCGATCCACGTACACCACGCCCACGATGTCGGCCAGCGGCGCGAACAGCAGCGGACTGAGCTTGATGGTCGCGGTCGCGCGGTTGCTGGCGACCGCCCTGGCGATGCCGCCAGCCCCGGTGCCGCTCACGACGACCGCGTTCACCAGATCACCGCTCGCCTCGGGCGTGACTCTCGTCTGATACGCGATCACGACCGGGCGGCCTGCCGGGAGTTCCGGCAGCGTCCAGCGCAGCGTGCCGCCCGACAGCACCGGATCGACCAGCGGCTGGCCGTCCAGGGTACTCGTACCGGGCACGTAGTCCAGGCCGCGTGCGGGCGTGTCGGTCACGGCCGCCTGCATGATCGCGGTCGTGACCGACTGGTTGGTGATGGTCAGGGTGTACGTCAGGCGGTCGCCGTAGGTCGCCTCCTTCGCGCTGACTGCCTTGACGACCCGCAGCTGCGCCGACCACACGGGCGTGACGGTCTCGTTGCTCGGCACCGGGGTGACCAGTTCGGTGGTCGTCAGGGTAAAGACGTTCTTCAGTCCCTCGCCGTCCACGGCCCGTGGGCTGACGGTGGTGACCAGGGTCAGCGTCCGGGTCTCGCCGGGGGCCAGGGTGCCCAGGGTCCAGGTGGCGGACTGGGCCCCCGGCTGTCCGGTGATCACGCCGCCGGCCGCGGCACTCACCGCAGTCACGTGCGCGGGTACCGGGTCACGCACCACCGCGCCGGTCAGGGCGTGGGCATAGGGATTGCGCACCACCAGGGTGTACGTGACGGTATCGCCCGTGGCGACGCTGCCGCCCTCGGGCACCGCCACGGTCTGACCGCCCTCGTCGACGGTGGTCGCGGCGGCGGACTTGCGCAGTTCCGGCAGCCCCGATTCCACCACGCCCACCAGGTCATGGGTGGTGTTGCTCGTGCCGCGGGCGCCGGCCACCGTGACCAGCGCGTCCAGCGTGCCTGCCTGCGCGGCGTGACACACGCGCACCAGCGTGCTCTGACCGGGCTCCAGGCTGACCGGCAGGGCGAGCGGTTTCCCGGCGGCGTCCAGCAGGGTGGGCGTGGCCGTGCCCTGCGGGTACGTGACCGTGACCGTGAAGTCGTCGCGCACGTCGCCGGTGTTCAGCAGCGTGTGGTCGAAACACACGGGCTGCCCGGCCACCGCGAAGGGCACGCGCTGCGCGTCGGCCGCCGTGCCCTCGGGGGCCTGCGGAGCACCGACGGGGCCGATGGCGACCCCCGGCAGGTAGCGCACGTCCGCACTGGCCGAGCCGCTCGCGCGCTCGCCCCCGGTCTCGGCGGTCGCGGTGTTGGGAATCACGTGGTTCTCGGCCGCTGCGCCGGCCAGCATGCGGAAGGTCAGGGTCGCGGTCGCGTCCGGCGCCAGGGCCGGCAGCCGCACCCGCACGCCGCGCACGGTGGCCGGCTCGGCGGCCGACCACGCGGTGCCGTCGGCGGTGTATTCCAGCGTGCCGACGGTGGTGCGGGCGCTGCCGGCCACGAAGGTCAGCCCCTGCGCCGTCTGGGCGGCCAGCAGGTCCGTCAGGAGCACCTCGCGGCTGGTGCCCTGGCCGCCGTTGCGGGCCGTGACGGTCACAGTCGTCTCGGTGCCGGGCCGCACCAGGGCGGGGGTGAAGGTCTTGGTCACGCCCAGTGCCGGTGGCGGCCCGACCTGCACGGCGCTGACATTGTTCGTGTCGGTGGCCGAACCGTCGGCACAGCTGGCGGTCACGTTCACGTAGGCGTTCCCGGCCCCGGCGCTGCGCGTGGTGTCCACGACCAGCAGCACGCCCGCGCGGGCGTCGGCCGCCAGGGTCACGCTGCTCACCTCGGGCTCCGTGCTGTCGGGCAGACCGTTGCCGTTCGTATCCAGAACCACACGGATGGCGGGGGTCAGGGTGCTGGCGGCATCGACCACGCCCTGCACGGGAAAGGTGCCGGGCGTATTCCCGGTGTTCACGACCGTGTAGGGGAACACCGCCCGCTCGCCGGGAAGCAGGGTGGCCCGCTGACCCGGCTGCGCCACCGTGCCGTCCGGCGTCACACTGACGGAACACACCGCCTGCACGACCGTGCTGATGGTGTTCGAGGCGGTTTCCTGGAGATCCTGCGGGTTCGGCGTACCGAACAGGGCAGACGCCCGGTTGGTGATGACCGTGCCAGCCGGCGTACCGGCCGCACCCGCCACGCCGGCCATGACCAGCACACTGACCAGCGCGGTTCGGAGGGAGGGTGGACGGGATAGCTTCACAGGGGCGCTCCTAGGGATCAGGGCAGGGTCGGGAGTGATCGCGCTGCCGCAGGGCGAGGGAGTGAGACGAGAGCACCAGGACGGACACGCAAAAAGGGCGCAGGGAAAAAGGGATTCTGGTGTTATGAAGACCCGGCACGCCCTCGTGGTGCGGCGTGCCGGGCGAGGAGGCTTACTGGACGGTCACCACGAAATCGACGCTCAGGGTGGCACCGGGGGCAAGGTTGTCCGGGAGGTTGTTGTTGTCGGCGTCCGGCGCGACGTCGATCACCGTGCCGGCCGGGAGGTTGGCTGCGGGGGCCGTGGCCGACCACGTCCCGGTGTTGCCGCCGATGCGGTAGATGGTCTTGGTGGGCAGCGGGGTGATCGCCACGCTGGTGAACGCGGTGTTCGCCGGCACGGTGTCACGCACGAACAGCGGCACCGGGGTGTTGTAGTTGTTCTTGGCGATGATCCGGTAGCTGATGGTCTCGGCAGGCTTGGCCCCGTTCTGGCCGGTCGCGGTGTAGCCGGCCGGGTTGTTGATGCCGTACATGGGATCGCTGCCGGCCGCGACGCCCGCCTTGGCGGCGAACTTGGCGACGGCCACGCTGCCGGTCGGGCTGACCCGGACGATGTCGTTGGTGTCGCTCACGGTGGTCGAGCTGTAGTTCGAGACGGCGGTCTGGCTCACGGTGTAGTCGCCGGTGCCGGTGCCGGCGGGCGTCTGCACGACCGCGACCGCCTTGTACTCGGTGCCGGGGGCCATGACCGGGGTGATGAACTTGTTGTAGTCCGGGCTCAGGGGATCGCTGCTCAGGCGGGGCAGCGGGGTCACGCCGTCGGTGGCGTAGTACAGCACCGGCACGGTGGTGAGCGCGCCCGTCACGGCGTCCGTGAAGGTCACGCTGCCGCTCAGGGTGTAGGAGTCGTTGTACTGGCCGTTGTTCACGGCGTCTACGGGGAAGACCGCCGTGTTGTCGGTCGTGACGGCGCTCGAGCCGTCGCTGGCCGCACCACTGGGGTTCACGACCTGCACCGGGGCCAGGGTGGCGTCTGCGCCCTGTGCGGCAGTGCTGTCGCCGAACTGCGTGGCCGGCGGCAGGATGGTGTTGGTCGCCGTGTTGTTCGAGGTCGTGTCCGCGTCGCTCAGCGAGTCCGCGCCGACCGGGATGCTGTACTGGGGCACGGCGGCCGAGTCGTCCGAGTCGGGGAAGGTGACTTCCGTGCGGTACACGGCGGTGCTGTTGTTCGGCACAGTCAGCGTGGGGTACTGGGCCACGGTCGGGTTGGCGGGGTCGGTCGAGGCCAGGATGACCGCGCCGGTCACGGGATCCAGGAAGCGCACCGTGACGCCGGTGGTCGCGTTGACGAACTCGCCGGTGGCGGGATTGTAGGTATACGCCGGATCCGGCGTGCCGTCGGCCAGGGCGGGGAACAGCTGCACCTTGTCGGACAGGCCGCCGGTATTCGTCACCGAGTTCGTGAACACGACCGTGTCGGGTGTGCTGTTGGTGTCGGCCTTGGGATACGCGACCTGCTCGTCGGCCGAGACCTGTGCAATCGGCGTGCCGCCCGGCGTGGGATCACCGGTCACGGGCGTGGGGTTGGTATAGCCGGACGTGCTGATCACGGGGGTGGCGTCGCCGGGCGTGCCGACGACCTGGGTCGGCACGAGCACCGGCACGATCGTCGGAACCGCCGCCGGATCCGTGATGGGGTTCCCGGCCGAGTCGACCGGTGTGGTGACCGCGCCGTTGGGATTGTTGTCCAGCACCGGGAGGTACACCTCGGCGCGCATGAACTGCAGGTCGGTGCCGGCGGTCTTGTCCTCTTCGGTGGCGGTCGCACCACTGGCGTAGCCGTTGCCAGGGGTGGTCAGCGGGTCGGCACCCTGCGTGCCGGTGACGGTGGCGACCGGGGACGCCCCGAAGACCTTGGTGGAATCGATCTGTGCCGGATCCGTCGGCAGGGTGACCACCTGGATGATCTTGACCAGACCCTCGTCGTTCTCGACGGCCGGCGTGGCCGGGTTGTCCACGGTGGCGGGATCGTCGGCCGGTACCGTCACCGTGCCGGTGGTGATCTCGGCGCCACGGCTGCCGTCCGGGTTGGCCAGGTAGTACTTCACGGTCGCGCCGGGCGCGCTGCCGGTCGTGTCGGCGCTGAGGTTCAGGGTCAGCGCGACGTTGCCGTTGTTCACCAGCGAGTACGGCGTGGAGATCTGCTGCCCCGGCACCGCACCGGTCGTGACGACCGTGGTCGTGGCCAGGGCGTTCTGCGTGCCGCCGTCGGTGGTGCCGCCCGTGAACGTCACGTCGAAGCCGGGCTTGGGCAGCACGACCGTGGACACCGTGTTCGACGGCATGCTCACGGTGGTGGCCGTGTTGGTGGGATCCGGATACTCGGCACTGGCCGTGTTGGTGATCGTGGTGCCGGCGAGGGTGCCCTCGGCGCTGGCAGTGCCGGCGGCCAGGGCGACCATCAGAACGAGGATGTGCGGGGCTTTTTGCATGAATGTCCTCCGGAGCGTGGAGAGAATGGGGTGTAAGGAGGGCCTCCCCGCCGCATGGCGGGAAGACGGAAGGTTGCGCTGTGGACGCGCCGCGCCTACTTCACCTGGATTCGGTAGCCGAGCTTCATGGTCTGTCCGGCACCCAGTTCACTGACGAACCAGCGCACAGCCGTGTACTCGTTGGGCTTGACCTCCACTTCCCTCGTCACGCTCCTGCCGTTCTCGGTGACCGTCACCGTTTTCTTCATCGGCGCAGCGGCGAAAGATTTTCCACCGTCGATGGAGTACTCCGTCCGGGTCACTGCCATGCTGGCCTCGGGTGCCACGTACACGGTGTTCTTGGGCACCGGCAGGGTCACCGGGATGTTCTTGACCGCCGTGTTGCCCGTGTTGCGTACCGTGACCACCTGACTCAGCAGGTCACCCGGCAGGACATTGCCGGGATTGGCCGTGAGGCGCTCGGTCACCTTCCCGTCGACGGTCACGCTCTTCACGGCGAAGAGTGTGAGGGTCAGGGCGATCGGGCTGGCCGTCTGGGCCAGCACCGTCCCAGTCCCGAGGGTGATCAACAGCGCAGAGGTAAGGGGTTTCATGGCGGTCTCCTTCTGTGGGCAACGCAGGGAACGACGATCGACATGGCGGTTCCAGGGCAGCCCTGGAACGTGAAGGCAGGTTAATCAAGTGGTTCTTACCGCCTGCTTACGGCTGAGCGCCACGCTGTGATGTTTTGCGTGCAGGACGACGAGTTCCACTGGATGGCAGGTCATTCTTCACGGTAGAGGGCGGTGCGGGGGCGCGCAGGCAGCGCGGCATCCCGGCCGCCCGCGCATCCTGCAGAAGGCCGCAGCCGCCCCCGGCCGGCCGAAGCCCACGAGCAGGAGGGCTGTGGAGCAGCGTGTTCACGCTGGACTCGACCGCGGCCGCCGCGCCATCGGCAGTTCCGGGGTCTGTATGGTTGACCCACAGGGGCCAGCCGGCCCTGCGGATTGAGGCTCGCACCCCGTCCGTGACCTCGCGGACTGGACACACCGCCGGGGCGCGTCAGTTCAGCGGCGGAATCTCGTTGTCCGGCTGGGCCGAGGGATCCGTGGGGAGGGCCTCGGGCGGCAGGGGATCTTGCAGGGGATCGGTGACCAGCCCCGGATCGGTGGCCGTGCCCGTGTCCCCGCTGTCCGGCTGTGCAGGCACAGGATCCGTAGGGAGGGCCTCGGGCGGGGCCGCGTCGATCAGCCCGGCTCCGTCCGTGTCGGCGCCGCTGTCCTGGGGAGGCACCTGATCCGCCGGGGGAGCCGTGTCGATCAGGCCGGGTTCGGGCACGGGATCGACGGTCGGTGCCTCCTCCGGTGTGATGACTGCCGGCTCCTGCGTCACCGGTTCCGGTTCCGGGGTGACCGACTCCTGCACCGGCTCGGGCGCGGGCTCGGGAGTAGGGGCCGGCACGGGCGTGCGGCGGCGCGTGAAGAAGCCGCCCCCCTGTCCACTGCCGTCCCGCGCCACCGGATCCTGATCCGCCTCGGACACGCGGAAGGCCATGTCCACCCGGCGCACGGTGCGGTACGTGATTCCGGCCGGCTCCTGAAAGGTTGTGGCGGCCTGCCCCTGGAGGGCACCCGCGACCGCCTGCTGCCACACGGGGGTGGGCACCTCGCCGCTGTACGCCCAGGGGGGCAGCGCCCCGCCCGCCTGCTTGCCGACCCACACCGCGCCCGCGACGGTCGGCGTGACCCCGGCGAACCACAGATCCTTGATGTCGTTGGTGGTGCCGGTCTTGCCGCCCACCGGCCAGCCGGGGATCAGGGCGCGGGTCGCCAGCCCGCCCTGCGACTCGCTCAGGTCGTTCACGACGCCGCGCAGCATGTCCAGCCCCAGCCACGCGGTCTGGGCGTCCCACACGCGCTTCGGCGTGGGCGCGGGGCGGGCGTACAGCACCTGCCCCCGGCTGTCCTCGACCCGGCGCACCACGCTGGGCGCGTAGTACAGCCCGCCGTTGGCGAACGCCGCATACGCCGACGCCATCTGGAGCGGGCTGGCCTCCAGCGTCCCGATGGTCAGCGACAGGCCGCCCTCGGCCGGGGGGGTCAGGCCCAGGTCGCGCAGCTTGGCCTCGAAGGTTGGCACGCCCAGTTCCTGCCCGATCCGCACGGTGGGCAGGTTCAGCGAGTGATCCAGCGAGTAGCGCATGGTCACGTAGCGCCCGGTCCAGCGGCCGTCGTAGTTCTGCGGCTGGTAGTCGCCGCTCAGGGGCGAGTCCAGCACCGTGTCGCTCTGTTTCCAGCCCTTCTGGAGCGCCAGCGTATACAGCAGCGGCTTGATCGAGCTCCCCACCTGCCGGCGGGCCTGGGTGGCGTTGTCCCAGTCGCTGGCCCGGCCGCCCGTGAGCTTCTGGCCCACCAGCGCCATGACCTCGCCGTTCTGCGGGCTGACCAGCGCGATGCCCAGGGTGGCCCCGTCGGGCACCTGTGCGTCCAGGCTGGCCTGCTCGGCGGCCTGCTGCGCGGCCACGCTCATGCCGGTCACGATCCGCCCGCCCCCGTACAGCGCCTTGCGCCCGATCAGGGGCATCAGTTCCTTCTCGACCGCCTGGAGGTAGTGCTGGTACGCATAGCGCGGCGTGTCCTGCGCCTCGAACAGGTTGATGTTCTCCTGCAGCCGGCCGGGCCGCTCCAGTACCGCCGAGCGGATCGTGCCGTCGGTGTTCCAGCCGATGCGCCACCCGGCCGGATAGATCGGGGTCTTCCACGCCTCGTTGGCCTGCGCCTGCGTGACCCGGCCGTCCTCGACCATGCGCGAGAGCAGGTCCTTCATCAGGGGCCGGTACGCCTGGAAGTCCTTGTAGCGGCGGTTCGGCGCGGGAATGATGGTCGCCAGATACACGCTCTCGGCGAGGTTCAGCTCCGAGGCGTCCTTGCGGAAATAGGCGTGGGCAGCCGTGCCGGCCCCGATGATGTCGCTGCGGCCACCATCGCCCCAGTACACGATGTTCAGGTAGGCGTTGAGGATCTTCTGCTTGTCGTAGTTGCGGTCGAGCTGGTACGCCAGCACGGCCTCCTTGAACTTGCGCTCCGGCGTGCGGGCGCCCTGGAGATCCGAGAGCAGCGTGTTCTTCACCACCTGCTGGGTGATCGAGCTGCCACCCTCCAGATCGTTGCGCAGCAGGCCCTTGAGGAGGCCGCGCGTGATCCCGATGTAGTCCACGCCGTGGTGCTCAAAGAAGCGCCGGTCTTCACTGGTGATCACGGCCTTCTGGAGCGGCGCGGCGATCCGCGACAGCGGCACCAGGTTGCGGTTCACGCCCCCCGCCGAGTCCAGGCTGGGCGTCAGGGTGCCGATCAAGGTGCCGGTGCGGTCGTATACGCGGGTCTTGCCGCTGAACTCCAGCACGTCCAGATCGGACACGCTGGGCAGGTCACGGCCCCACGCGTACCACATGCCACCCACGCCGCCCACCGCGACCATGAGCAGGGCACCCAGACCGGTCAGCCACTTCACGCCTGCCACTCTACCGGGCCGGGATGTGAGCCGTCCGGATGGACGTTACCCTGGCCGGGCCGCTGTTCGGTGCAGTACCACACCCCGCCAGTGTGCCGGACACGCCGCGCCGGCAGCGTCCACCGGAAGCATGATGGGCGGATATAGACGGGCTAGCATGGCATCTGAGACGCCCATGCCCACGCCTGACGCCACCACCGACGCCCTGCTGCGTCCCATCCTCCGCCTGAGCGGCCAGGCCGTGGCCGACTACACCATGATCGAGGCCGGCGACCACGTCATGGTCTGCGTGTCGGGCGGCAAGGACAGTTACACGCTGCTGGACGTGCTGCTGCACCTGCAACGCGCCGCGCCGATCAAGTTTCGCGTGACCGCCGTGAACCTCGACCAGGGCCAGCCGGGCTTTCCCACGGACGTGCTGCCGCGCTACCTGTCGGAGCTGGGCGTGGCGCACGAGATCATCCGCCAGGACACGTATTCGGTCGTGAAGGCGAAGGTGCCGCAGGGCAAGACCACGTGCTCGCTGTGCAGCCGCCTGCGCCGGGGGGCGCTGTATGCCCACGCCCGGCGGATCGGGGCCACCAAGATCGCGCTGGGCCACCACCGCGAGGACATCCTGGAGACCTTCTTCCTGAACCTGTTCCACGGGGCACGCCTGAAGGCCATGCCACCGAAACTCCGCAGCGACGACGGCGCGAACGTGGTCATCCGCCCGCTGGCCTACGTGCCCGAGGCCGACATCGCGGCCTACGCCCAGGCCCGCGCGTTCCCGATCATTCCCTGCGACCTGTGCGGCTCGCAGCCCAACCTCCAGCGCGAGGTCGTGGGTCACATGCTGGCCGCGTGGGAACGCGAGCACCCCGGCCGCTCGAACACCATGCTCCGCGCCCTGGGCACCGTGGAACCCAG
Source organism: Deinococcus sp. AB2017081 (assembly GCF_034440735.1). Classification (NCBI taxonomy): domain Bacteria; kingdom Thermotogati; phylum Deinococcota; class Deinococci; order Deinococcales; family Deinococcaceae; genus Deinococcus; species Deinococcus sp. AB2017081. Next base: position 152,778 of record NZ_CP140098.1, on the reverse strand, counting down.
CCACCTGCTCGACCGCGTCCTGCACGACTTCGCCGGTTCCAGCGAGCCGAACGAAAACGACCTGATGGCCGGACTTCAGGAACTGCCGATGCTGGGGTAGCGGGGCGCCCCCGATCCGTCAGACCAGACTCACGCGATTCCAAGGCATGCCGTGGACAGATCGGCATCCCTTTCCATCGCGCCAGTCCGGTCTGCATCTCATGCTCGCTCCGCTCGGGTTCGCCTTCGGCTCACCTGAGTTTGGTATCAGTCGTAGTACTCCGGCAGCAGCTTCAGCCCGTTCCACTGGGCCTCGTCGTGCCCGAAGATGACCAGCGCGGCCCGTTCCCGCTCGGCCAGATCGAGCAGTTTGATGGTGCTGGCGCGGATCGCCTCGGCGTCTGGGGTGCCCGCGCCGTCCTGGGGGTCGCGGGTGAAGCCGCTGGCAAACGGCACCGCGTCGATGGTCAGCAGTACGGTACCCGTCCTGGGCAGCCGCACCAGCACCGACTGGTGCCCCGGCACATGCCCGCTCGTCTCGACCAGGGTCAGCCCCGGCAGCAGTTCCGTATCGCCGTCCACCAGCTGGAGCCGCTCGGCGGGCTGATCCCACTGGGGCCGGATGGCCGCGTAACGCGGGTTGCTCGCCGCGTCCAGGTGGTGAGCCCGCTGGACGACATACTGCGCCCGCGTAAAGGCGGCGTGCTGGCCCGCGTGGTCGATGTCGTAGTGCGTCGAGACCACCACGTCGATGTCGTCAGGGCTGAGGCCGATGAGCGCCAGTTGCTCTACGGCATCCTGCCCATTCTCGAACTCACTCGCCTCCTCGGGAATGACCTCTGGCAGACCGGTGTCGATCAGGATGTTTCGGCCATCCTGCGTCTGCATCAGCGCACAGACGATCGGAATGCGGTACTCGGGCATGACGCCCACCTGCATCAGATAGAGACGCTGCACGGCGGTCTGGTTCATGGCTCCCCCTGGCATCGACTGTAGTGATTCAGCTGCGCCCGACCGTCGCCGTTCCCAGTCCCAGCGCGACGTAGATGCCGCCCGTGACGTACTTCTGCCGCCGGGCGAACACCCGGTTGCCGCGCAGGCGCTGGCCCACGCTGCCCGCCAGCAGGGCATACGTGGAGTCGGTGACCGTCGCCAGGGCCAGGAACACCAGCCCCAGGGTCATGGTCTGTACCCACACCGGGCCATGCGCCGGGTGGACGAACTGCGGCAGGAAGGCCAGGAAGAACATGGCCGTCTTGGGATTCAGGGCGTTCACGGTGGCTCCCTGCCAGTAGATCCGGGACAGCGGCTGCGCGGGCGGCAGGGCCACGTCTGCGACCTCGTCCCGCGCCAGCAGGGTACGGATGCCGATATAGATGAGGTATGCCGCGCCCGCGAACTTCAGGACGCTGAACAGCAGCGCCGACGACAGCACCAGCGCCGACACGCCCACGGTGGCTGCCAAGACGTGCACCAGCCCGCCCGTCTGGACGCCCAGCGCCGACACCAGCCCTGCCCGCCGCCCCTGCTGCATGCTGCGGGCGACGATGTACAGCACGCTGGGGCCAGGAATGAGCAGCAGCGCCAGGGCAGCGGCGGCAAAGGTCAGCATGGGGGGCCTCCGGCCCGCAGAGGGCTGACAGCAGAGAGCAGAGGGCCAGGAGATGATTCAGCAGTCTGCCCTCTGCTCTCTGCCATCAGCTCACTTCTCCTCGTCCGGGTACACCTTCAGTTCGGTCATGTGGGCGCGATCCGGACGGGTCAGGGCGTGGGCAACCGACTTGGCGAGGCCGCGCGGATCGATCATGGTCTCCCACTTCAGGCCGTCGTCGCGGTTGGCGGGCGTGTCGATGGCCCCCATGGGATACAGCACCATGCCGCGCACCCCCTTGGCCTTCAGCTCGTCGTGCAGGCTCAGGATGTACGCGCTCAGGGCGGCCTTGCTGGCGGTGTACAGCGCCGCCTTGGGGCCACTCATGCGGGCGGCCTGCCCGGCACTGACGCCCAGGATCAGGCCGTCCTTGGTCTTGAGCATGTGCGGCAGCACGCCCTGCACGGCGTGGAACAGCGACAGCATGTTGGCGTCGAACATCTTCCGGTAGTCGGCCGTGGTGGCCTTCTGCGCGTCCTGCATGGAGAACGCGCCGACGGTGTGTACCAGGACATCCACCTTGACCCTGCGGAGTTCCTCGACGCTGCTGTCCTGCGTGAGATCGACGTCGATGACCTCGGTGGCGGGAAAGCGGTCGGCGGCGCGGGCCAGGGAGTCGCCGTGCCCGACGAGCACCATCTGGGCACCGGCGTCTTCGAGTTCCTGCGCGATGGCGGTCGCCAGGGCACCGCCGGCACCGGTGAGCATGACTGTGGAGGAGCCGAGGTTCGCCATACCTACAGCGTAACGGGGCGCACGCTTCAGCAAGCCTTCATGGGCTGCTCAGGAGTTCAGGGCCGCCGCCCGCACGTCGACCCACTCGCCCTCGCCGAGCACGAATGGCGAGCGCTGGATCGGCGTCGTGACCTCCGGGCCGTCTGGCGACAGGTACACGTCAACCTCGCTGCGGATGCCGAAGCCCCGCGCGGCCGGGTACGTGCCGGGTTCCACGGTCACGCACAGGCCCGGCGTCAGGGCGCGGGTGTCGTGGGTCTCGTAATCGTCGAGATTCGCGCCCGCGCCGTGAATCGTCACGCCCAGGTCGTGCCCGGTGCGGTGCAGGAAGTACGGCTCCCACGTCTCGCCCATGGCGCTGCGGGCGGCGCGGTCGGCCATCCAGCCCTGCACGCGGCCCCAGCCGTCCCGTCCGTACGCTCCGTCAATGAGCTTCAGCGCGGCGTCCCGTGCAGAGGCCACGGCGTTCCAGGCGTCCAGGTATTCGGCAGTCGGCTGGCCCGCGTACCCCACCCACGTCACGTCGGCAAACGGCCGGCCCGGTTCCTGCGCCCACAGGTCGATCAGCACGCACTGGCCCGGCTGCAGGGTGGCGTGCACCTCGGGGCTGGGCTCGTAGTGGCTGTCAGCGGCGTTCACGCCGAAGCTCACATTCACCGGATGCCCCGCGTCCATGCCCGCTGCCGCGATGCGCTCCATGATCACGGCCTGCGCGTCCAGTTCGGTCACGGGCTGCCCGGCCTTCAGGCGGTCGTGGATCAGTTCGAAGGCGGCGTCCTTGGCGGCCATCAGCACGTCCACGGCGCGGCGGTGCGCGGCCAGATCGTCCGGCGACCACGTCAGGAAGGCCTGGAGCAGATCGGCGCTGCTCACCACCTCGGCCGCGCCCGCCGCCCGCACACGCTCCAGGGTGCCGGCGTCCACGCGGCTCACGTAGGGCACCTCGCCGCCCGGCGAGTATTCCATCGCCACGCGCTTCCCGGCCACCACGTCTCGCAGGGCCGCGTCCAGTTCCGCGTGCTCACCGAAGGCCCGCAACTGCGCTTCCCAGTCCTGGGTCATGCTGCGCCACGTACCGCCCTCGATGTGGTTGTGCAGCACGGTCGCCTGCCCCTCACGCGGCACGTACACGAAGAACCGCCGCGTGAGGAACGCCCCGGACGGCAGCCCCAGCACGGTGCCCGCGTGCGGGTTCAGCCCCCGGAAGTCATATACCAGCCAGCCGTCGAGATCGGTGGCCGCCAGCGCCGCCTGCATGCGCGAAATCGGAGAGGTCATACGGTGCAGGGTAGCGTCACCACACCCCCCGGAAGGCGTCGGCCGGGGTGGCGACGTGACTCACGGCGTCTCCACCCTGAACTTCGAACCCACGCCGCATGAGTTCGAAGCCCAGCGCATAGCCGCCCCAGCGGGGCAGACCGGCAGCCGGTGCGCCCATGAACCACGCGGCGTAGTCGTAGGGGCCGTCCAGCTCGTCCTGCGCCCGTGTCCACAGGGCATCGAGATCGGTGGTCGGTACGGCGTAGATGGGCCGCTCCCGGCGTTCCGTCAGCTCGAAGTGCTGGGCCAGCCCCTCGAACACCAGGGCGTCCAGTAGCGTCCCCATCCCCTGGTGTCGCCACCGCGCCGCGTGGTGCAGTTCGTGGGCCAGTGTGGCGGGCAATTCCTGCCGCCAGCCCTCCTGAAACGGGGTGCTGGTCGGTGTCAGGGCAAGGTGGACGCTGTAGCCGTCCGGTGCGGTGCCCACCATGCCGGTCTCGGGAATGGTCCACGGACTCGCGTACATGACGACGTCCACGCCATCCAGGCCGAGCTGTGCGGCCTGCCGATCCAGGGCGTGCCGGGCAACAGTCACGATGTCGTTGGCCAGTGGGGATGGGAACTGGCGTCCGGCATTCAGCAGATGGAGCGGGTTGTGGAGGCTCACCTGTTCATGCTGCGGGGCCAGGGCCGGGAATGCATCCGCGCAATGGCCGACGCTCAGACCGACTCCGCTCTATTCCGCCACAACTGGGACAGCACCAGTCGTGGCTCCATGACGCGGAGCCGGTCTCTCTTTCCTGCTCCCTCCGGTCGGATTTCATCGGCTCCATGAACCGATTCAATCGAAATCGATATCACTCCGACGGGCGGTCGATATTCGCGCTGCGGGGCGGCAGCGTCCGTACCAGCGCGTGTGCCCGCGCCTCGGCCAGATTCCACTCGCGCAGGCCGGGGGCGGCGTCGTGGCGGTCGTGCAGGGTGTCGATGACGTTCTGGCGCACGCCCGCCGCCTGTCCACGGGTCAGGACATCGAGGTTCAGGGCGATCACGGGGACGCTGCCGGCCCCCAGGCGCAGCAGTTCCCACACGCTGGCGTGCTGTGTCGTCGTCCGCAGCTCGTTGGTCACGCCCGCCACCTGCCGGTGGACGTTCACGCGGGCGATCAGGTCGGCCGGGTCGATGGCGGTGGTGCCCAGCAGCGTCACGAAGCCTGCCAGCAGCGCTGGGAACGCGAAGCGGCGCACATCCGCCCGCCACAGGCCACGGGCGAGCCACGCCAGGGTGAGCACGACCCAGATCAGGAAGGCCGCGCCCAGCACGCGGGTCTCGCTCAGGCCGTAGGCGAGGGTGTACAGCCGCCAGCGGTTGGCGGCGCTCAGGATGACCAGTGCCAGCGGCAGCAGCACCGCAAGGTTCAGCAGGCGGTAGGGCAGGCCCGCCCGCACGTCCGGACGGGTCACGGCAAAGGCCCCCAGCAGCACGCTCAGCGTCAGGAAGGCCACGGTCATCAGTTCCCCGAAGCCCTGGCGGATGTACGTGGCGAAGGTCAGGCCCTCGGGCAGCGCCGAGCCGCTCAGGAAGTACGGGAGCTGCGTGACCACGAAGGCCACGAACAGCGCCGACAGCGCTCCCAGCGGCAGCCCGGTCTCGACCAGCCCCAGGCGCGGGGGCACGCGCACGTCGGGCACCACGCTGGGCCGCAGGCTCATGACCGCCGGGTACAGCAGCCCGCCGGCCAGCGCCGCCCACCACAGCCACGTGACCCCGTCGCGGAAGAGGCCGTCCAGTCGCCAGTCGAGCAGGTGCGACACCATCTGCCCGAAGCCCTGATCCGCGCGGCCGAGCAGGCTGCCGAAGACCAGCAGCACGGGCACGGTGAGCAGCACGCCGACCAGGGCGCGGGTCACGCCGGCTCCCCGCGCGGGGCGCACCCGTGCCCACGGAAAGCGTTCCAGCAGCGCCAGCGGGCCGTACACGAGCCGCAGACCGCCCGTGACGGCCGAACCGAGCATCCCGCCCACGCCCAGTGCCGACAGCCCCGGAAAGCGCAGGAACGCCGCGCCCAGCAGCAGCGCGGTGACCATCGCCACGCTGTTCAGGAACACCAGCCCGGACGGCACGCCCCGCAGTGTGAAGCCCACGCCGAAGGCCACGGCCACGCCCAGCAGGGTCAGGCCCTCGGGCGTGGGCACCGCACCCCGGCGCACCGTGCCCCACACGGCGATCCCGGCGAACAGGGCACTCAGCAGCGCGAGGTTCACGCCGGCCCCTGTACTGCGCGTGAGCAGGTGCGCGGCCAGCCCCACGCCCAGCGCGGCCAACAGCGGGAACGCCGCGCGGGCCGGACGGGGCGGCGCACTGACCTGAGGGGTGGCGGACGGTTCACGTGGGGACAGCGCCTCGGCCTGGGTCATGGGAGCACCGTACTCACCTGAGGCTCAGGCGACGTCCGCCGGAAGGTGCAGGGCAGGGCTGGCACATTCCTGCTGGAGGGTTCGGATTCGGTGTCAGGCGAGTGGTCGTGGGTCGATAACGATTGTGGTCAGGATCTCCTATCATCACACCGATGCTCAAGGTCTTCTGGCAGGAGCCCGACGCTCCACGTGATTCGAGGATCATCGGCAGTTGCGGCGGACAGCCTCAGTTGAACGTGGGAGATCACTGTCCTGCATGCCTGAAATGCGGTGCTCTTATGCCCTATTTCTTCACCGTAGATGTAAGTGATGTGCTGCCAGGTAAATTGCTGAGCCTATTCTATTGCATCTCGTGTACCGGCAACACGGTGCCGGAGTTCCCGGCGACGCCTGTGAGTTCTCCCATTTCTGGTGCTGAGGCTCAGGAAGTTCAGAAAGATTACCGCCTTCATCTCCACTCTGCGGAGCCTCGAAGCGCCGATGTCTTTTCACCACTGATTCATAGGCCGATATTTGGAAAGACGCCACGCTCAAATAGGTATCAATTCAGCAAGATTGGTGGTGAGCCTACCAAATTCTGGGGTGCAGAAGACGGAAATATCCACAAACTGCTGCTCCGGATCCGGGAGTCGGATGATGTAAGGCTCGCCCGAAGCAGCGACTCTCCCAAGCAGAGTGCTTACAAGCTGTTCGATGGCGATCCTGATTTCATTGAGCAGGAGCATTATATTCTTGTCAACGGCATCCCTGTGTACATCTTTGCCACGCATGATGAACAGGCCGCCTTTCTGGTGACGGGGCGATTCTGATTCAGCCCCCCCGTGCGAACCGCCGCTCCAGACTCCGCTGCACGACCTCCAGCAGCGAACTGATCGCCCAGTAGATCAGCGCGGCGGCCACATACGGCCCGAAGGGTTCGAAGGTGCGGGCAATGACCAGCTGGGCGCTGCGCAGCAGTTCCACGACCGTGATCACGCTGACCAGCGACGTGTCCTTGACCAGCCCGATCAGGGTGTTGCTCAGGCTGGGCAGCGCCACCCGCGCCGCCTGCGGCAGGACGATCAGCCGCATGGTCTGCGACGGCGTCAGGCCCAGGCTGGTCGCGGCCTCGCGCTGGCCTTTCGGGATGCTCAGGATCGCGGCGCGGATCGTCTCTGACAGGTACGCGGCGGCGTTCAGGGTCAGGGCGATGATGCCGCCGGCCACCGGGTTCAGCGTGATCCCCAGACTGGGCAGCCCGTAGTAGATGACGAAGATCTGCACCAGCAGCGGCGTGCCGCGCATGAACGATACGAACACACTGCTCAGCCCGCGCAGGAACGCAAAGCGCGACAGCCGCGCCAGCGCCACCGCAAAGCCCAGCGGCAGCCCCAGCAGCATGGCCGCCAGCGCGAACCCCAGCGTGATCGGCGTGGCGGCCAGCAGCGTCGGCAGCGAGGCCCACGCGCTCTGGAGGACGAGTTGCAGCTGTTCAGTGTTCATAAGAAACCAGGGTGAGCCGGAGGCGAGCCCGAGCGAAGCGAGTATGGGCACGATACGGAACCGAAGCTATGGAAAGACATGCCGATCCTTTCACGGCATGTCTTGGAATGGCGTAGGTTCTGTATCATTGGCCCTCCGGGCAGTTCATGAGCTCCGGGCTATGAGCTCTGAGGAACATCCTCACTGCTCGCAGCCCAGAGCTCATAGCTCACCGCCCTTAAGGTTTGCTCACGTCCTGTCCGAACCACTGGCGGCTGATCTTGGCATACGTGCCGTCGGCCTTCAGTTGCAGCAACGCCCGATCCACGGCGGTCTTCAGCGAGGTGTTGGCCTTCTTCATGGCGATGCCCACGGGTTCCGCGTCACCGATCACGCCCGCGCCGCGCACGGGCAGATTCTGGGACTTGATCAGGTAACCGACCAGCAGGCGGTCGTTGTACGCAGCGTCCAGGCGGCCAGCTGCCAGATCGGCCAGATACTCGGGTGCACCGGGGTACGTGACGACGTTGATCCCGCTGGCGTCGCGCAGCTGCTTCTCGAAGTTGCTGCCCAGGCCCACGCCGACGCGCTTGCCCTTCAGGTCGGCCAGGGTCTTCGGGGCGAAGGTGCCGGCCTTCTTCACGATGATCTGCGGGCTGGAGTACGCGTACGGGGCGCTGAAGCCGATGGTCTTCTGCCGCTCGGCGGTGATCCCGACCTGGTTCACGATCACGTCGTACTTGTTGGCCTGGAGGCCGGCCAGGATGCCGCTCCACTCGGTCAGGACGAACTCGGCCTTCAGGCCCAGCTTCGCGGCGACGGCTTTTGCGATATCCACGTCGAAGCCGGTCAGTGTGCCCTTCTCATCCTTGTACGTGAAAGGCGCGTAGGTGCCCTCCATACCGATGCGCAGGACGCCCTTCGTGAGGGTGGTGGGGGCGGTGGCGGCCGACGCGGTCATGCTGGCGGCCAGGGCCAGGGTGGGGATCAGGATTCGGTAGTTCATGGCACTCCTTGAGGTAACGCAGGTTGAGGTGGCGCGGGCTAGGCAGCTGCCCGAAGCGAACCAGTGTACCAAAATTGTCAACTACTGATCATCCCCCGGTGCCTTTCAGGGTTTCTTGAGATCCGGCCTGCCCGTAACCACCCACGCCGCGCCCACGCTCAGGCCGACGCACAGCCACAGCGACGGCGCGTAGCTGCCTCCCAGCGTGTACAGCGCGCCCGCCCCCAGCGGCGTCACTGCCTGCGCGAGGTTCACGGGAAGGGACAGCCGCCCGTTTGCCGCGCCGAAGGTGTCCGGGTACCGTCCGGCCAGCAGTTCTGCGCGCGCCAGGGTCAGCGCTCCGTTGCACAGCCCGAAGACCACGACGCCCAGGGCGGCCACCTCTACCCCCTGTGGGCGTAACAGGAATAGCGCCGACAGGCCGACTCCACCCAGCAGCAGGGCGGTCAGCGGCGCGGGCGGGAGGTGCCGGAGCAGCGGAACGAAGATGGCGCGGCCCGGCAGGGCGGCCAGACCCATCAGCCCGGCCAGGAATGCAGCGCGGGCGGGGGGATGCCCGGCGGCCAGCAGCAGCGGCGCGAGTTGCAGGCCCACCGCCACCGTGACCACCCGCGCCAGTGTGAACGCCACCCCCAGCCGGGCAAAGGTCGCGTCTGGCGTGAAGGGGAGTGGGGTGGCGCGTTCCCGGCCGCCCGTGGCCGGCAGTCCCACCCAGCACGCCACGGCCACCACGAGCAGCAGCGCCGCCAGCCCGGTCGCCGCGCCCCCGACCTGTCCGCGCTGCAGCAGCCAGGCGGTCAGGGGCACAAAGAGGGTGCTCGCCAGTCCCGCCACCAGCGTCACATGCAGCGTGGCCCGTGTGCGGACGGCGGCAGGCACCGCCTGCGCGAGCACCGTGAAGGTGGCCTCGTAGAAGGTCAGGGCCATCGCCACGCCCGCCAGCAGCCACGCCAGCACGAACAGCGGGAACGGGGGCGTGACCGCCAGGATCAGCAGGGCCACGGCCCCCAGCCCGGCCCCGGCACTCAGCAGTGTGCGGCCCCCGTGCCGGTCGAGTGCCCGCCCGATTCCTGGCGCGAGCAGCGCGGTCACCAGCAGCGCCCCGGTGAAGGCCCCGCCGGTCTGCACCCGTGTCCAGCCGGTCTGGGCCTCGGTCGCCACGGCCAGCAGCGGCTGCGCGTAGTACAGCGCTCCGTAGCCGACCGTGGAGAGCAGGGCCAGTGTCCAGACGACGCCGGTACGCCGGGCCTCAGCCAAGCTGGACGACCTGGGGGCCACAGCAGCCGCTGCCCGGAGCGCAGGCATCGGCCTGGGCCTCCGCTTCGGCGGGCACCCCGCAGGCGTCCCCGGCCTTGCACTGCACGCCGGGCGTGCGCAGGTGGACGATCAGCCGCTCCGGCTGCTCCTCCACGTGCGAGACGTGATATTGCAGGGCCGGGCTGGTCGCGGTGCCGTACTCGAAGCGCACCTCGGCCTCGGGGCGCACGGGCACGCGGGCGACCACGCGGTCGTAGATACCCAGGAACTTCGCGGTCGACATGAAGCCTTCACGGGCCTCCTGGGGGCTGCCGTCCATCAGCTGGATCACGGTCTCGCGCCAGCTTGCGGCCCTGCCGCCGCAGTCCATCGCCTCGATGCTCACGGCCTTGACCTCGGTCACGTGGTAGCCGGGGCTGACCAGCGGTGCGCCGTGCAGCCAGAACTCCAGCGGGCGACTGTCCGGGCAGCGTAGAGTGTCCAGCAGCGCGTCGGTGCGGGTGGTGTCCTGGGTGCCGGGGATGGGAAGTGCAGTCGCGGTCATCGTCGTCTCCTTCAGGGGCAGGTGCAGCAGGGCGGCAGAGGCGGGGCAGGCGTCCTGAAACTCGCGCGAGGCGTTCAGGGCAGCAGGGGAGGCGGCGCGGGCCAGAGGCCGGAACCCGAAGCGGGGGAAGTACGCGGCAGCGGTGGTGGTCAGCAGGTACAGGTCGCTCAGGCCACGTGCGCGCGCCTGTTCGATGACGTGCGCGACGAGTCCGGCGGCGATCCCCCGCGAGCGGGCTACCGGAGACACGGCCACCGAGCGCAACAGGCCCACGGTGCCGTGTACCTCCAGCCCGGCCACTCCGAGCAGGGCATCGTGATCCGACGCGACCCAGAGTTCCGTGCCGTCCAGGCCGGCAGAGGGCAGGTTCAGCTCGGCCAGCAGGGCCTCCAGCGCGGCGCGGTCGCCCGGCTGGGCCAGCAGGATGGCCGTCACCGGCAGCACCCGCTGTCGTCGCCGTCCAGTTCGGCCTGGAGGGCCCCCGCCAGCGCCGAGAGCAGGCGGCGGGCCTGGGGCCGGTCGTGCTCCGGCAGCCGGGCCAGCACCCGTTCGGCCTGGGCGTTCAGGGTGCGGTCGAGGTCGGCGGCGGCCGTCCGCCCGGCGTCGGTGAGCGTGACGTTCAGCGCCCGGCGATCCGTGGGGTGCGGCCCCTTGACGATCAGTCCCTGTCCCACCAGATCGTCGGTGCTGCGGCTCAGCCACGCCTTGTCGAGGTTCAGGCGGCGCGTCAGGGCACTGAGCGTCTGATCGCCCTCGCGCAGCAGGGTCGTCAGGATGCTGCACTGGGTCGCGCTCTGCACGTCGCAGCACGCAAAATTGCGCTGTTGCAGGGTCAGGAACAGCCGCGTGACATCGCGCAGCAGGAGGCCGGAGGCGGTGACCGCCGGCATACCGTTGTCAGTGGCAACAGTCATGTGGGCACCATAGGCCGAGGACACATCGTTGTCAATGTCAACAGGTGGGACGGTATCAGTCCGGGTCTGGATCCGCTCCGGTGCATGCGCCGCCAGACCGTCCAGGCCCCCGCCGGGGGTGGACATCCCCGCCAGCACGACCGGGTGAACTGCCTGAGCGTGGCGGACGCGTGCGTCTTCAGGCCAGCTGGACGCCATCCGTCGTCCGGTCGGTGGGTCGGGTGCACGTGCCATCACGCACGACTCGGAGCTGTCCATCTGAAACCACTTCACATCAAACTGCCATGTAGAACTCACAAAGCTGACATTTTCGACTACACTCTCATACAGACGCAGCGCGGGTTTCCGGGCCGACCCCTCAGGCACGCCGCCGACGTCGGTTTCACCGGAGTGTTCCATGACCCAGCAGGCGATGCCCACTGAAGTTCCAGACCCTCTGGCCGGCACGTACCATCTGGTGCGCGGCGGCGTCCTCCAGGCCAGCCGGGGTGCCGTGACCCCACTGGCCCGGCGAGTCCAGGCCACCCTGCACCGCACGGTGCTGGCTCCGGAATTCTCGTGTCTGGCGGCCCGCGCCGCCCTGAACACCAGTGCCTACGCGCTGGGGTGTTATGGCGACCTGGGCAGCGAGGCGGCGACCCGGGGGCTGGCCCAGGATCTCGCGCAGTTCTGCGCCGATCAGGACGCCATGGCCGGCGGCTTTACCTCCATGATCGCTGTCTTTGCCGGCCCGCCGCCGCCGGACGAACACGCCTTCGAGGAGCGCCTGTGGGCACAGCTGCGTGCCCTGCACGCCCGCGATCCGCGTCCCTACAGCCCGGAGGTCGTGGCCGACCCTCAGGATCCCCGCTTCGGCTTTTCCTTCAACGGGCGCGGGTTCTTCGTGATCGGCCTGCACCCCCACAGCAGCCGGCTGGCCCGCACCTTCCCGTACCCGGCCCTGGTCTTCAACGCCCACCGCCAGTTCCGCCGCCTGCGCGAGACCGGCCGCTTCGAGCCGCTGCAACGCGCCGTGCGGCGCCGGGAACTGGCGTGGCAGGGCAGCCTGAACCCCAACCTCGCCAACCACGGCGAGGCGTCCGAGGCCCGGCAGTATTCCGGCCGCGCGGTCGAGCCGGAGTGGGCCGCGCCCTTTCCGCACCCGCCCGTGACCGCTGAGTCGCCGGGGCGCTGCCCGTTCGGATACGGGGCCGCCTCTGCCCACGAGCCCCCCACCACCCTTCAGGAGACCACCCGCGAATGACCGAGTCCCCCACCCTTTACCGGATTCCACCGCAGAGCGGCGCCGGCTTCACCCTGAAGCGTGGCGACGTACTGGTCGTGATCGACGCCTGGGGCGAACAGGTCTCGGATCTGATGGCCTTCGCCGCCGATGAGCGCGGCGAGTGGCTGTCGTCGGGGCGCACCTTCGACTACAACGAGACCATCTACCTGACCACGGGGCACGTCCTGTACTCGAACCGCAGCCGGCCGATGTTCACGCTGCTGCGCGACGACGTGGGCCGCCACGACTTCCTGTTGACCCCGTGCTCGACCGAGACCTTCGAGATCCTGTACCCGCCGGGCACCGCCGACGGGCATCCCAGCTGCTTTTCCAATCTGGTGCAGGCGCTGGCCCCCTACGGCATCCAGCCGGATCAGATCCCCACGACCCTGAACATCTTCATGAACGTCGTGGTCGACGAGTCCGGCCGGGTCAGGATCGCGCCGCCCATCTCGACCGCCGGGCAGCAGCTGCACCTGCGGGCGGAAATGGATCTGATCGTCGGCCTGACCGCGTGCTCGGCCGAGGGCAGCAACGGGGGCACCTTCAAGCCCATCGACTACCACGTCATTCCGGCCGGGACGCCGCAGTAGCGGTATGGCCCGCGACTTCAGCGCGGTGCTCGACCGCCTCCCGGATGACCGGAGTCCTGCGCCCGGCACGCGGCGGATCGGGCCGTGGCAGGTGCGGCTGGACGCGGCCGACGGCGCGCTGGTGTCGCGTCCGGAACTCGACCTGCACGTGCTGGTCAAGGGCTGCCTGTACGGGGCCACGCCGGACGACCTGCTGGACGCCTACCTGCACGGCGGCCGGGACTTTCCCCGGGACATCGAGGGCCACTACGCCGCGCTGATCCTCGACGGCCAGGCCGGGCGGGTGCTGGCCGTGGCCGACCGGGTCGGTTCGCAGGCCATGTACGTGGCGCACACCCCGCAGCACGTGCTGGTCTCGACCCGGCCCGACTGGGCCCCGTTCCGCGAACGCCCGCTGGATCTGGAGGGCGTCAGCGCCTACCTGACCAAGGGCAGCCTGCTGGGCGGCGTGACCCTGCGCCAGGGCGTCGGCGTCCTTCGCCGGGCCTGCGTTCACGATCTGGGCGGCTCCCACGTGTGCACGCACGAGTACTGGCCGCTGACCTTCACCGGGCCGCAGGCCGGGGCGAGCGTGGCCGATCTGGAAGCCGAATTCGCCCACCTGATCCGGGGGGCCATGACCCGCCGGCTTCAGGCCAGCGGCGGGCGGGCGTACCTGTCCCTGAGCGGCGGCTACGACTCGCGCGGTCTGTTGAGCGTGCTGACCACTCTGGGCGCGGACGTCCGGACGTTCTCGTATGCGCTGGACGCCCGCGCTCCCGGCAGCGACGCGCAGGTCGCGCACCGGCTCGCGGCGCAGTACGGCACGCGGCACACGGTGCTGGGCGCGTATCACGGCTCGGTGCTGGGCAACGTGCGGCGCAACGTGGCGTGGGGGGGCGGCGGCGCGCCGCTGTGCGACGAGGCCGACGCCTGGGCCGACTTCGCCGCCCTGAACCCCAGCGACGTGTTCGTGGGCGACCACGCCTTCGACATCAACAGCCACCCGCTGAGCCTGCACGCGGATCAGCTGCTGCGCCAGAAGGTGCCGCCGTCCTTCGGCATCCTGGCGTGGCTGCGGCCCACGCTGCCGAACACCACCTACGATGCCCTACAGGGGGCGTGGGAGCAGGTTCTGGCGGGTGTGCTGGCGCAGGCGGGGGCTGGCTCCGACCGAACCGGCTACCCGCTGGAGATCGCCCTGATGCTGGACGTGAACGTGGCGCACTCGCTGCTGCCGTGGCGCGACCGCTTCGCCGGGCACACGGCCCACGTGCATGTGCCGTATCTGGACGGTGCCCTGCTGGACTTCACGCTGCGGCTGCCGCTGGAGGTGCTGGCCCGCAAGGCGATGTTCCGGCGGGTGCTGCATACCCTCGACCCCCACCTGATGCGGGTGCCGCTGGCCCGCTCGCTGGGCTACGTCCCCGACTGGACGACCGAACTGATCGCCCAGCGGGCCGAGATCTGGGACAGCGTGCAGCAGACCTCCAGCCCCCTGGACGACGTGATCCCGCCGGACGTGATCCATGCCCTGCTGCTGCAGCTGGCCCCCGTGCCACGCAGCGTGCAGCTCCGGGGGGCTGTCCGGCAGACCCTGGGCCGCCTGCGCCGCACACCCCTGGGCCTGCGCGTGTTCGGCCCCGCCCCGATCCGCAAGACCGTGGACGCCGCGACCTTCCTGCGGCGCGTGCTGACCGTACGGGCAGTGGTGGCCCGCGGTGCCGGGAGCGTGGTTCAGGACGCAGAGGGGACACGTGCTCGCCCCTCAGGGCTGACGTGGGCTGCAGGTGACTGATGCGACCGGGAACCGGGAGGTGATGGCGCAGGAGGCTCAGTTCCTGACCTGATGAAGTGTTCATAGCAGCGGGTCTGAACCCACCCCCGTGGTATCCTTGACCCAAAGCAGGCCGCCTGACGGCCGGTTCCAGCGACCATACGCTGACCTGGTGGAGTCCGCATGTCGGGCTCCATCGTGTTTTCTGGTCAAGGTTTTTGATTCACGGCCGCACGGCCATCACATCCTGAGTGTCCTCCCGGAGGTTCCATGGCTTCCCACGCTCCCGCATCCCCCTTTGCCCGCTTCGTCCACAGCGAGGCCTTCGCCGGTCTGCTGCTGGTCTGCACCGCCGTGATCGCCTTCGTGTGGGCCAATTCACCCGCCCAGGGAGCCTATGCCGCCCTGCGCGACACGCATCTGGCCGTGAGCGTGGGTGGGGCCCGCCTGGATCTCTCACTGGAACACTGGGTCAACGATGGCCTGATGGCCGTGTTCTTCCTGTTGGTCGGCCTGGAGATCAAGCGCGAACTGCTGATCGGTGAACTGGCCTCGCGCCGCCGGGCCACGCTGGCGATCGCGGCGGCGGCGGGCGGGATGCTGGTGCCCGGGGGCATGTACGCCCTGCTGAACGCGGGCGGCCCCGGCGTGGACGGCTGGGGCGTACCGATGGCGACGGACATCGCCTTCGCGCTGGGGGTGCTGGCGCTGCTCGGCTCCCGCATTCCGCTGGGGCTCAAGGTCTTCCTGACCGCCCTGGCGATCGTGGACGACCTGGGCGCGGTGCTGGTGATCGCGCTGTTCTACACGTCGGATCTGAACCTGGGAGCACTGGCGCTGGCCGCGCTGACGTGGGGCGCGGCGCTGCTGGCGGGCCGCCGGGGCGTGTCCAGCCTGAAGGTGTACGGCGTGCTGGGCGTGGTGCTGTGGCTGCTCGTGCTGCAGTCCGGGCTGCACGCCACGATCGCCGGGGTGCTGCTGGCGCTGGCCGTGCCCATCCGCAAGCCCGACCCGGCGGGGTACCTGACCTCGCTCACCGACGCGGCCCGGCCGGGCCGGGAGGAGGAGGTCGGAGCGCGGCTGCGGGATCTGGAGGATCTGCTGGAGCGGGCCCAGAGTCCACTGCACCGGCTGGAGCACGCCCTGCATCCGGTGGTGACCTTCGCCGTGTTGCCGGTCTTCGCCCTGATGAACGCCGGCGTGACGGTGGGAGCGGGCGGTCTGGGCACCGTGTCGCTGGGCGTCGTGCTGGGGCTGCTGCTGGGCAAGCCGCTGGGCGTGGTCGGGGGCGCGTGGCTGGCGGTGCGCGCGGGCGTGGCCTCGCTGCCCCGCCGCGTGACCTGGCGGCACATGGTGGGGGCGGGGATACTCGCCGGGATCGGCTTCACCATGAGCCTGTTCGTCTCGAACCTGGCCTTCGAGACCGGGGCGCTGCTGACCCAGGCCAAACTGGGCGTGCTGATCGCGTCGGTGCTGGCGGCGGTGCTGGGAGGCGGGTGGCTGCTGCTGGTCACGCGGAACCGTGGCTCAGGGGCCGGGATGTCAGCGCCCGGTACGGTTGCCCCGCCCCCGGCCCCCTAGACTCCGGGCATGGCCTTTCCGGACATCCAGAGCTTCATGCGCCTGCTTGAACAGCGCGGCGAACTCGTCCGCGTGTCCGTGCCGGTCTCCCGCGAGCTGGAGATCACCGAGATCGCCGACCGGATGGTGAAGCGGGGCGGCCCGGCCCTGCTGTTCGAGAACGTCGTCGGCAGCGCCTATCCCGTGGTCATCGGCCTGCTCGGCACCAAGGAACGTGTCGCCCTGGCGCTGGGCGTGGACGACCTCGACGGCCTTGCGGAGAAGGTGCGCGCCCTGATTGACCTCTCGGGCGGCGGCAGCAAGCTGGGCCTGCTGAGCAACGTCACCAAGCTGCGCGACGCCATGAACCTCCCGCCGCGCCGCGTGAAGAACGCCCCCGTGCAGCAGGTCGTGTGGCGCGGCGACGAGGTGGATCTCTCGAGGATCCCGGTGCTGAAGTGCTGGCCGCTCGACGGCGGGCCCTTCGTCACGCTGCCCCTGGTCATCACCAACGACCCCGAGACCGGCGAGCGCAACATGGGCATGTACCGCGTGCAGGTCATGAGCCGCAACACGACCGGCATGCACTGGCAGCGTCACAAGACCGGCACGAAGCATCTGGAGAAGGCGAGGAAGCTCGGCAAAAAGCTGGAGGTCGCGGTCGCCATCGGCGGCGACCCGGCCCTGATCTACGCGGCCACCGCGCCCCTGCCGCCCGTGCCGGGCCTCGACGAGTTCGCCCTCGCCGGCTACCTGCGCGGCCAGCGCTACCCGGTCACGAAGGGCGTGACCGTCGACCTGGACGTGCCCGCCAACGCCGAGTTCATCCTGGAGGGCTACGTCGACCCCAGCGAGGACTGGGTGGTCGAGGGGCCCTTCGGCGACCACACCGGTTTCTACACGCTGCCCGACCTGTATCCGCAGTTCCACGTCACGGCCGTCACCATGCGCGAGCGGCCGGTCTACCCGGCAACCATCGTGGGCCGCCCCCCCATGGAGGACGCGTACCTCATCGAGGCGTCCGAGCGGCTGTTCCTGCCCGCCGCGCAGCTCATCATTCCCGAGATCGTCGATTACCACATGCCGCCCGCCGGGGTCGCGCACAACCTCGTGTTCGTGTCCATCAGGAAGACGTATCCGGGGCAGGCGTACAAGGTCGCCAACGGCCTGTTCGGCCTGGGCCAGATGATGTTCGCCAAGGTGATCGTGGTTGTGGACGAGGACGTGACGGTCAGCGACTTCGGCGCGGTGTGGCGCGAGGTCGCGCAGAAGGCCGTGCCGGGCCGCGACACCCTCACCACGCGCGGGCCCATCGACGTGCTCGACCACTCCAGCCGCGGGTGGGGCTACGGTGGCAAGCTGATCATCGACGCGACCACCAAGCGCCCCGAGGAGACCGGCTCCGGCGTCAGCTCCCGCGACGATCAGGCGGGCGACGTCACCCCCGAGACCTTCCAGCCGCACGCCAGCGCGGAGCTGCCCACCTTCGACGGCGTGCTCGCCCAGACCCAGACCGGGGACGGGTACTGGCTCGTGGCGCTCGACAAGACCCGCCCCGGGCAGGCGCAGGAGCTGGCCCGCGCCTTCGCCGCGCACCCCGCCGCCCGGGGGATCCGCCACCTCCTGATCTGCGACGACCAGACCGACGTGGGCAACCTCCAGGACGTGTGGTGGACGATCCTGAACAACATCGACGCCGAACGCGACGTGGCCGTGCACGGCGGGCTGCTCGCGTGGGACGGTGCGCGCAAGCTCCCCGAAGAGGGCTTCGTGCGCGAGTGGCCGCCGAAGATCGTCATGGACGGGGCGGTCGTGAACCGCGTGGACGCCCTGTGGCACGTGTACGGCCTGCCGGAGCAGTGGCGCTGAGGCTCAGGCGTCCAGGTCGCCGACCCGGTTCACGTTCCGGAAGTAGGCCGCGTCCAGACCGGGAACGAACACCGTCTGTCCCGGCGGCGCAGCTGTCCTGAGCCGCCGTTCCCCGGCGTCCAGCAGGGCCGAGATCTGGGGCAACAGATGCGTGTGGTACAGCGCGGCCAGCGGTTGTGGTCTGTCTTCGCCGTCCAGTGCGACCACCGCCAGCGCGTCCGGGGTGCGGGCAGCGGCCAGGGCCTGCCAGTACACGGGGGTCAGCCCCGGCGTGTCCACCCCCGCGAAGGCCACCCAGCCGGGCGGGGCGGCGGTCAGGGCGGCCTCCAGCCCGGCCAGCGGCCCCTGACCGGGGCGGGTGTCGGGCACCGTCGTCCAGCCGGGCAGGGCGTACTTCCCGGCCGGAGCGATCAGCACCCGCACCGGGCAGGCCTCCAGGCTGCCGGCCACGTGTTCCAGCAGCGTCCGGCCACCCAGCACGGCCAGCGCCTTGTCGCCGCCGTAGCGGCTGGACTGCCCGCCGGCGGTGATGGCGGCGGTCACGTCAGTCACGCGGGCCGGTCTGGCGCTCCAGCGCCCGCAGCGCCCACGCGGCCACGCGCGGCAGGGGACGGCCGTAGGGCGGGTACGTGAAGCGCACGCTGCTGCGTGGGCCCTCGTGCATGATGGCCCGTTCGTGGCTGAAGGTGCGGAAGCCGTGCTCGCCGTGGTACGCGCCCATGCCGCTCGTGCCCACGCCGCCGAAGGGCAGGTTCGGGTTGGTCAGGTGGATGACGGTGCCGTTCACGACCAGACCGCCGCTGGTCGTGTGCCGTTTGCTGCGCTCGATCACGCCCGCGTCCTGCGCGAACACATACAGGGCCAGCGGCGGGTCGTTGCGGCGCACATACTCCAGCGCCTCGTCCAGCGTCCGGTACGTGAGCACCGGCAGCACCGGGCCGAACAGTTCCTCCTGCATGAGCGGCATGTCTGGCGTGACGTCCGTGACGACGGTGGGGGAGATAAAGCGCGCCTGGGGGTCGAACTCGCCGCCCAGGACGATCCGGGCACCCTGCGCGGCGCTCTGGCGCGTCAGGCGCTCCAGGCGTTCCACGCTGGCGGCGTCCACCATGCGGCCGTAGTCCGGGCCGCCGCGCAGCCGCTCCGGCGTGCCGAAGCGCTGCGTGGTGATCTCCTGCACGGCACTCACGAAGGCGTCCCGCTGGGTCTCGGCGATCAGCACGTAGTCGGGGGCCACGCAGGTCTGCCCGGCGTTCAGGAATTTTCCCCACGCGATCCGTTGGGCGGCGAGACGCAGATCCGCGCTGCTGTCCACGATGGCCGGGCTCTTGCCGCCCAGTTCCAGCGTCACGCTGGTCAGGTTCGCGGCGGCAGCCTGCATGACGTGGCGACCGACTGCCGTGCTCCCCGTGAACAGGATGTGGTCGAAGGGCAGCGCCGTCAGGGCGCGGGCGGTGTCGGCGTCGCCGCAGACCACGGCAGCGAGTTTCGGCTCGAACACGCTGTCGATCAGGTCGTGCAGGGCACGGGCGACGTGCGGGGCCTTCTCGCTGGGTTTCAGGATCACCGTGTTCCCGGCAGCCAGGCTGGCGACCAGAGGCGCCAGCGCCAGATTCACGGGATAGTTCCACGGGCTCAGGATCAGCGTGACGCCGCGTGGCGTGGCCCGCACCTCGCTGGAACTGCCGACCAGCGCCAGGGGCGTGCGGACGCGCCGGGGAGCCATCCAGCGCGGCAGCCGGCGGATGACGTGCTGGAGTTCTTCCAGCACCGGATGGATCTCCGTGAGTTCCGCCTCGGCGCGGCTCTTGCCCAGGTCGCGGCGCAGCGCGTCGGCCAGGGCGATGCGGTGGGCCCGGACGGCGTCGTGCAGGCGGCGCAGGATGATCTGACGCTGCGGGGCGGTCGTCTGCGCCGCGGTCCAGCGCCACGCCTGCTGCGCGGCGAACACGGCGTCCGGGGTGGGGGAAGGGCGCGCTGGAGTCACGGTGATACCTCGCATAGGCCGGGCAGGGCAGTCTGGTCGCACTGATTTGAACCGAGTGTAACAAATGCCAGCGCCTGGCCGGGCACCCGCCGGCTCACCTGACGGCCGTCCAGGGCGCCCATTGAGGAAGTCGTCACAAAGCAAGGCTTCTGACACTTGGCAGCGCCCAGACCGGACGAGACTCCCGGATGTCACCCTTTGTTCTGTTCTGGAGGTTCCTATGTTGAAAGTTCTTGCCCTGCCCACCCTGGCCCTGGCCCTCAGCGCGTGCTCGATGTCCATGATGGCCCGTCCGATGGACTACACCCTGGCCAAGCAGCCCGCCGGGAACGCCCTGAATTCCAGCGGCACCGTCACCGTCAACAAGACCGGCTCGATGGTCATGACGACCGCGAAGGTCATGGGCCTGGCCCCGAGCACCTACTATGTCGCGCACTACCACGTGCAGGGCGCGGCCAGCACGGACGCGTGTGCGAGCGGCGGCGCGCCCATCATGTCCAGCATGATCGTCGGCCAGTCCGACGCCTCGGGCATGCTGACCCTGTCGGGCAGCGTGGCGGCGGCCGATGTCATGAACGCCACGTACTTCAACATCCACACCGCCGCCAACGCGACCGGCACCCCGGCCGACGCCGGCGTGAGCTGCACGGCCATTGCCAAGATGATGTAACGGCAGGGTCACGACGCAGGCCGGGACATGGCGTTCCCGGCCTGCGTCGTTTGGAGACCTTACAGCCCGAGCAGTTGCCGGTAGCCGCTCACCCACTGCTGGCCCCAGATCAGCGCCACCACGGCGCCCAGGGCGAGATAGGGGCCGAACTTCACGCGGTTCTCGCGTTTCATGGCGAGCTGGGCCACGCCCAGGATCGCTCCGGCGAACACGGCGATGACCAGCGCCACCAGCAGCCGCTCCCAGCCCAGGAACGCGCCGATCACGGCCGCCAGTTTCACGTCGCCGAAGCCCATGGCCGAGGCGTCGTAGGGTTCCTCGGCACTGTCCGTGCCGGCTGCCTCGTCCTCCGGCTCGCGCCGGAGCCACCAGTACACCCCCGCCACCAGCGACACGCCCCCGGCGGCGGCCAGCGCCCCCTGCACCATCAGGATCATGCCGGGGCCGGTGCCGGCACTGCCCAGCACCAGACTGAGCAGCAGGCCGCCCAGGGTCAGCCATTCCGGCACCCGGATCACGCGCCCGGCGGCCATGTTCACCGCCGCCGAGAGCACGCCCACGCCGGTGCCCCACCACGGCCCCAGCCACGCGCCGGCGATCAATCCCAGGCTGATCTGCTGGTAGCCGATGGGCAACTCCGGGTACGAGCGCTCGCGGAAGCGGCGCAGCACCCACGACCCGAACTGGTTGATCGCCACCAGCAGGCCCGCGCCCAGCAGCGCCCCCTGCACCGCGCCCGCGAAGTCCGGCAGGGTGCCCACGCCCGCCCGGCCGTTCAGGAACCCGAAGATCAGGCCCAGCGCCACGCCCGGCAGGGTCAGTTCGTCGGGGATCGTGAAGGTGTCCAGATCAATGGCACTGCCGACCAGCAGCAGCGTGAACAGGAGCATCAGGCCCAGTGCGCCCCAGCCGACCGTCAGCGGCGGGAACAGCATGGCGATCACGGCGTAGCCCAGGCCCGTCAGGAGTTCCACGACCGGGTAGCGGGCCTTGATGGGTGCCCGGCAGTACCGGCACTTCCCGCCCAGGGACAGCCACGACGCCACCGGCACCAGATCGATCACCCCCAGCCGGTGGTCGCAGTGGGGGCAGTGGCTGGGCGGAAACGCGATGTTCTCACGCCGGGGCAGCCGCCAGATCAGCACGTTCGAGAACGATCCCACCAGCAGGCCCAGCACTCCGGCAAAGATCACGATCAGCACATCGGGAGTCACCAGCGGAGTGTAGGTGTCCTCGTCTGACAGGGGGCTTGCACGTTGTCGGTGGGCAGCGCTGTCCCTGCGGGGCACCGCCTGGATTGTGACTGCCGTGTGACTCCTGCGGCCGGCGGCCCGGCCCCGACGGCGGCTGCACGCCGATACCCCCCGTGGGTAGCACTCCTGCGGCCATGAAAAGTCACACGGCAGTCTCAGAGGGTTGCCATGCTGCGGTATCGAATCTGGCCGCGATCCACGGTCAGTCCGTCCGCACTCCAGGAGAGATTCCCCATGACCCACCGCATCAGCATCCTCACAGCGCTCACCCTGTTGCTGGCCGCCTGCGGCTCGGTGCCGACCCCACAGGAGCACGTCGTCAGCACCACGCGTGTCCCCACGGTCACCGCACAGCACGCGCTGATCACCCTGACGATCCAGCCGCAGACCACCCGCGACCAGCTCCAGGCGGCCCTGCCCGGTGCGGTCATCCTGAGCTTTCATCCGGAGGTCGGCTCGGCCATCGTGGCCCAGGTGCCGTCCGGCGGATCCCTGACGACCGCCGGGCTGCGTGTCCAGGCCCTCACGGCCCTGGGGGCGACCGTCGATGCCGTGGAGGCCAACGACCAGATCACGGCCGAGGGCAGCGAACCGAGTTCGCTGGGCCTGACCACGTGGGCCGGCGGCGCGTTGACCTGGGCCGGCGGCCAGACCACGTGGGCCGGCGGCGTGAGCGGGCTCGACCCGGTGGCCCAGAGCACCTACCGCAAATTCCTGTCCCGGATCGGCATGTCCGAGTCGTACATCGCCACCATGCCCACCCAGGGGGCCGGGATCAAGGTGGCCGTGATCGACACCGGCGTGGACATGAACCATCCCTTCCTGAAGACCCAGATCAGCACCACCCAGGGCTGGGACTTCGTGGACAACGACGCGCTGCCGCAGGAGGTCGCCAGCACCATCGGGATCGGCCGCTACGGCCACGGCACCGCCGTGACGGGCGTGCTGCTGCAGGTGGCTCCCCGGGTCACCGTACTGCCCTACCGCGTCCTCGGCCCTGACGGCTCGGGCACCGTGGGCAACCTCGTGCTCGCCATCGACCGTGCGGTCGCGGACGGCGCGAAGGTCATCAACCTGTCGCTGGGCCTCACCTCGGACGTGACCGCCCTGAGCACCACGCTCAGCACCGCCCTGAAGGCCGGTGTGGTCATCACGGCGTCGGCAGGCAACGCGAACAGCACCACCCTGACCTACCCCGCCCGCTACGCCACCAGCGGCGGCCTGCTCAGCGCCCCGAAATTCGTGGGCCTGGTGAGTGTCGGCAGCATCGATCTCGACGGCAGCAAGTCCGCGTTCTCGAACTACTCCAGCGACCTGAAGATGAGCGCCCCCGGCAACGCCATCGTGTCCGCATACCCGGGTGCCCGGCTGGCCTATGCCAGCGGCACGTCCTTCGCCGCGCCCTCGGTGGCCGGCGCGCTGGCCCTGGGCATGTACCGGGGAACCCTGACGCCCGGCAGCCTGACCGACACCCTGAACGCTGCCGGCGACACGTACACCACCCTGAACGTGTTCACCATGGGCAGTATGGGCCGGCTCCTGAACGTGTCGCGGTACCTGGGCCTCCGGTAGGCCGTCCGGCGCCGGACAGCCACATACGCTGAACAGCACACACGGGCGGCGCCGGGGTTCAGACCACCGGCGCCCGTCCGTCGTGTGCTGATCCGCAGCCGGGAGCCGGGCGAGCGGCAGAGTGTGACGCCCAGATGACACGCCCTGCCCCGTCCGCGGGTGCCGCGTGACCCCCCCCGGCGGGGGGTGGGCGCGGCTGAGGAAAACCGCACACGTCCAGTCACGGAGTGGTCACATCCCCCCACCACACTGGGGTCAGAGGCCATTCCCGGCCGTCCCCTTCCGACCTCCCGAGGTGAACCGTGACGCTCTGCCCCCTCAATCTCGCCCCCGCCGTCCCCGTGCCGCCCCGCCCGTTCCGCCCGCGCCCGCATGTGCCGCGCCGCCCGCCCGGCCATCCCCGGCCCGTGTACCTGCGCCGGGCCTGAGCACCCACAGGAGAGCGCCCCGACCATGTCACGGTCGGGGCGCTCTCCTGCCAGACGGTGCCGGTCAGTGCCCGCCGAAGTGGCCCAGCTGCGGCACGTTCGGCGTCCACGCGGGCCGATCCACGACCTCGCCGTACAGGTCGTACTCGTCACTGTCCTCGATCCGGGCACGGACGATGTCCCCGATCTTCACGTGTCCGGCAAGGTCGCCGGCACTCAGGTACACCTGCCCGTCGATGCCCGGCGCATCGCCCTTCGTGCGGCCGATCAGCTTGGTGCCCGGCGGGTCGCCGTCGTCGTCGTTGAATTCGTCGATGATCACGTCCATGACCGTGCCGATCTTCGCGGCCAGCCGTGCGGCGCTGATCCGCTGCGCGACCTCCATGAAGCGGGCGAGGCGCTCCTCCTTCACGTCCTGCGGCACCGGGTCGGCCAGCGCGTTCGCGTCGGCCTCCTCCACGTCGGAGTAGGTAAACGCGCCCACACGGTCGAGCTGGGCATCTTCCAGGAAGGTCAGCAGCTCCTGGAAGTCCTGTTCGGTCTCGCCGGGAAAGCCCACGATGAAGGTGCTGCGGATCACCAGCTCCGGGCAGATCTCGCGCCAGCGGCGGATGGTCTCCAGCTGCTTCCCGGCGCCGGGGCGCCGCATGGCCTTCAGGATCTTCGGGCTGGCGTGCTGGAGGGGCACGTCCAGATACGGCAGGATCTTGCCCTGGGCCATCAGCTCCACGATCTTCTCGACATGCGGATACGGGTAGACGTAGTGCATCCGTACCCACGCGCCCATCTCGCCCAGCTTCACGGCGAGGTCCGTCAGGTGGGCCCGCACCTGCTCACCCTGGAACTCGGACTCCCGGTAGCGCACGTCCACGCCATAGGCGCTGGTGTCCTGCGAGATGATCATGAGCTCCCTGGTGCCCCCGGCGATCAGGCGGTAGGCCTCGTACAGCACCGCGCCCGCGTCACGCGACACCTGCAGGCCCCGCAGCTTGGGAATGATGCAGAACGAGCAGGTGTGGTTGCAGCCCTCCGCGATCTTCACGTAGGCGTAGTGCCGGGGCGTGAGCTTCACGCTGGGCGCGAACACGTCGCCGTGGCGGGTGTCCTCGCGGGCGGGCTGCTCCGCGCCGGCCCGCATGCCCGGCGCGGCCACCGGCAGCAGGCCCGTGAACGCACTGCTGTCGATGGGCAGCAGCGCACGGACATGACCCATCACGTCGTCCACGGCCTCACTGCCGGTGATCGCCGCGACCTTGGGGTGGCGCTCCATGATCTTCTCGGGGCGCTCGCCCAGACAGCCGGTCACGATGACCTTCCCGGTGGCCTCCAGCGCCTCCCCGATGGCGCTCAGCGACTCCTCGACCGCCGGGGTGATGAAGCCGCAGGTGTTCACGATCACCGCGTCGGCGTCCTCATAGCTGGGCGCGACCTCGTAGCCCTCGAAGCGCAGCTGCGTCAGGATACGCTCGCTGTCGACCAGCGCCTTGGGGCAGCCCAGCGAGATGAAGCCCACCCGCCGGGCGGCCTGCTGTGTTCCTTCCGTCATCCACACACCCCCGCCCCGCCCGCAGCGGGCACGGCACATTCAGCCCGCCAGTGTAGCAGGCCGTGCCCGGCGTGGACTGTCCCGCGCTGCACCTTCGGCGGGGGTGCAGCGCGCGAATCCCTCTGCTCCCTCAGCGCTCCGTGCCGCCCGACGCCCCCGGCCGCCGCCTCAGCGCCGCCCACGCCACCACGCCGCCGCCCACCACGCACGCCACGCCGATCCCGACGAGCACCAGACCGGTGACCAGTGCTCCGTCGGCCTGCCCGACCTCCGACAGGGGCCACAGCCCGAAGGCGGCCACGCCCAGGCCGGTGACGACCATCGCGGCGGCGACGACGAGCAGGGCAGTGCGGGCCAGGATCGACATGGGGGCAGTGTAGGCAGTGGCCCCGGCCACCGCCGCTGCCCGCGTCTTTACCGAAGCTGTAACGTCCTGACCCCGATTGACCGCAGACAGCCCGTACACTCCCGTATGTGGGGAACCCTCTGCTGGAATTCGGCATTCTCGTGCTGCTGCTCATCCTGAACGGCTTTTTCTCGGCGTCCGAGCTGGGGGTGGTGTCGGCGCGGCGCTCCCGGCTGGAGGCGTCGGCCTCGCGGGGCGAGCGGGGGGCAGCGGCGGCCGTGCGGCTGGGCAACGATCCGGGCGCGTTCCTGGCGACGGTACAGATCGGCATCACGTTGATCGGCACCGTCAGCGCGGTCTTCGCGGGCGGCACCCTGACGACCTACATGGAGGGCGTGCTGCGGCCTGTGCTGGGCACCTCCGCCCCGGCGGCGGCCAGCGTGGCGGTGGTGCTGCTGGTCACCTTCCTGTCGCTGGTGCTGGGGGAACTCGCGCCCAAGAACATCGCGCTGCGCAATCCCGAGGGGCTGGCCGCGCGGGTCGCTCCCTTCTTCGCGGGCCTGAGCCGCGTGGCCCGGCCGGTCGTGTGGCTGCTGGACATCACCACGCGCGGCCTGCTGGCGCTGCTGGGCATCCGGGGCCAGCCGCCCGAGGTGATCACCGAGGAGGACGTGCGGGCCATCGTGTCCCAGGCGGCCCAGAGCGGCTCGCTGGAGGAGACCGAGCGTCACCGCATCTCGTCGGTGCTGCGCTTCAACGACCGGCGCGTGCGCGACCTGATGACCCCGCGCCACCAGGCCGTGACCGTCGCCCTGAACGCTCCGGCGGCCGACGTGGCGGCGCAGGTGCTGGCATCGGGGCACGACACCTATCCCGCACGGGACGAGGCCGGTGAGGTGGTCGGCGTCCTGACGGTGCTGGACGTGCTGCGGGCCGTGCAGACCGGTGAGGCGCTGCCGGGACTGCTGCGCACCGCGCTGTACCTGCCTGAAGGCGCGTGGGCCGAGGACGCGCTGACCCGCCTGGAACGTGGCGGAGCGCGGCTGGCGGTGGTCGTGGACGAGTACGGCGCGTTCAGCGGCCTCCTGAGCCTCACCGATCTGCTCTCGGAACTGTCGGGCGGAGACGCGGCCGTGCCCGGTGACGACTCGCTGATCCGGCGCGAGGACGGCTCATTCCTGATCGACGGCGCGCTGCCCATGCACGACCTGCGCGAGATGCTGCCGCTGCCCGCGCTGCCCCGCGAGGACTTCAGCACCCTGGCCGGCTATGTGCTGGCCGCCCTGGGCGACCTGCCGCAGGTGGGCACGCGGCTGGAGGTGGACGGTTGGATGCTGGAGGTCGTGGACATGGACGGCCCGCGGATCGACCGGATGATGGTGCATGCGCCCGGCCCGGCTCCGGCCGGAACCGACCCCCAGGCGTAGACCGGCGGAAGCGGTTCACGTCATGACGCGGTACACTGCCCGACATCATGAATGCGAAGGTGATTGTCGTCACGTCAGGCAAGGGCGGCGTGGGGAAGACCACGACCACCGCGAATATCGGGGCGGCCCTCGCCAAGCTCGGAGAGAAGGTCGCGGTCATCGACGTGGACGTCGGTCTGCGCAACCTCGACGTCGTCATGGGACTGGAGTCGCGCGTGGTCTTCGACCTCGTGGACGTGCTGGAGGGCAAGTGCCGCATGGGGCAGGCCCTGATCCGCGACAAGCGCGTCGAGAACCTGTACCTGCTCCCGGCGTCCCAGACCCGCGACAAGGACGCCCTGGATCCCGAGGTCTTCAAGGGCGTGGTGCGTGACCTGATCGCCAACGAGGGCTTCGACCGCATCCTGATCGACTCGCCCGCCGGGATCGAGTCGGGCTTCCGCACCGCCGCCGCCCCCGCCGAGGGCGCCCTGGTCGTCGTGAACCCCGAGGTCTCCAGCGTCCGCGATGCCGACCGCATCATCGGGCTGCTCGAGGCGCAGCAGGTCAGCGAGATCAAGCTGGTCATCAACCGCCTGCGGCCCAAGATGGTCGCGTCGGGCAACATGCTCAGCGAGGCCGACATCCTCGACATCCTGGGCGTCAAACCCATCGGCATCGTTCCCGAGGACGAGGGCATCATCGTGTCCACCAACGTGGGCGAGCCCGCCGTGCTGGGCAAGACCCGTGCCGGGCAGGCCTTCCTGGACACCGCCCGCCGCCTGAAGGGCGAGGACGTGCCGTACCCGAAATTCGACGAGGACGGCGGCTTCATGGCGACCCTGCGCCGCTGGTTCGGGGGGGCCTGAGATGTTTTCCTGGATGAAGCGGGGCCGCACCAAGGAGACCCTGAAAGACCGCCTGGAACTGGTGCTCGCCTATGACCGCGCCCAGATTCCTCCGGGCAAGGTCGATGCCCTGCGCAACGACCTGCTGGAAGTGGTCAAACGCTATTTCCCCACCGGCAACAGCAGCGTGGAGATCGAGCAGCGCGGCGACATGGTGGTGCTCATGGCCAACATTCCCCTGGACGAGCCCGGCGGCACGACCCGGAGCCGCTGAGAAGAATGGCGGATGGATCACACGTGATCGATCCATCTCGAGCGACGCGTGTGCGACCCCCACCACCCTCCTAACCCTCTTCACCCGCCTGCGCCGTAGCCTGGGCGGGTGACACGTCTGTCCCGGTGCGCCCCATGAAGTACGACCTGCGCTTTCCGATCGTCGTCGCTGCGCTGCTGGTGGTCGGCCTGATGACCGTCAGCACGGCGGCACTGTCGCCCAGAGCCTCCAGCGGCATCTTCACCAAACAGCTGCTGGGGGTAGCCCTGGCGGCCATTCCCATCGCGGCGCTGTTGTGGGCCGGACGTGACCGCGTCTACCGGCTCGCGCCGTGGATGTATGCGGGGGCGCTGCTGCTCCAGGCCAGCACCTTCGTGATCGGCAAGGAGGTCAACGGGCAGAAGAACTGGATCCTGCTCGGCCCGATCCAGATCCAGCCGCTGGAGATCCTGAAGTTCGCGCTGATCCTCATGCTGGCGCTGGCCCTGCGCGAGGGCTACCGGGGCATGAGTACCTACCTGCGGGCCGGCGCCGTGTTCCTGCCGGCGGTGGGGCTGGTCGTGCTGGCCGACTTCGGCGGGGCACTGGTACTCAGCGTGATCTTCGGCGTGATGCTGCTGGCCGCCCGCATTCCGTGGTGGCACGCGGTGCTGGCGGTGCTGGCGGTCGGTGCGGCGGTGCCCACCGTGCTGTATCCACATCTGGAGCCGTATCAGCAAAAACGCCTGACCATCTTCCTCGATCCCTATCAGGATCCGCGTGGCGCGGGGTATCAGGTCATCCAGAGCACCATCGCGGTCGGTTCCGGCGGGCTGCAGGGCAAGGGGTACAAGGAGGGCAGCCAGTCGCACAACGGCTTCCTGCCCGAGGCCCACACGGACTTCGCGTACAGCACGTGGGCCGAGGAACAGGGCTTCGTGGGGGCGCTGGCGGTGCTGGTGCTGTACGGGGCCCTGTTCTGGGGCCTGGCCGGCATGGCCATGGAATCGCCCCGCCTGCAGGATCAGCTGCTGTTTGCCGGGGTGCTGGGCCAGATCGGGTTTCAGGTGGTCGAGAACATCGGCGCGGCCCTGAGCGTGCTGCCCCTGACCGGGATCACCCTGCCGCTCATCAGCTACGGCCTGAGCAGCCTGGTCGCCACCCTGTCCACCCTGGGCCTCGCGTACGTGGTGCACCGCGACCGTTTTCTGGGCAGCATCTAGACGCCCGTCGGGCCGGCCCGTCAAAGAGTCTGAAGGGTCAAAGAGTCTCAGCGCCGAAGCCGAGGCAGTTCTGAGACTCTCAGACCGTCGGGCCCTTAGACTTCCTCCATGCCCTTCCTGGTCTACATCGCTGCCAGCGTGGACGGCTTCATCGCCCGGCCGGACGGGTCGCTGGACTGGCTGCCCGGCACGCCCGGCGGCCCGTCCATGCCCCCCGAGAACCACGGCTACGACGCCTTCATGGCCCGTGTGGACACCGTGGTCATGGGGCGCGGCACCTTCGACACGGTGCGGGACTTCGTGCCGTGGCCATACGCGGGCCGGCGGGTGGTCGTCCTGAGCCGCACGCGGACGGCCGCCGACCTGCCCGCGCCCCTGACCGGGGAGGTCGAGGTGCATCCTGGCCCAGTTCAGACGCTGGCCCGCGACCTTCAGGGAGCCCGGGGGGTCTACGTGGACGGTGGTGTGACCATCCAGGCGTTCCTGCGGGCCGGAGTGATCGACGAACTGATCGTCACGCGCATTCCGGTGCTGCTCGGGCAGGGCCGCCCCCTGTTCGGGGCGCTGGACGCGGACGTGCCGCTCCAGCATGTGCAGACGCACGTATTTCCCAGCGGCTTCGTGCAGAGCACCTACCGCCCGGTGCGCCCCGGCTGAGGTGGCATGCTGGGGCATGGCTCCCGCGACCCCGGCTGAACTGGTCGAACCCGCATCCCGCGCCGCGTGGCGGGCATGGCTTCAGGCCAACCACGCGACCAGCCGGGGCGTCCGCCTCGTCCTTCACAAGAAGGGCTCGCCCATACCCAATCTGAGCAGTGCCGAGGCCGTCGAGGAAGCGCTGTGCTTCGGCTGGATCGACTCGCGGCCGGGCCGGCTCGACGGACACCGGTCCTTCCTGACCTTCACGCCCCGGCGGCCCGGCAGCGGCTGGAGCGCCGTGAACAAGGAGCGCATCGCCCGCCTCCAGGCCGGTGGCCTGATGACGCCTGCCGGTCAGGCCAGGATCGATGCCGCCATCGCCGACGGCACGTGGACGAAACTGGACAGCGTGGCCGCCGTGGAGGTGCCGGACGACCTGCGCGCGGCGCTGGAGGCGCGCCCCGGCGCCGCGGCGTCCTGGGAGGCCTTCCCGGTCTCTGCAAAACGCGCTGTGCTGGAATGGATCGTCCACGCCAAGACGGGCGCCACCCGTGAGAAGCGCGTGACCGAGGCCGCCGAGAAGGCGGCGCGGGGAGAGCGGGCCAACCAGTGGAGACGGCCGTGACGCCGGACGAGATCATCCGCGACCTGGGCATGCAGCCGCATCCGGAAGGTGGCCACTATGTCCAGATCTGGCAGGACACGCACACGGTGGAGGGACGTCCGGTCTGCACCTCCATCTATTTCCTGCTCCGCGCTGGCGAGGTCTCGCACTGGCACCGCGTGGACGCCACCGAGCTCTGGGCGTATCACGCCGGAGCGCCGCTGGAGCTGTCGATCTGGAGTGGGGGAGACGTACAGCGCCTGCGGCTGGGCCCGGGCATCCTGACTGGCGATCGGCCCCAGGGCACCGTGCCGGCCCACGCGTGGCAGTCGGCGCGGTCGCTGGGGGACTGGACACTGGTGGGCTGTGTGGTCGCGCCCGGCTTCCGCTTCGAGGGGTTCGAGCTGGCGCCCCCAGGGTGGACGCCGGAGTGAATTTCATCGGCCTGGATCTGGCGTGGTCGGTGCGCAACGCCACGGGAGGGGCGGTCGCCCAGCTGGACGGCCCCGGCGGTCGCGTGACCGACACCTCCCTGCTGGGCGACGACGCGGAGATCCTGGCCTTCATCGACCGGTTCGCCGATCCGGCCTGCACCGTGGCCATCGACGCGCCGCTGCGGGTGCCGAACGCCTCGGGGAGCCGCGTGGCCGAGCGGGAACTGGCCCGCGTGTTCGGACGCTTCCACGCGGGCGCCCATCCGGCCAACCGCGCGCTGGTGGGCGACGCCTCGGGCAGCGTGCGCGGCGAGCGGCTGGTCGCGGCGCTGGAGGAACGCGGCTTTGTCCACGACCCGCTGCTGGTCGCCGGAGACGCGGTGCGGCGCGTGGTCGAGGTGTTCCCCCACCCGGCCATGGTGTCGCTGTTCGGGTTGACCCGCACCCTGAAGTACAAGAACAAGGGCCAGGGCCGGGACGCCCTGGTGTCGGCATGGGCCGCGCTGCACGCGCATCTGCGGGCGCTGGACGGGGCCGATCCGCCGCTCTCGGGACTGGACGCCCTGCTGGAGACCGACGTGACGGTGCTGCGCGGCCGGGCACTGAAGGCACATGAGGATCAGGTGGACGCCGTGGTCTGCGCGTACGTCGCGCTGTACGCGTGGCGCTGGGGGCCGGCCCGCACCGAGGTCTTCGGCACGCTGGAGGGCGGAGCCATCCTCACGCCCACACTGCCGGAGCGCTGGCCGACCGGACTCACGGCGCCCTGAGCACTCCTGAACGTGACGGCCCTCAGCGGCGTGGAGGGGTACAGTGCCCAGCATGGAATTCCGGAATCTGGGCAGGAGCGGGCTCAAGGTCAGCGAGGTCGCCCTGGGCGGCTGGGTCACCTTCGGGCAGAGCGTGAACGATGACGCCATGGTGCGCGAGATCGTGACCACCGCCTACGACCAGGGCGTGAACTTCTTCGATCAGGCCGACGTGTACGCCCGGGGCCGCAGCGAGGAACTGATGGGCGCGGCGCTGCGTGAACTGCCCCGGCACACGCTGGTGATCTCCAGCAAGGTGTACTGGCCCATGAGCGACGACGTGAACGACCAGGGCCTGAGCCGCAAGCACATCCTGGAGAGCGTCGGGAAGTCCCTGAAGCGGCTGGGCACCGATTATCTGGACATCTACTTCGCGCACCGCTACGACGAGACCGTGCCCATGGACGAGATCGTCATGGCCTTCGATCAGGTGATCCGGAACGGTCAGGCGCTGTACTGGGGCACCAGCATGTGGCCCGCCGCCCGCATTGCCGAGGCCGTGGAATTCGCCCGTGCCCGTGGCCTGCACGGCCCCGTGACCGAGCAGCCCGAGTACTCCATGATCCACCGCGACCGCGTCGAGAAGGACATCCTGCCGTATACCGAGCGGGCCGGCGTGGGTCTGGTCGTGTGGAGCCCCCTGGCGATGGGCCTGCTGACCGGCAAGTACGACGCCGGCAAGCCCGAGGGCGCCCGCCTGAGCGAGAACGAGAGCTTCGCGCGGGACTTCCTGACCGACGAGAACATCCAGAAGGTGCGCGACCTCAGGCCCATCGCGGACGACCTGGGGATCACCCGTGCCCAGCTCGCCGTGGCGTGGCTGCTGCGCCACCGGGGTGTGAGCAGCGTCATCACCGGGGCCACGAAGCCGCAGCAGATCGCGGACACCGTGAAGGCGGCGGGCGTGAAGCTCGATGCGGGCGTGGTGCAGCGGATCGAGGAGATCCTGAACCCGGTGTGAGGTGATGGGCGCTGGGCTGAGGCCGTTGTTGCGTGGAGCCCAGTGCCCACAGTCCACGGACATTGCAACTTTCGGCCCACGCCCCCCCAGGCCCGCGCGTCTATGCTGCCCGGATGACTGCCCCCACCCCCGCCATCGAGACGCAGGGCCTGAGCAAGGTCTACCGGGGCCGCGCGGTCGTGGACGGCCTGACCCTGAGCGTGCAGCCCGGCGAGGTCTTCGGCTTCCTGGGGCCGAACGGCGCGGGCAAGAGCACCACCGTCAAGATGCTGCTGGGGCTGGTGCTGCCCAGCGGCGGCAGCGTGCGGGTGCTGGGCGGTTCGCCCGCCGATCCGGCCGTGCGGGCGCGGCTGGGGTTCCTGCCCGAGCAGTTCCGCTTCCAGACGTGGATGACCGGGCACGAGTTCCTGCGCTTCCACGGCCGGCTGGCCGGCATGACGGCGGACGACCTGCGCACCCGCATTCCCGAGGTGCTGGAGGTCGTGGGCCTGGGCGGGCGCGGCCACGAGGCGCTGGGCGGGTATTCCAAGGGCATGCTCCAGCGGGCGGGGCTGGCCGGGGCGATCCTGGCGCGGCCGCAGCTGGTCTTTCTGGACGAACCGACCAGTGCCCTCGATCCCATCGGGCGGGTCGAGGTGCGGGAGATCATCGAGCGGCTGCGCGGCCAGGGCGTGGCGGTGTTCCTCAATTCCCACCTGCTGAGCGAGGTCGAACAGGTCTGCGACCGGGTGGCCTTCGTCAAGCAGGGGCGGGTGCTCCAGCAGGGCAGCATGCGCGAGCTGATGGGCGGGGTGCTGCCGCTGGACGTGCGGGTCGATACCCTGCCGCCCGGCCTGCTCGACACCCTGGCCCGGTACGGCGAACTGCGCCACACCGACACGAACACGCCCGGCCGCGCCAGCGTGGAGCTGTGGCTCCAGCACGAGGACGCGATCCCGCAGGTCGCACGGGCCGTGCTGGACAGCGGGGCACACCTGTACGCCCTGACGCCCCGCCGCCCCGATCTGGAGACCTTGTTCCTGGAGCTGATCGAGGACACGCCCGAGGCGTCCTACGCTCCGGAGGTCGCCCATGCGTAACGCCCTGCTGATCGCGGAACTCTCCCTGCGCGAGGCCTTCCGCAAGCGCCTCGTGACTGTGCTGGTCGTCCTGAGCGTGCTGTTCATCGGCTTTTTCCTGTACGGTGTGCTGCGGCTGGAACAGACCCTCGACCAGCGGGCCATCGACGCGGGCCTTGACGGTCGCAGCGCCACCGGGGCCGGCAACATCCCCGTGATCTCGTCGGCGCTGTTCGGCATGTACCTCGTGTACTTCCTGGGCTCGCTGATGGCCGTGCTCTCGACCGTCGGCGCGGTCAGTGCGGACATCGAGAACGGCGTCATGCAGAGCGTGATCGCCCGGCCGGTCAGCCGCGCCCAGGTCGTGCTGGGGCGCTTCCTGGGCTTCGGCGCGGTGAATGTCGTGTACGTGGCGCTGCTGGGCACCGCGCTGCTGGGCGGCGTGTACGCCATCACCGGCTACCTGCCGCCCGCGCCGGGGCTGGCGCTGGCCCTGATTCTGCTGGCCGTGCTGATGCTCACCGCCCTGACCGTGCTGGGCAGCACGCTGTTCACCACCCTCGCCAACGGCATCGGCGTGTTCGTGCTGTACGGCGTGGGCTTCACGGGCGGCATCCTCAGCGCCATCGGCCGGCTGGCCGACACCCCCACGCTGGTCACGCTGGGCCGGGTCGCCAACGCCCTGATGCCCAGCAACGCCCTGTGGCTGGGGGCCAGCTACCACCTGCAACCCGAATTCATGTTGCAGGTCGGTGACCTGTCGCGGGGCGCGAATCCCTTCACATCCAGCACGCCCATTCCTGCCGGGCTGGTCGTGTGGGCCGCCGCGCTGCTGGTGCTGGCCGTGGGTACGGCGATGTGGCGGTTCAGCCGGAGGGACTTGTAGGGGCAGGCTCAACTCTCGAGCAGCGGCAACGGGCACGATGTTAGCCTGCCCCGTGCGCGTCCTGCTGATCCGTCACGCCCAGTCGAGCAACAACCCGCTGGAGGGATTGCCGGATTTTGCCCGTCATCGTCTTCCCGATCCGCCCCTGACGTCGCTCGGTCACGAGCAGGCGGCACGGTTCGCGGACTGGGCTGCGACAGACAGCGTATGCAGGGGAATCACCCACCTGTACAGCAGCCTGATGACCCGAGCCGTCCAGACTGCCGCTCCGCTGGCACGGACGCTCGGTCTGCCCGTCTACGGCTTTGCGGACGCCTGCGAGTGCGGGGGCCTGAGCACTGGCCCCGCTGGCGGGTTCGCACCGGTGGTGGGGCGAGACCATGCCTCGCTGCTCTCCGACTGCCCCGCCCTGGTCTGGCCGGCAGAGCTGAGCGGGCAGCCCTGGAACGGCGGCTGTGAACCGTGGGACGTGGTGCAGTTCGCCCGACGGGCTGAGCGTGTTGTCGCCCGGCTTTTGGATGGGGCAGACGACGCAGCCGTGGTAGCCCTCGTCACTCACCATGATTTCGCGCAGTTCCTGCTGGCAGAACTGTTGAAGCTGTCTCCCACCGACAGTCACGGCCCGATCTTCCGGCTGGACAACACGGGGAGTGCCCTGGTGGAACTGGCGGCCGACGGTCAGCCGCGCACCCTGCACTGGCTCAACCGCCGTCCCCACCTTCACATGCGCTGAGTCGCCCTACAGCGCTCCGCCCCGCTTCAGCCGTCCGGCCAGCGCGTGCAGGTCGTCCATGCCGCCGGCGGGCAGCAGGGCGTCCAGATACGGCAGGGCGGCCTTCACGGCCCGCTGCACCGGCTGGTAGTTCGGGGTGGCGGCCAGGGGCGAGAGCCACACCACGCGGGCGGCGCGGTGGTGCAGTTCGCGCATGGCGCGTTCCATGTCCTCGGTCGCCCCGGTGTCCAGTCCATCGCTGAGGATGAACACCAGCGTGTCACGGTTCACGTGCTCGCGCTCCTGGCGGGCCAGTTTCAGGAGATTCGCGCCGATGCGGGTGCCACCCCCCCAGGCCTCGCCCAGATCCGGGAGGTGCAGGGTCTTGCCGGGGGGAGCGCCGCGCAGCAGCGGGGTCAGGCGGGTCAGGCCGGTGGAGAAGGCATAGACCTCGACCCGGCGCGACCGCAGGTGCAGGGCGTGGGCAAAGCGCAGCAGCAGCGTGGCGTCCCGGCCCATGCTGCGGCTGCCGTCGAGCACCAGCAGGAAGCGCGGGGCGCGGCGTGGGCGGCCCAGCCACTTCAGCTCGGTGGGATCGCCAGCGGTACGGGCGGCGGCGCGCAGGGTGCGCCGGGCATCCAGTTTGTGGCCGCGTGGCATGGGCTTCACGCGGCGCGAGCGGCCCAGCTCCACCGCCCGCACCAGGGCCGACGCCGCCCGCAGCAGCTCCGGCAGGTCACCCTCGGCGGCGTCGAATTCCCCGCCCCCCGACGCATTCGGACTGAGCTTCGTGCGGATGGTCTGGGCCGGCTCGTCCGGGTCGTCGTCGGCATCGTCCGATTCCCCGAGCGGCTGGGCCTGCGCCATGTCGGCGTCGTCGCCGTCCTCGCCGTCGCCGCTGTCCTGGGGCGTGGGGGCGGGCTTCTTCTGCTCCTCGCGGCCCTCGTCCGCCTGTTTCGGCAGGGGCGGCTGCTCCTCCTGCTCGACGCCGGGGGCCTCGGTCTGTGGCACCACGGGTGGCAGGGTGGGGGGCGGCGGTTCGCCGTCACGGCGGAAGAAGGCGTTGAATTCCTGATCGAAGAGCCGGCGCTGTTCGGGGCTGGCGGTCAGCACGCAGCGCAGGGCGTCGCGCACCTCCCGTCTGCGCAGGACGTTCACCGCGCCCAGCGCCCGCAGCGCGTCGCCGGCCTCGCCCGGGCCCAGCAGGAAGCCGTGCCGCACCCGTAGCCGCGCGACGAACGCCGTGACGCGGGCGGCCAGATCGGCGCTGAGCCCGTCCGGGGCGGTCACGATCCGTCAGCCACCGGGCCGGTCGCCGCACTGGCCCTGGCCGCCAGCTGTTTCAGGGTGGGCGCGGCGAGCAGCTGATCCTCACGCAGTTTCAGCACCGCGCCCAGCGTCGCCTCGACCGAGGCCGCATCCAGGTGGTCGCGGTGCAGGCTGGCCAGCGCCGCCGCCCAGTCGAGCGTCTCGGCCACGCCCGGCGGCTTGCCCAGCGGCAGCGCCCGCAGCGCGTGGATGGCGTCCGTGACCTGCCGCGCCAGGGTCTCGTTGACCTGCGGCAGCCGGGCATGCACGATCTCCAGTTCCTGCCGCGCGGTGGGGTACTCGACCCAGTGGTACAGGCAGCGGCGGCGCAGCGCGTCGCTCAGCTCGCGGGAGCGGTTGCTGGTCAGGATCACGTGCGGGCGGCTGCGGGCACTGAGAGTCCCCAGTTCCGGCACCGTGATCTGCCATTCGGCCAGCAGTTCCAGCAAGAAGGCCTCGAAGGCGTCGTCGGCGCGGTCGACCTCGTCGATCAGCAGCACCGGGGCACGCTCCTCGCGGATCGCCTGGAGGAGCGGCCGGGCCAGCAGGAACTTCTCGCCGTACAGCTCGTCGTCACCCACGCCCTGGCCGCCCAGTTCGGCGGCCCGCAGGTGCAGCAGCTGCCGGGCGTAGTTCCACTCGTACAGCGCGGCCTGTGCGTCCAGACCCTCGTAGCACTGCAGGCGGATCAGCTTCGTGCCCAGCGCCAGCGCCAGGGTCTTGGCAGCCTCGGTCTTGCCGACCCCGGCGGGGCCCTCCAGCAGCAGGGGCTTGTCCAGCGCCACGACCAGGCGCAGCGCGGTCGCCAGCGCCTCACCGGTCACGTACCCGCGTGCCCGGAACAGGGCCTGCAGGTCGGCGGGGGTGGGCACGCTCATGGCGTTGCCCGGTGCCGTGGTGTGGTGGGCAGGTGGGGGAACATACGCCCCCAGTATCCCGGCTGGAACCACCGGCTGGACGTTGTCTTACAAACCATCATTCTGGCCCTCCTGGCGGGCATGCGTGTGGTGATCGGGGCCATGGACGGCCGTCTCTTCATGTCCGCCGGGTCTGCCCCGCTGTGAGGCTCGCGTGAGACCCCGCCGCGTACGCTGCGCCCATGACCGTCCCCGTCCTTCTGTGCACGCTGATCGCGTTGATCTCCGGCCTTCATGCCGGTCGCAGCTTCTTCACGGCCCACGTGCGGGGCGGCAACCTGATGATCCCCGCCCTGGCCCACATGGCCGTGTCGGCCGCCCTGATGGTGCTCAGCGTGCTGCTGGACACCACTGCCAGCAACATGATGTGGATGGTCGTGGCGACCGCCAGCATGGCCGGTCTGGGGCTGGGCGCCCTGATGCCGGTGCGCCACGCTCCGGTGGCGGCAGCCCCGGTTCAGGTGGAGCCGGAGCTGGCCGCTCCCCTGCCCGCCGCCCACGCCGCCTGATCGGCGGAGTTCTGCAGCGCCGCCCGGCTGCTCTGGCCGGGCGGCGCTGTCCACGGACATGAGGACAGCCGCGCGGTGCCCTTCACTTCCGGTGGATGCATCCGCAGGGCCGCTTCGGGTATAAGGACGGCAGGGCACGTTCTGCCCGGAGGTCACCGCATGGCGCCCGAGAACAAGACGATCCGTACCCTTGGCACCCTGATCCGCGTCGGTCGGGCGCTGCGCGACCCCGAGCCGGCCACGCCTGATCCCGCGGCCCGCGTGGCGGGGCTGGGCGACGCGGCGCGCCGCCTGGGCAGCCGCGCCCTGGACAGCGCCCGCGTGCAGGAGCTGGGCACCCAGGTGCAGGAACTGCGGGCCAGTGCGGCGGCCCGCGCTGATCAGCGGCTGGAGGCCCTGATCAGTGACGCCCGTGCCCGGCGTGGTCAGACCCCCCCGGACGAGGTGGCCGCGCTGCTGGCCCGCCGCCGGCACGAACGCGAGGAGCAGCAGCAGCGGGTTCGCGCCCGTGCGGAGCTGCTGGCCCACGCGGGGACACCGGATGAACGCCGTGTCCTGACACGCGTGGCCGCCGCGACCCCCTGGGCCGGCGGCGAGGCCACCACGCTGCGCTACACGCAACTCCTCGACGACCTGGCGCCACAGGGCGGAGCGGTGGCCGAGATGGCCGTACACCGGGCCCTGTGGGGCCTCGCAGAGCGGCGTGTGCTGGCGGTGTCGCCGCACGGCGTGGTGACCGCCGTCCCCACCCTGACGGCGCAGCCGGACGCCCTGCCCGGCCGCTGACGCCACGGGAGCCCGGCGGCCCGTCACGCTCAGGCCAGGGTGCCGGACGACGCGCCGATGTTGGCGCTCATGTTCTCGAAGGTCTTCGAGATCAGCTTCTGCGCCTGGACGTCCAGCATCCGGCCGCCCACCGTGGCGACCGGGCCGCGCATGCTCGCCTCGCCGTCCCAGTCCAGCAGGGTCGTGCCGTCACCGTTGTCCACGACGTTCGCCCCGGCCGTGAGGTCCACGACGCTGCCCAGCCCGCCGCCCTGCACCTTCACGTTCACGCGTCCGGCCGCCTCGTCGGGCAGCACCTCGATCTTGAACTTGAATTTGCCGCGCACCATGCCCACACCCACCTGCACGGTCGCGTCCATGTGCGTCTGGTCATGCACGACCACTTCCTGCACGTCAGGCAGGCAACGGGCCACCCGCTCGGGATCCTGCACGAAGGCCCACACGACAGCAGGCGGGGCCTGCACCTTCTCCTGGCCGGAGTAATTCAGTTTCATACGGTCACCTCGGGAACGCTGGATTTCACGACGCCTTCATTGTAGGCCCGGTGGGGTTTGGGAAAGATTGGGCGGGCTCCCGGTGTCAGCGGTCGTGCCGTCCATCCGGGACGGCACCGAAGGGTGAACCGGGGTCGATCATGCCCCCTGGCTGACCTCGGCTCCCTCCGTGACGGCACCGTGGCGTGCCTGCGCGTCTCCGGCGATGACCGGGTGCCCGTGGCAGCGCTGGCAGCGGACGGCGCAGCGCTGCGGATCCGGGCCGACGTCCTACCATGCGGCCGTGACTTCCACCTCCCTTCCCGTGGCCGGCGTGCTGCTCGCGGCCGGCCTGAGCACCCGCATGGGACAGCCCAAACAGCTGGCCGACCTGCACGGCCGCCCGCTGTGTACCTACGCGGCCCGCGCGCTGGCAGATGCCGGCCATGACCACCTGCTGGCCGTCGTACCACCGGGAGAGGTGGGTGACCGCATCCGGGCGGCGCTGTCCGGACTGGGCTTCGCGTTCGTGGTGAATCCGGAGCCGGGGCGCGGGCTGGCCTCATCGTTCCGGGCGGCCGTGCACGCCCTGCCTCCGGGACTTGCGGGCGCGAACTTCGCACTGGCCGACATGCCGCTGGTCACGGCCGGAGTGCACCGGGCGCTGCTCGGGGCCTTCCGCGACTCCGGAGCGCCGGTCGTCCTGGCGGTGTACGGCGATGGGGACGGCGCGGTGCGGGCCCCGCCGCACGTGTTCCGTGCCGACCTGCTGGACGCCGTGAAGGCCACACCAGATGCGGATCACGGGCCGCGCAGCCTGATCGCGCTGCACCGTGCCCACGCCGTCACCGTGTCCGTCCCGGCCGGGCTGCTGCTGGATGTGGACACCCCGGACGCGCTGCTGGCCGCCCAGGTGGCGCTGCCTGCCGGATGAGCCCCCGGCAGATCTGTGCCCCTGAACGTAATGCCTGTCACTTAAGATGAGACGGTGAAACGTTCCCTGCTGCTCACCCTGGGCCTGGCCACCCTGTTGCCGGCGGCCCGCGCTGCCACGCTCACTGAACTGCTGCCGGCGGGGGCCCTGGTGACCCTGGAGACGCGCGACGCCTCCGGGGCCATCGGCCGCATGGCCGGGCTGCTGGGCCGCACCATGGACGCCACCGTCGGGCCGGACGACGATATGACGAAGACCCTGGACGGCGTTCAGGAACTCCTGAAGGGCTCCATCGGGCAGGAGGCCGCCGTGGGCGTGTTCACCGTCGGCCGCCCCGGACAGCCCTACACGCCCCACCTGCTGGCCGTGTCGCGGGTCGACGAGCTGTCCTCGGAGTTCTTCGGCAGCACCATGAAGGCCCGGCCCGGTGCGCGGGTGGGGGCCTACACCTTCGCGCGGCAGGGGCAGGTCTACGCGGGCATGGCGGGCGGGCTGGTCTACATCTCCACCGACAAATCCCTGCTGATGACCTACCTGGGCCGCCTGAGCGGCAAGGCCGCGCCCAGACTGCTGGATTCGGCGGCGTACACGGCGGCGCGGCGTCCGGTGGGGGCGCAGGAACTGTCGCTGTATCTGAACTTCTCGGCGACCGCGAAGGTCATCCGGGGGCACCTGGGCCGCTCCGGGCTGCCGCGCCTGTTCGCGCCGGTCGTGGACGCCATCGACACGCTGGGCCAGTACGCGGCAGGGTTCACCACCACCGCTACCGGTCTCACGGCCGCCTCGGCGCACGCGGCCAACGCGCAGGGCAAGGATCAGCCGCTGTACCGCCTGCTGACCCACAGCACCGATTTCCACGTGCAGGACATCATCCCCGCCAGTGCTGAGGCCGCGCAGGTGCGGGCGTGTGCGCCGGAATCCGGGGCCTACGCGGCCCGCTGGCTCAGCCGCGTGGATCTGTTCGAGCCGCTGGGCTTCCTGAGCGACTCGCAGCTCGCCAGCCATCTGGAGCGGGCCGGGCAGTACCTGGGAGACGAGTGCGCCCAGGTCACCCTGGCCGGCGGCTTCCGGGCCGGCCTCGACACCGCCAGTCCACAGGCCGGGCTGGCCCACAGCGTGACCTACCAGTCCGTGCGTGATCTGGACGCCGCGAAGAAGCATGTGCCCGAGTACGCCGCGAGCCTGAACGCTGCTATTGCCGGCCTGGGCGGTTCCCTGAAGCCCCTGCTGGAACTGAGCAGCTCCCCGCTGGCAAGATCGCTGCCCGGTGGCCTGACGGGCACGGGCGGGATGGATGGGGCCGCGCTGGACAGCGGCGTGAAGCAGCTGGAAGACCTGCTGGGCGGTCTGAAACTCGTCTACGCCTTCCGGGGCGACTACCTGATCACCGCGTGGAGCGACGAGGCCCTGCAGGCGGCGCTGGACGAGACGGCCGCGCCCCTGGCACAGGATGCAGCCTTCCAGGCGGCCGGTCTGGGTATGAGCGGCGCAGGCTGGCGGTATCAGCCGGATCTGCCGGAGATCAGTGCCGGGGAGTTCAGCGCGATTCTTGAGGACGCCGTCCAGCAGGCCGGCGGCCCCGCTGACCCGGATCAGGACGATCAGGACGCCGACCTGACCGAGGAGGAGCGGGCCATGCAGGCGGCCATTGCGAAGCTCGGGACGCGGAAGGCGGGCGACGCCACCACACCGGACGGCATGCTGGCCGGGGTCAGCGAGGCGATCACGGGGATCATCAACCGCTTCGACGGCATGACCGCTCAAAGCCGCGTCCAAGGCAACGTCATCCTGGGCAAGAGCAGCGTGACGTACCGCTGGGAGTGAACCGGACTTCGACCCCATCCCGCAGCAGTGCGGGTGGGGGACGATCAGGCTTGCAGAGTGCGCAGCCGTAGGAGCAGGAGACAGGGCAGACTTCGGGAAATGGGCGCCCCTGACCACAGCACAGAGCTGTCGCCGGGGGCGTGCAACGGACTGCGCTCAGGCGTGGTTCAGGCAGGCGCGGGCGACAGCGGTCACGTGCCTCAGGTCGGTGCCGCAGCACCCACCGAGCACCGTGAGCTGTGGCTGGGTCGCCAGGAGTGCGCGGTAGAGCTGCCCGAGTTCGGTGGGGTCGCCCGCGTCGAGTTCTGTCATGGCGTTCAGCTCCTCGTGGCTGCAGCGCGAGGCATTGGCGCGGATGCCACGGAGGCGCTGTGTCCACGCGGCCCCCTGATCCAGCACCGCCGCGAAGTGGTCGGGATGGGCGCAGTTGACCATGAAATACGCGGCGTGGCCGCCTGTGGCCGCGTCCACCGCCGTCACCGCGTCCATCAGGGTATCGCCCGTCGGCAGCCGGCCGTCCGTCTCCACGGTGAATGAAATCACCACGGGCACGTCAACCTGCCGGGCCGCGTGCACGATGCCGGTCGCCTCGGCCACGTTCGTCATGGTCAGGGCCGAGACCATGTCGGCCCCCGCCGACGCGAGCACGCGCACCTGGCGGGCATGGTAGTCGGTCGCCTCGGCGGCGCCCATGAGCTTGCCGGGCACGTAGCCGTCGCCGCGTGGCCCGATGCAGCCGCTGATCACGATCTGGGGAAGGTCGGCCGCATATTCGGCGCACAGACCGCGCATCAGGTCGATGGCGGCGACATTCAGCTGATCGAGCTCCGTCTGGTCGAGCCCCAGCGGTGCCGCCCAGTCGGGACTGGCCCGCCACGTG
Organism: Deinococcus sp. AB2017081; assembly: GCF_034440735.1. Lineage (NCBI taxonomy): Bacteria > Thermotogati > Deinococcota > Deinococci > Deinococcales > Deinococcaceae > Deinococcus > Deinococcus sp. AB2017081. The sequence continues at coordinate 109,246 of NZ_CP140098.1, read as the reverse complement.
GGACTTTCAAGGATGAACCCTGTCCCGAGGTCGCGCGCCAGATCCAGGTAGGGGCGGTAATACTCCCCCAGCGCCGCCCGTCCCTCCGGCGTGCGCAGCAGCACGATCGCGGCGAAGCAGGGCAGGTCGATGCCCCGGTTGTACAGAAGGTCGGTCTCCAACCCGCCGTCGGTGAGCATGAAGCGTCCAGACTGAAGCAGCCGTCCTGTCATCTGATCCCCCCCGTAGAGTGACCCGGTCAACGCGACGATGTGCGCCGTCCAGCGTACCACCGCAGGCCCCCGTACCGACCTGCCACGCCGCAGGGAGACTGGAGACAGGACGTATAGCTATTCAACATCACGCATAACCATGCAGCCTGTGCCGGGCGGCTCGCCTGACCGGACGACCTCCCATTGTGCGGCCCGCACGTCGGCTATTGTGGGTGCCGGGAGGTCGCCCGAGTGGGCGGCCCCGCACATGCCATGAATGACGTCCCGTGAGGCGACAATGGTTGGAGGTGGTCTCATGATCAGGAAGGAACGCGCGATCCTGGCGCTGGAAGACGGCACGGTCTACCGGGGGTACGCCTTCGGGCACCGGGGCGAGACGGTCGGCGAGGTCGTGTTCAACACGTCCATGACCGGGTATCAGGAGATCATGACCGATCCCTCGTACAACGGGCAGATCGTGACCATCACGTACCCGCACGTCGGCAACTACGGCGTGGCGATCTACGACATGGAGAGCAACAAGCCGTATGTGCGCGGTTTCATCTCCCGCGAGTTCAGTGGGGACTACTCCAACCACCGTGCCCAGCAGTCGCTTGAGGCGTTCATGCAGCAGTACGGCGTGGTGAGCATCCAGGGCATCGACACCCGCGCCCTGGTGCGCCGCCTGCGCACGGGGGGCGTGGTCAAGGGCGTGATTGCCCACCGCTCGTACACGCACCCCACCGATCCCTACGGCGAATTCACGCCCGAAGAAGAACAGGTGTACGTCGTGCGTGCCCGTGACCATCAGGACATCGACGGGCACGACATGACCCGCGAGGTCACCACGCCGCTGCCGTATGCCTTCCCGACCCTGCGGCACGGCAAGCGCGTGGTGCTCATGGACTTCGGGATCAAGCACACCATCATCGAGCGGCTGGCCGAGGTCGGCATCGAACCTATCGTGGTGCCGGCGCACACCACCCCGGCGCAGATCATGGCGCTGCAACCGCACGGCCTGTTCCTCTCGAACGGCCCCGGCGACCCGGCCCCGCTGGAATACGCCCACAAGACCGCGTGGGAGATGATGGGCCTGCTGCCCACCTTCGGCATCTGCCTGGGTCACCAGATCCTGGGACTGGCCGCCGGCGGGAAGACCTTCAAGATGAAGTTCGGGCACCGGGGCGGCAACCAGCCGGTCAAGAACCTGCTGACCGGCAACGTCGAGATCACGTCCCAGAACCACGGGTACGCGGTGGACATCGACTCGATCCCCAACGACGCCTTCGTCGCCACGCACGTGAACCTGAACGACGGCACCCTGGAGGGCATGGCGCACAGCCGCTACCCGGTCTTCAGCGTGCAGTACCACCCCGAGGCCAGCCCCGGCCCCCACGACAGCCGCTACCTGTTCGACCGCTTCATCGAGGAGATCGACGCCTTCGACGGTGGCAACGGCTCCCCGGTGCAGAAGGCCGCGGCCGGACGTCTGGGCATCTGAGCTGCCGGAGTGCAGGGCGGCCCGGCGGATTTGCCCCGCCGGGCCGCCCTGCGCTACGTTCCGGACATGACCCGTGTCCTGCTGACGGCCCTGCTCCTGACCGCCACGCTGACCGGGCCGATGGCCAGCGCACAGCCGGCCCCTGCCCCGGCCGTGACCCAGAACGTGAAGTACACGGCCGTGCAGAAACTCGTGAAGATCGCCACCGTGAACGGCCGGCGCACCGAGACCCTGGTCGCCAGCCCCCTGACGGTCGTGCGGGGCGACGTGCTGGTCGAGGCCGTGAGTGTGCAGAACGTCGGCACCACGGCGCTGCCGCAGGTCACGGTCACCATGCCCATGCCCGGCGGCACGTCCTTCACAGGCATGGCAAGCCCTGGCACGGCCCGGATCACGCTCTCGTACAGCACCGACGGAGGCCGTAACTTCACGGCCACACCGCAGCGCATCAGCAGCGTCACCGAGAACGGCAAGACCGTCCTGAAGAAGGCGGCGGCGACCATGGCCGAGGTCACCAACGTGCGCTGGGTGATCCGCAACGTCGCCCGGAACGAGGTCGTGAACCTGAGCTACCGGGTCAAGGTGGACTGACGGCGTTCACGGTTTCTTGAGTGGGCGGGACTTCCCACCGTCCTGAGGGCAGGGCCGCGACACACTCGGGGCCGTGTCTGTCCAGCTGGTGTGGTTCAAGAAAGACCTGCGCGTGCGCGACCACGCCCCGCTGCATCATGCGGCGCGGCGGGGGCCGGTGCTGCCGGTGTACATCTACGAACCCGAACAGCTGACCCACGAGGAATTCGCCGGGCACCACCTGAGCTATTTGAACGATTGCCTGAACGAACTCAATCTGCGCCTTCGCGCCCTGGGGACGCCGCTGGTCATCCGGCACGGCGAGGCGGTGGCTGCGCTGGAGGAACTGCGCGAGGAATTCGGCGTCGCGGCCGTGTGGGCGCACGAGGAGACGGGCAATGGCGTGAGCTACGCGCGGGATCGCCGCGTGCGGGCGTGGGCACGGGCGCGGGGCCTGCCCCTGACCGAGCTGCCCCAGAACGGCGTGATCCGCCGCATGACGAACCGCGACGGCTGGGCCGCCACGTGGGAGGAACGCATGGCCGAACCGCAGACGCCGGTGCCGGAGCGGTTGTCCGGCGTCGGGGCGGAGTCCGGCGGTGTCCGCAGCCACGCGGAACTGGGCGTGCCGGCCAGCGACCGGCGAATCCCACCCGGCGGGCAGGCCGAGGCCCACGCCCTGCTGGACTCGTTCCTGACCGTGCGCGGCGTGAACTACATGCGTGAGATGAGCAGCCCCGTGACCGCCGAGGAGAGCTGCTCGCGCCTGAGTGCGCCGCTGGCGTTTGGCACCATCTCGCTGCGGGAGGTCGTCCACGCGACCCGGCAGCGGCTGGCCGAGGTGAAGGGCGACCCCCACGCCGATCCGCGCTGGGTGCGCTCGCTGCGGTCGTACGAGTCGAGATTGCACTGGCACTGCCATTTCATGCAGCGCCTGGAATCCGAGCCGCAGATGGAGTTCCGGAACCTGAACCGGGCGCTGGATGGCCTGCGCGAGCCGCACTGGAATCAGGAGCACTTCGACCGCTGGGCACACGGCCAGACGGGGTATCCCATGATCGATGCCTGCATGCGGATGCTGCGCGAGACCGGCTGGCTCAACTTCCGGATGCGGGCGCTGCTGGTCAGTTTCGCCACGCAGCACCTGTGGCTGCACTGGCGAGACCCCGGTCTGTTCCTGGCCCGCGAGTGGCTCGATAACGAACCCGGCATCCACTGGTCGCAGATGCAGATGCAGAGCAGTACGGTCGGCATCAACCGCGTCCGCATCTACTCGCCCACCCGGCAGGCCCGCGAGCAGGACAGCGGGGGAGAGTTCATCCGGCGCTGGCTGCCGGAACTCGCGGACGTGCCGGGCGACTTCCTCCACACGCCGTGGGAGTGGACGGGGGCCGGTCGCCTGGACTATCCGCCCCCGATCGTGAACGAGCAGGAGGCCGGACGGCTGGCCCGTGCCCGCATCTCGGCCGCCCGCGCGGCCCCAGCCTTCGAGGCCGAAGCGCGGCGGCTGTACGAGAAACACGGCAGCCGCAAGAAGGCCGACCGGCGGGCCGAAAGAAAAGCTCTGGGTTTGCCCGAGACCTCTGCCCGCCCGCTGCGGCAGACTTCAGCAGCACACCCTGCAGGGAAAAGGAGATCCCCCATGTCCGACCAGCCCGACCTCTTTGGCCTGACCCCAGAGCCCCCGAAGGCGATCCTGCCCGCCGGCCTGCCGGAAAGCTGGCAGCGGGCGCTGGAGCCGGAATTCGCCGCGCCGTACTTCCACGACCTCAAGGATTTTCTGGTGCAGGAACGCCGCGAGCAGACCATCTTCCCGCCAGCCGCCGACGTCTTCAACGCCCTGCGCTTCACGCCGCTAGAGGACGTAAGGGTGCTGATCCTGGGGCAGGATCCCTACCACCGCCCCGGTCAGGCACACGGCCTGAGCTTTTCCGTGCGCCCCGGCGTGACGGTGCCGCCCAGCCTGCGCAACATCTACAAGGAACTCGTGGCCGACATCCCCGGCTTCACGCCGCCACGCCACGGCTATCTGAAACCCTGGGCCGAGCAAGGCATCCTGCTTCTGAATGCCGTGCTGACCGTGCGCGAGGGGCAGGCGAACAGCCACGCGAACAAGGGCTGGGAGCACTTCACCGACGCCGTGATCCGCGCCGTGAACGACAGACCCGAACGGGTGGTGTTCGTGCTGTGGGGCGCGTATGCCCGCAAGAAAAAGAAACTCATCACCGGGCCGCAGCACGTGGTCATCGAGTCGGCCCACCCCAGCCCGCTCAGTGAGGCGAAGTTCTTCGGCTCCCGCCCCTTCAGTCAGGTGAATGCCGCGCTGGAAGAGGCTGGCCGGGGGGCGATTGACTGGCAGTTGCCGATGAAGGCGGAGGAATGAAAAGGAACTGTACGGAACGCCCCGCGTTCTGGCGAGCGGAGCGAGTGGCAGGAGAACGGTTCGGCGCAGGTGGAGGGGATGGTGGGTGCGCTTCCCACCGTCCCTGGAACCGGAGGCGAACCGTATGACCTCCCGCACCGAGATCCTGGCCGAGGAATACCTGCGCCGCGAGGGCAGCGACCCGAAGAAGTTCAAGTATTTCTGGCCCGACGGCACGCCGTACAGGGACAAGACCGGCATCGAGCGCATCGGCAAGCTGGCCGTGCCGCCCGCCTACGAGGGCGTCTACGTCTCGCCCGACGCCGACGCGGAACTCCAGGCCTTCGGACGCGACGCCGCCGGACGGCTCCAGTACCGCTACCACCCGGACTTCGTGCAGGCGGGTGCCCTGAAGAAATGGCAGCGCCTGACGCGCTTTGCCGGGGCACTGGGCACCCTCAAGACCGTCACGGGGGCTGACCTGCGGTCTGGCGGGCTGCCGCCCCGCAAGGTCGCGGCGCTGATGACAAGACTGCTGCACGTAGCCCGCTTCCGTGTGGGCAGCGACATCTACGAGAAGCAGCACAAGACCTATGGCCTGAGCACCCTGCGCCAGCGGCACGTGAAGGTCGAGGGCAGCACTGTGACCTTCCATTTCAAGGGCAAGCACGGAATCACGCAGCACAAGGCCACGACCGACCGCACGCTGGCAGGCAACATCGGCAAGCTGCTGGAGCTGCCTGGCCCGTGGCTGTTCCAGACTGTGGACGAGGGCGGAAGCCGCCGCCGCGTCCGCTCGGGCGAGCTGAACGCCTACCTGAAAGAGGTCATCGGCCCCTTCACCGCCAAGGATTTCCGCACGTGGGGCGGAACCCTCCTGGCCGCCGAATTTCTGGCCGAGACGGGTATCGCCGAGAACGAACGCGCGGCCCGGAAGGCGCTGGTCGAGTGCGTGAAGTACGTCGCCGCCGACCTGGGCAACACGCCCGCCGTCACGCGCAGTTCCTACATCTGCCCGGTCATCTTCGACCGCTATCTGGAGGGCAAGGTGCTCGACGACTACGAACCCCGGGCGGGCAGGGGAGAGGCCGACCTCGACGGCCTGAGCCGCAGCGAGGCGGCGCTGAAACGCCTGCTGGAGAGCGAGAAGACGTTGCGGGTACGGGGGAAGAAGGGGGCGTGAGCGGCTGGCGAAAACTGGAGGAACCTGAATACACCCACATCTGGGATTACGTGTACGACGGTCTGGGATTTCATCCCAGTACAGCATTCAGCCACTGGCCGGGATTTCGGGAGCCTACGCCCTCGGTGACGTTTAAGCTGTCCAGTCCGTCGGTGCCCGAAGAGGAAGAAGAGTTCTATGAAGTGATGTGGGAGGCACTGAAGAGCTGCTCTCCTCCGGGCAAGGAGATCTATTCACTGGATTGGCATCACGAGTGCTTTACTTACGATCCGCACGCCTTCCCCCCTCCGCCACAGGAGCTTCAGTTCACCAGGGGTCTGTACCCCAATGGGGACTACGGGATCACGCTCAGCCATGATCTGAACTGGGGCGTGCTCGGACATCCCTGGGAATTCACGATTTGTATCTTCGGACAGCCGCTTTTGAACGTCATCGAGAAGAACCCCCCCAAACTTTTTCGTCACATCATCCGCAGAGATGGTTGGGGCACGACGTCCTGAATACCGTTTAGCCCAGCTCCTTGCGCATGATCACGTTCGTCGTCTGGAAGCCCAGGCCTTCGTAGAGTGCCCGTGCGCCCGTGTTGTGGCCGAACACGTGCAGCTGGATGTTCGTGGCTCCGTGCGCGGCGGCGTCGTGCTCCAGCAGGGTGAAGGCCTGGGTGGCGTACCCGCGCCGCCGGTAGGGTTCGTAGACCTCGATCTCGTACACGAAGGCGCAGACGGTTCCGGCCCGCTGCTGGAGGGCGTACCACAGCACGCCCACGTCGGCCCCCTCCTGCGGATCGTGCAGGTGGTACAGGACGTTGTCGGGTGTATCCGGCCCCTGGGGCAGCAGTTGCCGGAATTCGCGTTCGCCGCGCTCCGGGGCCTCCTCGGGTGTCCACTCGCCGCTGGCGACCTTCTCGGCGGCGTACTGCGGGGCAGAGTGCGCGACGAAGCGCTCGAAGGCGGCAGCGTTCATGGGGCGGAGTTCGAGCATGTGGTCAGTGTAGGTATGCCGGTCTGGCGGGTCGATACGCACTGTGGCGCAGCACAGCACGAGGCCCGGTCAGCGCAGGGAGCGACCGGGCCTCGCTGGTTGTCTTGCGTTCAGTCGCCGCCGACGAAGACAGGCGCGGCCAGGGGGCTCTCGGCCTCCTGATAGCCCTCTTCCTGGTGGGCGGTCAGGTCGATGCCCTGGGTCTCCTGGCGCTCGGTCATGCGCAGGGGCGTGATCAGCGCCGTGAGTTTGAGCAGGGCGAAGGTGCCCACGCCGGCCAGGGCGGCGGCGGCCAGTACGCCGATGAGCTGCGTGCCGAGCTGACCGGCGTTCCCGGCGAGCAGACCGGTGCCGGCGGGGTTGATGGCGGGGCTGGCGAGCACCCCGGTGAGCAGCGTGCCGATCACGCCCGCCGTGCCGTGGCACGCGAAGACGTCCAGCGCGTCGTCGGGCAGCAGGCGGTGCTTGTTGGCGACCAGCACGTAGCTGACGCTGCTGGCGACCATGCCGATCACGATGGCAGCCAGTGGCGTGACGAAGCCGCACGCGGGCGTGATGGCGACCAGACCGACGACCGCGCCGGTCGCGGCCCCGACGGCGGTGGGGCGACCTCCCCGGCGGCTGTCCCACAGCATCCACGTGATCAGCGCGGCGGCGGCGGCGGTGTTGGTGTTCAGCAGGGCGTAGGCGGCGGTCTGGTTGGCGGCCAGGGCGCTGCCGGCGTTGAAGCCCAGCCACCCGAACCACAGCAGGCCGGTGCCCAGCAGCACGAAGGGCACGTTGTGCGGAATGCTGGCAAAGCGCGGGTAGCCCAGGCGTGGCCCGAGCACCACGGCCGCGACCAGACCGCTGACGCCGCTGGCGACCTCGACGACCGTGCCGCCCGCGAAGTCCAGCAGACCCAGCTTGAACAGCCAGCCGTCCGGACTCCAGACCCAGTGGGCCAGCGGCGCGTACACGACCAGCACCCACAGCCCCCCGAACAGCAGGAAGGCCGGGAAGCGCATCCGCTCGACCACGCTGCCGCTCACCACGGCCAGGGTGATGACCGCGAACAGGATCTGGAAGATGGCGAACAGTGGCGTGGGAATGCTGCCGGTGACGGTGCCGGCCATGTTCCCCAGGCCCAGCTGCGACAGCCCGCCGATCACGGCGTTGCCCCCCGGCCCGAACGCGAGGCTGTACCCGATGGCGACCCACGCGATCGAGGCCACTCCCATGGCCGCCACGCTCATCATCATGGTGTTCAGCACGGATCCGGCCCGCACCAGACCGCCGTAGAACAGGGCGAGGCCCGGTGTCATCAGCAGCACCAGGGCGGCGCACAGCAGCACGAAGGCCGTGTCGGCCCCGTTGACCTCGGGGGCGGTGCCCTGGGCCACGGCGGTGCTGCTCGTCAGCAGCGCGATCAGCACGCGGCTCATGGCGTGCCGTCCGGGCTGAGTCTGGTCTCGGTGACGGGGGTCAGGGCAGCGGTGTCCTGTTCGCCGGTGCGGATCCGGATGACCCGTTCCAGCGGCTGGACGAAGATCTTGCCGTCGCCGACCTCGCCGGTGCGGGCCCCGCGCACGATCGCGTCGATGGCGGCCTGCACGAAGGGCTCGCTGACGGCCATGCGCACCTCGATCTTGTCATGGAACTCGACCATGACGCGGGTACCCCGGTAGTGCTCGACGACTTCCTGTTCCCCGCCGTGGCCGCTGACCCGCGACAGGGTGATCCCGCTGATCCCAGCGCGGAACAGCGCTTCTTTCACCTGCTGGATCCGTTCCGGCCGAATCACTGCTGTGATGAGTTTCATGACCGTACCTTAACGAACTGTCAAGGCCAAACTGGAGATTTGTCCAGAATCTGCCAGACAACCTGCACAGTCATGACGGTCTGAGCGGTGCAGATGGAGAAGAACACGCCGTATGTCGTGTGCCCGACAGACGAACATCCTGCCCCCGGGGATGCGGTCGGGGGCAGGTGGACGTGGAGGTTCTGGAGTTCAGGTGATGCAGGGCCAGGCCGGATGCAGGCGCAGCCTCAATCGCCGCCGACGAAGACGGGGGCGCCGAGGCCGGTCTCGCTGTCGGAGTAGCCCTGCTCGCTGTGGGCGCTGACGTCGATGCCCACGATTTCCTGGTTGGCCGGGACGCGCAGCGGCATGACCAGCCCCACCAGCTTGAGCAGGATGAACGTGCCCAGGCCCGTGAAGGCGACGCTCGCGAGCACACCGGCCAGCTGGATGAGCATCTGCTCGCCCCAGGGCTTGCCACTGCCGGTGGTGAAGGCCAGGGCGCCGGTCAGCAGGGCCCCCACGATGCCGGCCACGCCGTGGCAAGCGAAGACGTCCAGCGAGTCGTCGGCCTTCATGCGGGACTTGAACTGCACGGCGGCGAAGCTCGCGGCCGCACCCAGCGCGCCGACCAGCACGGAGGCCAGCGGCGTGACGAAGGCGCAGGCGGGCGTGATGGCGACCAGACCGACGACCAGACCGGTGGCCGCGCCGACGGCGGTAGGCTTGCCGGTGCGCAGGCTCTCCAGGCCCAGCCACGTGAGCATGGCGGCGGCGGGGGCGACCAGGGTGGTCATGAACGCCAGCGCGGCGGTCTGGTTGGCAGCCAGGGCACTGCCGGCATTGAAGCCCATCCAGCCGAACCACAGCAGGCCCGCACCCAGCAGCACGAAGGGCACGTTGTGGGGGATGTGCGCGGTCTTGGGGAAGCCGATCCGTGCCCCCAGGACACTCGCGGCGACCAGGCCCGATACCCCGGCGGCGATATGGATCACGGTGCCGCCCGCAAAGTCCAGCGCTCCCAGCTTGAACAGCCAGCCGTCCGCGTTCCAGACCCAGTGGGCCAGCGGGGCGTAGATCAGCAGGCTCCACAGTCCACCGAACAGCACGAAGGCCCCGAAGCGCATGCGCTCGATGACCGCGCCGCTGATCAGGGCCAGCGCGATGATCGCGAACATCGCCTGGAAGGCCGCGAACACGTAGCTGGGGATGGTGCCGCTGAGCTGTCCGCTCAGGCCGTTGAAGCCGGCGTTGGCGAGGCCGCCGAAGAAGGGGTTTCCACCGCTGCTGAACGCGATCGAGTAGCCGCCGAGCATCCACAGCACGCCGACCAGGCCGATCGACACGACGCTCATCATCATGGTGTTCAGGACGCTCTGGGTACGGCTCAGGCCGCCGTAGAAGAAGGCCAGCCCTGGCGTCATGAGCAGCACCAGCGCGGACGCGACGATCATCCACGCGGTGTCGCCGGTGTCAAGCGTGGGCGCCTCGGTCTGCGCGAACGCCGCGCCGCCGAGCATGAGGGCCAGGGGAAGGAGGGGACGGGCACGGGACATCAGGGAGGTCATCAGGTCACTGCTCCTTTGTGCCCTCAGGCGGGCGTGAGTTTCTTCTCGGTGACGGGGGTCAGGGCGGCGGCGTCCTGTTCGCCGGTGCGGATCCGGATGACCCGTTCCAGCGGCTGGACGAAGATCTTGCCGTCGCCGACCTCGCCGGTGCGGGCCCCGCGCACGATCGCGTCGATGGCGGCCTGCACGAAGGGCTCGCTGACGGCCATGCGCACCTCGACCTTGTCATGGAACTCGACCATGACGCGGGTACCCCGGTAGTGCTCGACGACTTCCTGTTCCCCGCCGTGGCCGCTGACCCGCGACAGGGTGATTCCGCTGATCCCGGCCTGGAAGAGTGCTTCCTTGACGTGCTGCACACGTTCGGGCCTGATGACTGCCGTGACGAGTTTCATGGCGTCTCCTTCGTTGCGCTCAATTTGCAGTGGTCGCATCCCTGCATACTCCGAGCTTAGGGGCAGATGAACGCGATGTCAAAATTCTGATGACCATCTGGCTAGATTGGCCAGAACAGATTGCAGAATCTTGAGCCTCTGATGCGATCCGTTGCAGAAAAAGTGGTCGTCGTGCCACAGGTGGTGTGGCGGATGGATACCGGCGCGGGGACGGAAGCGGGAGCGGTGCACCGTGGCTCCGCTCCCGCTTCTGTCGGCCGACTGACCGCCGTGTGGCCCCTGTCCTGCGGAGTGCTGCCTACAGGGCCGGGCGGCGGCCGCCCCGGCGCGACCACAGGCGGTAGCCCCCGACCGCCACGGCCGCCAGCACCGCCACCGCGAGGATCGGTGCGAACACGGCCAGCACGCTGAGCAGCAGACTCGTCCCGTCCTCGGCGGCGCTGACCACCGGGTTGCCCAGGCCGCCGGTCGTGGCGGTCGCCACCGGCCGCACCGCCGTGCGGGTGGCATGGACGCCGCCCGCCACGATCACGCCCAGCGCCATGCTGAGCGCCGGGGGCACGTCGGCCACGCCGGTCTGGGCGGCAAAGAGCACTGCGCCCGCCGCCGTGTTCACCACGCCGCCCAGCAGGTGCAGCGCGTGATCCACGCCGGGAATCTTGTCGCCCACGAAGTCCAGGGCACCCAGCACCCCGATGCCGACCAGCACCCACGGATTCATGAGCAGATCGAACGGCGCGGCCAGATTCATCACGCCGGCGCGGGACAGCAGGCCCACCAGCAGCAGCGGGATATAGGCGTTCAGGCCCGCCGCACCCGACAGGCCCAGCGACGACAGCAGACCGGAGAGAAGTTCCATACGTCCCTCAATACGACCCCTGGCCCGGCGGCGTTGCGCCCCCACCCCGTCCGGGGGTCAGCGCAGGTACGCGCACAGCAGGTCGACGCCCGCCCGCAGGTCGTCCACGTGCACCGATTCCACGATGGTATGGATGTAGCGGGTCGGCAGGCTCAGGGTCACGGTGGGCACGCCCTCGCGCGAGCGCTGGATGGCCGCGCCGTCCGTACCGCCCTGTGCGAGCACTTCCAGCTGCGACGGAATGCCCTGGCGCTCGGCCAGATCCGCGAACTCGTCCACCAGCCAGCGGGTCGAGATCATGCTGGAGTCGAACACCTTGATGCCGATCCCGCTGCCCACGCGGGTCACGGCCTCGTCTGGTTTCGTGCCGGGCGTGTCCACGGCCAGGGTCACGTCCAGCCCGATCCCGATGGTCGGCTGCGCGCCGTAGGCGGCGACCCCGGCCCCGCGCAGGCCGACCTCCTCCTGTACCGAGAAGACCGCGATCAGCTCGTGGCGCAGCTTGTGGCCCCGCAGCAGCCGCAGCACCTCCAGCAGCATGAACACCGAGGCGCGGTCGTCCATGGCCTTGCCGCACACCAGATTCCCGACCTGCCGCGCGGCCTGATCCAGCGTGACCATGTCACCCACCCGCACGCGGCGGCGAACCTCGTCGGCGCTCAGGCCCAGGTCGATCACAAAGTCCCGCACCTCAGGAATCTGCTTGCGCTCCTCCGGCGTGGCGATGTGTACGGGCCGTCCGCCCGGCGACAGGATGCCCGGCATCGAGCCGCCGCGCGTGTGGATGGTCACGTTGCGCGCAAACAGGTTGCGGGTGTCGAAGCCCCCCAGCGCCTGCACGCGCACGAAGCCGTGGTCGTCGATGAAACGCACCAGAAAGCCGATCTCGTCCATGTGGGCGCTGATCATGACCCGTTCGGCCGTCTCGCCCTTCTTGGCCTTGCGGGCCGCCCGGCGCGCGATCACGTTGCCCAGCGCGTCCACGCGCACCTCGTCGGCCAGTCCGTCCAGTTCCCGCAGCACGTAGTCCCGCACGCCGTCTTCCTGGCCGGGCACGCCGGGCAGGTCGGAGAGGTGCATCAGGACGTCCAGTCTCAGGTCAGTTGTGGGCACGCCGGTCAGGATAGGGGCGTGGGCACGTCGCCGGCGCCTTGCTGTTCCGCTGACGGAGACGGGGCGGGCGCGGGCCGCAGATCCGTGCCGTTGAACTGGAGCTGAACATCGGCCAGTCCGGCCGTGGCCCACACCCCCACGGCGTCGGCCCCCAGCCGCACGAGCTCGGCCAGCGTGGCGGCTTCCTCGGGCCGCCAGCGGCTCAGCACCCAGTCGCTGACCTCCCAGCCCGCCGGGGGCCGCGAGATCCCGATCTTCAACCGCGCGAAAGCGTCGTGCCCCAGCAGCCGGATGATGTCTCGCACGCCGTTCTGCCCGCCGTGTCGCCCGCCCATGCGCACCTTCAGGAGTCCGAAGGGACTGTCCAGATCGTCCTGCACGGCCAGCAGATCCGTGCCCTCCAGCTTGTAGAACGTCACCAGCGGCGCGACCGCCCTGCCGGACGTGTTCATGAAGGTCTGCGGCTTGACCAGCACGACCTTTTCCGTGCCCAGGCGCACCTCGGTCAGCAGGGCGTCTTTGCCCTCCTTGCGCCACTCGGCCCCGGCGCGGCGGGCCACCTCGTCGACCACCAGCCAGCCGACGTTGTGCCGGGTCTGCGCGTACTGCGTGCCCGGATTGCCCAGGCCCACCACCACCTTCACCTAGGCCTCCAGATGGTCGGCCAGGATCGTCCGCCACGCCGCCTCGGTCTCGCGCACGCGGGCGTCCTCGTGGGCACGGCCATACCCGGCGCGGAAGTCGGCGAAGCGCGTGTCGGCGTCGGCGAACAGCAGACCCAGGGCGCCGCGCACGTCGGCCACGTGGCGGTCGGTCAGGGTCGTGTCCTTGGCGTCCAGTACCTCGTCCAGGGTCGCCATGATGCCCGACAGGGGCCGCAGCCACTGGAACGCCGGATCACTCATGACCAGCGAGTACAGGGCGAAGGGGCCGCCCACCGGGCCGTGCAGGAACTCGTATTCCCCCTTGGCAAAATCCAGCAGCGCCGAGTGGAAGTGCCGCAGCGCCGGCACCAGGGCCGTGAGTTTCGAGCGGATCGCGGCGTCAGTCATACGGGTAGGGTAGCAAGGGCCGGCGGCGTCACGGGCTAACCCCTCCGCTCCGGCGGGGCACCTCCCCTGGGGGGGAGGCAAGGAAAAAGCCCAACCCCACGCACTCCTTGACTCCTCCCCAGGGGAGCTGGCACCGAAGGGGACTGAGGGGTTCACGCAGCACCACCGCTCCTACCATCCCATCGTGCCCGGATCGCCCTTGAACGGCCCGACCACCTCGGGCGTGATCCAGCCGCCGTAGAAGCCGCCGGGCTGGGGCGTGACCCGCTCGCCGCCCACGAAACAGGCATCCATGCGGCCCGCGTACACCGCGACGTACCCGGCCATGTCGCGGAAGGCGGGCGTCGGGCGTTCGTAGCTCCAGCCGGCAGCCTCGGCAGTTTTCCCGCCGGCTGACAGCGTCCAGTACGTCGCCGGCCCCTTCCACTCGCACACGCTGTGGCCGGGGGCGGGGCTCAGGACACCCGGTGCGAAGGCGTCTTTCGGCAGGTAGTACGTGGGCGGGTGGCTGGTCTCCAGCACGCGGAAGGCCCCGGTCGTGTCGGCCACGGTCACGCCGCCCAGCACGATCTCGATGCGCCTGTCGACGCGCTCCAGCCGGGGTGGGCGCGGGTAGTCCCACACGCTCTCCTGGCCGGGGCCGGGCGGGGTGGGGGTCGGTCGGGAACGGAACATGGCCCAGTGTCGGGTCAGGGCCGCGCCGCCGCCGTGCGTCCGGCTACGGTCAGCCCCGCCCGCTCAGCCCCGCCGCCTGGGCCACGCGCCGGTGCTCCACAGTGCCCACAACACCAGCACCGGCTGGAAGAACAGCCGCACGAGGCGCTTCTGGTCGGTGTCCAGCCCGAAGGCGCTCTGATGCGACAGGTACTGCGAGATGTTGCCGGGGAAGATCGCCACGTAGAACGCCGCCAGCACCCAGCCCACCGTGCGCCGCTCGCGCGGCAGGGCCAGCAGCGCCGCGCCCAGGCCGATCTCGACCACGCCGGACGCCAGCACCACGAAGTCCTTGTTCAGCGGCAGCCACACCGGCACCTGTGCCTGGAAGTCGTCTCTGGCGACAGTCAGGTGCGACGTGCCCGCGAGCACCATCGCGCTGCCCAGCAACACGCGCGCGGCAGTCTGGGCCGGAGTGGTCGGGGGATCGGCCATCGGTGCGTGGGTCATGGCTGGATGGTAGGAGCCGGCGGCCCGGCTCACGTGTGCTGTCCCTGTGGGACGCCTTGACCAAAGTCATGGCCGTCCTGACCCGGCGGGAGCACGCTGGGAGCATGGCTTATGTGATCACCACCGGCTGCGCGGGCGTGAAGGATGCCGCCTGCACCGAAGTCTGTCCTGTCGAATGCATCCACGATGCCGGCGACCAGTTCGTGATCGACCCAGGCGAGTGCATCAACTGCGGCCTGTGTGCCGTGACCTGCCCGGTGAACGCCATCTTCCAGGACACGGACGTACCCGCTGAACATGCCGCGTCCATCGCCCGGAACCGGGACGTCTTCCTCTGACGGCCGTCCAGTCGGCACCGGCGTGGCAGCATGACCCCATGCCCGCTCCGGACGCCCTGGCCCTGCTGGCCCTGACCCCCCTGTTTCAGGACGCCGGTCTGGACACGCTGGAGGGCCTGGCCCGCCACGCCCGGTTCGCCACGTTCGAGCGGGGTGACGGTGTCTTCCGTGCCGGGGATCCGGCGGATGTCCTGTACATCGTCGCGGTGGGCAGTGTGCGTGTAT
Organism: Deinococcus sp. AB2017081; assembly: GCF_034440735.1. Classification (NCBI taxonomy): domain Bacteria; kingdom Thermotogati; phylum Deinococcota; class Deinococci; order Deinococcales; family Deinococcaceae; genus Deinococcus; species Deinococcus sp. AB2017081. The sequence continues at coordinate 93,964 of NZ_CP140098.1, read as the reverse complement.
TCCGTACCCAGCGCGGTGGGCGGGAATTCACGCTGGGCGTGGATGGCCCCCGGCACGTGCTCGAACTGGCCAGCGTGCTCGGCGGTGACCACCGTCATGCGGCCCACGCCCAGGCCCTCGTCACCCCCACCACCGTCCTGACCCTGCCCGCCGACCGGCTGCGTCACGCCATCCTGCACACACCGGCGCTGGCTGGGGCGGTGATCGCGCATCTGGCCCGGCGCGACGCCGAGCATCACCGCCGCCTGGACGCCCTGGTCTTCCGTGACGTGGGTGCCCGGCTGGCGGCGTACCTGCTGGAACAGCCGACTCCACACGCCCTGCCGACCAACAGCGAACTGGCCGCACTGCTGGGCACTGTCCCCGAGATCATCAGCCGGAAACTGGGCGAGTTCTACCGCCTGGGCTGGATCGACCTGCACCGCCGCTGCGTGACGGTCGTGACCCTGCCGAACTCCAGCGGCTCGCGGGCGACGGATAGGGTCTACCCGCCCTTCTCGACCACGCAGAAGGTGTTGCCGTCCGGATCGGCCAGTACGACGTCATCGGCGTCCGGTTCGTGGCGCCACTCGGGCCGCGTGGCCCCCAGGGCGAGCAGCCGCTCGATCTCGGCCGGCTGATCCGTGGCGTACAGGTCGAGGTGATGCCGCCGCGCGCGGGGCGACGTGATGAGCTTGATGGCGAGCGGCACGCCCTCCTCCTGCACGGGCACCAGCACCGCCCGGTCGTCACCGGGGTGTTCTCGCGGGGCGGTCGTCCAGGGCAGCGCACCAGAAGGCCACGGTACGGAGCACGCCCCACATGACCCTCAGCATGGAGCAGTGCCCTCGTCCAGCACGGCCTGGATGGTGCGGCGGCAGACGGCGGCGAGTTCGGGGTTGCTGTACAGATAGCACGGCAGGGCGATCACACTGACACTCAGCGCCCAGCCGCGCCCGCGTGCCCACTGGGCCTCGTCCACGTCCAGTGCGGCGCGGAGGGTCGCGCGGGCCGGGGCGTCCAGCAGGTTCCACGCCGGCTGCAGATCGACCGCCGGATCGCCCAGCGTCAGGCCGCCCCAGTCGATCACGGCGCTCAGGCGTCCACGGTGCGCCAGCAGGTTACCGGGTTTCAGGTCGCCGTGGATCCAGACCGGAGTGCCATCCCACGCGGGCGCGGCCAGGGCCGCCTCCCATGCGGCCAGCACCGGCGCGGGGTCGAGCAGGGCCGCGCTGTCCGCGATGGCCCCTCGGGTGTCCGCGTCGCGGCCCTGCAGTGTGCCGTTCCGGGAACCCTGCGGCGCGTTCCCCTGCGGGCGCGGCACGGAGCGCAGCGCGGCCACAAAGGCCGCGAGGTCTCGGGCCAGCTCGTGCCCGTCACGCACGGTGTCCAGCCCTGCCTCGACTCCATCCAGCCACGGATACACCGCCCACGGGAACGGGAACCCCTCGCCCGGCACGCCCACGAACAGCGGCCGGGGCACGTCCAGTGGCAGGAGCGGGGCCAGCCGGGGCAGCCACGCCGCCTCCTTGGCCACGTCGCCCGCGGCCCAGGTGCGTCGGGGCAGGCGCACCACGAGGCCCCGCCCCACGCGGTACACGGCGTTGTCGGTGCCGGAATGCTGCAGCTGCGTCACAGGCGCTCCGCTCCACCGGGGGCACTGCGCCGCGATCAGCCGGGTCACCAGGGCGGTGTCGGTCGCCGCCTCGTCCACATGCCTCCGGATCGGAACATCGGTCATCGCCTGCCACCGTACCCGCTCTGCACGGCCGGCGCATACGCCAGAGGGCAGAGGGCCGGGCCTCCTGCCTGTGACGCCGGCCTCCGCGTCAGCCCGCGCGACGCGGCGTCGATCCCTCACCGGCCGGTCGGGCGGAATCGTGACGGTAGACCGGTGCGCGGCCGTTCAGTGCCGGGAATCCGGTGCGGGGTGATCCCGGCCGGTCAGCGTGCCGGGCGGCGACGCAGTGGCCGGACGATCCGGAGACGCGGTGGGGCGGCTGAGGACGGTGCCGGAGCGGCGGGCCATCCACAGGCGCTGGCCGATCAGGACACACACCAGCAGGGTCGTGCCGGTGAGTCCCAGCAGCACGCGGCGTTCGGGAATCAGCATGACGCCCAGCAGCGTGAAGTACGCGATCATCAGGAGCAGGTAGGTGATCAGGCTGTTGCCCCGCTGGGCGCTGAGCAGCACGTCCACGTAGGTGGGGCCATCCTCCATGCGCTGCGGCAGCGGATACGCCGGCAGCCGGACGTCACGGTGCACGTCGACCACCACGGCCGTGATGTTGTCGGGGCCACCGGCGTCGTTCGCCGCGTTCACCAGGGCCCGCGCCGTGTCGTCCGGATCGGTCGAGCGCCCCAGCAGCTCCAGCAGCTGGTGGTCGAGCACCACGCCGCTCAGCCCGTCACTGCACAGCAGCAGGCGGTCGCCGGCCTGCGCGGGAAAGCCGAACAGTTCCAGCCGGACGCGTTCCTCGCCGCCCAGGGCATTGCTGACCACGCTGCGCCACTGGTGGTCGCGGGCCTCCTGTTCGGTCATGTGCCCCAGGCGCACCTGTTCGGCCACCCACGAGTGGTCCTCGGTCAGGCGGTACAGATCGCCGCGCCGCAGCAGATACGCCCGTGAATCCCCCACGTGTGCGACCGTGACGGCTCCCCGGTCGATCAGGGCGACCAGCAGGGTCGTGCCCATGCCCACGTACTCCCCGACGGCGTGCCGCAGCACGGCCATGTTCGCGGCCTGCACGGCCTCGGCCAGCCGCACCGGAGGAGAGCTGCGGGCATCCAGATAATGCTGGCTCAGGGCGTCCAGGGCCAGATTGGCCGCGAGTTCGCCGGCCGCGTGGCCGCCCATGCCGTCTGCTACTGCGTACAGTCCGCCACGCGGCAGGTCGAGGGCCAGGGCAGCATCCTGGTTGACCCCTCCCTGCCGCTGACGACCCACATCTGTCAGGAGACCTGACGACATGGCAGGCGTCGCGGAAGCGCGCATGAAGCCAATATAAGTCACCGTTTCTTACATCTCTCCACAATCATTCACGTCTGCGACGGCGCACGGGCGCCGATACCGGTCGGGCCGCAGGGTGAACTGGACATGAGGAACCCGGCCACCGCAATTGAACGTCCGTTCATTTGCGTGTACGACGGTGCCCATGGGGTGCTGAACCCTGGGCGGTGTCATGCGGCGCCGGGCGGTGCCACGCCGCCGGCGGCACCCGCAGGTTGTCTGGACGCCTCTGGAGGCCGGGAGGACGACCGCTGGCCAGACGGCCCGGGCCCGCCGCACGCGGATTACGGCCGACCGGCGTCCGGCAGGCGCTCGCCCGCTGGGATGGCGTCCGGCACGCGGTTGCCGGGGGGCGGCAGCGGGCACGTCCAGCCCTCGCCATAGGCGCAGTACGGGTGATACGCCATGTTGAAGTCCACGTCCACCCACACCTCGCCGTCCTCGCGGGTCAGGGGTGCGTCCAGATAACGGCCCGCACCGTAGGTCTGCGTGCCGCTGGTCGCGTCCCGGAAGGGCAGGAACACCCGCGCCGGCTGCTCCTCGCCCAGGGGCGCGAACACCGTCAGGGTGCGCTCGCCGCCGGGCAGGGCCACGGTGACGGTGCCCAGGGCGCTCATGCTGCGCGGCTCCCCGGTGTTCGTGTCCAGCGTGAACGGGGCGGCGGCGTCCGGTGCGGTGTGGAGCGGCACCCGGAACGCCCACGCTTCGTCCGGCGGGTAGTACGTCAGGCCCGTGAAGGACTCGGTGCTGACCGGGCCGCGTCCGGCCGCGAAATGCGCGTCCTTGCGCCGGCGGAAGTCCAGCACCGCCTCGCTGTACGCGCTGCTCACCAGTCGACCGTGAGGCGCTGTCCGGCGTACTCCACGAGGTCGCCCCGCCGCAGCTTGCGCCGCCGCCGCGTCTCGACCTCGCCGTTCAGCCGCACCTCGCCGCCCTGCACCCGGAACTTCGCCTCACCGCCGGTCTGCACCAGTCCGGTCAGTTTCAGGAAGTCCTGGAGGTCGATGGTGTCCTGATCGGCGCGGGTCATGCGGCCAGGGTAGCAGGGCTGTGGGCCGGGTTCCGTGACCCGGGCTCAGGGTGTCGAGGCCGGCGGCGGGGTGGGCGTGGTGGCCGGTGGCGTCGTCGCCGGTGCCGTTGGGGCCGTGGCCGGCGCAGCTGGCGTGGTGGGCGCCGTCGTGGCGGGCGTGGTCGGCGCGGTGGCCGGGGCCTTCTCGGGCACGTTCAGCGTGTACTGCGTGCTGAACAGCTTCAGATCGGCGTCGTCGACCCGCTGATCCTGGTTCAGGTCGCCGGGTACTGCGCCGGTCTTGCCGTAGTTGCCCATCAGGATCGCCAGGTCAGCCAGGGTGATCTTGCCATCGCCGTTCAGGTCGGCCCCGCTCAGGCGGGCGCGGGCGGCGGCCGGTGTCCACGCACTCAGGCCCAGTTCGCGGGTCAGTTCGGCCTTCACGGCGTCCACCAGCGGCAGCGGCCCCTGCGGATTGAATTCGATGCGCCGCTCGCCGCCCACCGTGACGATCCTGGCCGCGACATCCGGGTTGAAGGGCGCGGCGCTGGCCCCGCTGCCCCCCAGCAGCAGCAGTGGGCCGGCGCTGGTGTCCAGCGTGACCGGCAGTTCCTTGCTGCTCAGGGCCGCCAGCGCGTCCCGGACGGCCTTCGTGAGCACGTCGCCCTGTGGGCGCAGCTTCACCGATGCGGCTTGCGCGGTTCCCAGCAGGGCGGCGGCGAGCAGCAGCCCCGTCAGCGCCCGCTTCACTTCGCCTCCCGCGACGCGCGGATCGCGTCGCGCAGGGCCGCCAGATCGGTGATGTCCTTGCCGGCGCTGTCCTTCGCGCCGCTGACCTTGCCGGCGCTCACCGGATACAGGCCCTGGTTGAAGCCCACGATGGGGCTGTCCAGCCGCCGGTCGTACAGCAGCGCGATGACCTCCTGGCTGGCCGTCAGGGTGGGCAGGTCGGCCACGCCCTGCATGACGTACAGCGCCGGTCTGCCCTGGTACTGCGGCAGGCGGCCGGCGTCCCCGGCCAGCGTCTCCGCGACCGTCAGGGGATAGACCTGATACGCCACGCCGCCCTCGGTCACGGTCACCGCCGTGCCCAGGGTGGCCCGCACGACCACGTCGGCCTTCTTCGCCTGCTGCGCCAGCGTCAGGGGTGGGGCGGTGGTCGCGCCGGCGACCGGCAGCAGAGCCAGGGTCACCCCGGCCACCACGGCACGCAGGACGCCCCTCACGGCTGGTCTCCGTCTTCTTCGGGCGGCGTGGGATCCGGCGGATTCATGGGCGGCGGCGTTCCCGAATCGGTGCCGGGCGCGTCGGCGGGCGTCTCGGCAGGAGCCGCGTCGGTGGTATCCGGATCCGTCGGGGTCGGCGTCGTGGTGGGGGTGGTCTCGGCGGGCGCAGGCGCGGTGGTGGGGGACGTGCCCTCGGCGGGGGTGGTCGCCGGCGCGGCGTTCGGCACGCCCACCACGGCTCCATCGGCCCCACGGGCCTCGACGGTCATGCTGCCGGCGCTGAAGGTCACGGCCTTGGCCGGTTTGACCGTGACCAGCGCGACGCGCGTGCCGGTGCGCGGCACCTTGCGGAACCCCATGTCGAGCAGCAGCGTCGTGCCCTGCTGACGCCAGAACAGCAGACCGCCCGGATCGGCGTTCTGGATGCGCGTGACCTGCACGCCTGCCGGCAGGGTCCACGACACGTGGGCGGCCCGTGCCCCGCGCGGCGCGGTGATGGTCAGCGGAATGCGGGTCTCGCCGCGCACCTCGCCGCTGGGCAGGGTGGGGGTGATCGCCAGGGGCGGCAGTTCCTGCACGTTCAGGGTGTACTCGCCGGCCTTGCTGCTCAGCGTGGAGTCCGTGACCTCCAGCGTGAAGGTGTACGTGCCGGTCTTGGTGGGCTGGCCCGACAGGGTGCGCTGCGAGGCGTCCAGCTTCACGCCGGGCGGCAGGCTGCCCGACGCGAGGCGCAGCGAGTACGGCCCCACGCCGCCCGCCACGGCCAGCGTCGCCGTGTAGGGCTCGTTCACGTAGATGGGCGGCAGGCCGCTGGCGCTGTCTGCAAAGTACAGCGCGTCCTTGCCGCTGGTCGCGGCACCGGTCGTCTGCTGACCGCAGGAGGCCAGCGCCGTGCCCAGCAGCAGGGCCAGCGCGGCGCGGCGCAGGGAGGTCAGGGGAACCATGTCCCGCAGTGTACGCGGCGCGGCGTGCGCTCCCCATGAGGAGGGCATGTGGTGTCCACAGCGCCCCTGACTGCGCGCCCACGCACGCTTGACGCCGGGTGGCTGCACTAGACTTCCAGGATGACTGCCACCACCTCTGCCGCCCTGCCCCGCGTGGGCGACCGTCTGGGCCGGTACACCGTGCAGCGCGTGGAATCCCTGCCCGAGATGCAGGGCACGCTGATCCTGCTCGCGCACGACCTCGGGGCCCGGCACGCGCACGTCGTGCGGGACGACGACAACAGCGCCTTTGGCGTCACCTTCCCGACGGTGCCCCGCGACTCCACCGGCGTGGCCCACATCCTGGAACACATCGTCCTGATGGGCAGCCAGAAGTACCCCGTGAGCGATCCCTTCTTCGCCATGCTGCCCCGGTCGCTGAACACCTTCATGAACGCCATGACCAGCAACGACTGGACGACCTACCCCTTCTCCACCCGCAACGAGCAGGACTACTTCAACCTGCTCTCGGTGTATCTGGACGCCACCTTCTTCCCGCTGATGCGCTACGAGTCCTTCCGGCAGGACGGGCACCGCTTCGAGTTCGAGACGCCGGATGATCCCACCAGCCCACTGAAACTCCAGGGCGTCGTCTACAACGAGATGAAGGGGGCCATGGCCGCCCCCGGCGCCGTCATGTGGCGGGCGTTCGGCAAGGCGCTGTACCCCGACCTGACCTATGCGAACAACTCCGGCGGCAGCCCCCAGGACATCCCCAACCTGAGCTACGAGGGCCTGCGGGCCTTCCACGCGGCGCACTACCACCCCAGCAACGCCTTTTTCTACACCTACGGGCGACTGCCCCTGGAACGCATCCTGGCCGAGATCGAATCGCACGTCCTGACGCACTTCACGCGGCAGGAGCTGGACGTGAGCATCCCGGATCAGGCGGCCTTCGCCGAGCCGCGCCGCGAGACCGTCACGTACCCCGGTTCGGACACCGAGCGCGGGGCGCAGGTCAGCGTGGCGTGGAAGCTGGGCCACACCAGCGATCCGGACGCGAACCTGCGCTGGAGTGTGCTGAGCGACGTGCTGCTGGGCAACCCGGCCGCGCCCCTGACGCGCCCCCTGATCGAGTCCGGCCTGGGCGCGGGGCTGGCGGATCTCAGCGGCTACCGCGACTCCTTCCGCGAGGGGGCCTTCGCCGCCGGCCTCAAGGGGCTGCCCGCCGGAAAGGCCCCGGAGGTCGAGGCGCTGGTGCTCTCCACCCTGCGCGAGATCGCCACGCAGGGCATCGATCCCCAGCTCATCGAGAGCAGCCTGCACCAGTTCGAGATCTCGCAGAAGGAGGTCAGCAACGCCGGCTATCCCTACGGCCTGCAGGTGATGTTCCGACTGCTGGGGCCGTGGCTGTACGGCGGCGACCCGGTCACGGGCCTGCGCCTGGAGACCGAGCTGACCCACCTGCGGGACGATCTGGCGCGGGGCCGCGTGTTCGAGCCGATGATCGAGCGGCAGCTGCTGGACAACCCCCACCGCGTCACGCTGGAACTCGCGCCCGATCCCCAGTTGGCCGAGCGCACCGAGGCCGACGAACAGGCCCTGGTCACGCGCCTGAGCGCCGACTTCACCGACGAGGATCGTACTCGCATCGTCGCGGAGAGCCTGCGCCTGAAAGAACTCCAGGGGCAGGAGAAGCCGGCCGACGTGCTGCCCACCCTGGCCCTGTCGGACGTGCCTCCCCGCGTGCCCCGCGTGGCCTACACGGTCGAGTCTCAGGGCCGCGCCACGGTCGCCCGCGTGCCCCAGCCGACCGGCGGCCTGACCTACGTGGACGTGCAGGTCAGGTTGCCCGATGTCCCGGCCGACCTGCTCGATACCCTGCCGCTGTACGCCTTCGCCGTGACGCGCGGCGGCGCGGCCGGGGATGACTACGCCGTCCTTGCCCGCCGGATCGAGGCCGTGACGGGTGGGATCGGCGCCAGCGTGGGGGTCGGCACCCGCCCGGACGACCTGTCGGCGCTGCGCCTGAGCCTGACCTTTTCCGGCAAGGCGCTGGCCCGCAACGCGCCCGCGCTGGTGGACGTCCTGCGCGACGTGATCGCCACGCCGCTGTTCACCCGTGACCGCCTGGAACAGCTGCTCCGGCAGCGGCTCGCCGGCCTCAAGGCCAGCATCCTCCAGGGTGGCAACGCCTACGCCGAGCGCCTCGCCGCCGCGCAGGTGAGCCCGGCCGGGGTCATCACCGAGCACTTCAGCGGTCTCTCGGCGCTGGCGTCGCTGAAGACCATCGTGGAAGACGGCGGCCTGGACGACCTGCTCGTGCGCCTGCACCGCCTCCACACCCTGCTCCTGACCGGTACGCCCGTGCTGTGCGTGACCGCCACCGAGGGCGATCTTGGCCTCGACCTCACGCCCGTCACGGCGGCCTTCGTCGGGGACGCGCCGGTGGGCGCGCCGCGCCCGGACACGGCCCCCCGGCGCCCGCAGGCCCGCACCACGGACTCGCCGGTCGCGTTCAACGCGGTGGCGTTCCGCACGGTGCCCTACACGCATGCCGACAGCCCGGCGCTGCTGGTGCTGTCGCGCCTGCTGCGCAGCGGCTACCTGCTCAAGGAGATCCGCGAGAAGGGCGGGGCCTACGGCGGCGGCGCGGGCTTCGACACCCGCGAGGGCGTGTTCACCATGAGTTCCTACCGCGATCCCAACGTGCGGCGCACCTTCGAGGTCTTCCGCGACGCCCGCCAGTTCCTGAACACCGAACTGGGCCAGCAGGAACTCACCGAGGCCATCCTGTCGGCCAGCAAGCTCCTCGATCCGCTGACCAGCCCCGATACCATCGGCCGGATGCGCTTCTTCGGCGATCAGGCCGGCTACACCCCCGAGGTGCAGGAGGCGTACAAGGCCCGCCTGCTCGCGGTCACGCTGGACGACCTGCGGCGCGTCATGGACACCTACCTGACACCGCAGCACGCCGCCTACGCCCTGGTCGCCGGGCAGGATCCCAACGAGGACGTGCGCGACCTGAACTTGGCATTCGACGTCCAGGCGATCTGAAGGTCACAGAGGAGCGGCAGGCCAGGGGAATTCCGGCCTGCCGCTTCTCCGTTGTGAACGAGGGGGCGGGCCATGACGGCTGCGCCCCCTCCTCCGTGCCCTGGATCAGCTCCAGTTCCACACGGCCGGCTCGTACTCGTACGATCCCGGCGCGGCGCGGCGCAGGTGCCCGATGGCGTGGAAGGGGAAGTGGTAGCCCGTGACCCACAGCTTCTCGTCCACCGCACGCGCGAAGATCGTCTGGCGGGTCTGCGCGGCCTGGGCTCCGTCGGTGTCGAAGCCCACGTAGGCCCCCTGGTACTTCAGCGACAGCAGAAAGTGCCCGGCGGCGTCCCCGAACACCATGAAGCCCTGTGACCCGCTCTGCCCGATCACGCTCAGGTGGTTGGCGGTGTGGCCGGGGGTCGCCACGCTGGTCAGCCCGGCGGTGATCTCCTGGCCCGGCTGGATCAGCGTGAACTTGTCCTTCTGGGCGATCAGGTTGTTCTTGACGGCGTCGTTCGGGTTGGCCTGGGTCGTCCAGAACTGGAACTCGGCCGCGCCCATCACGTGCCGGGCGTTCCGGAAGGTGAGCTGCCCGTTCGTGGTCAGCCCGCCGATGTGGTCGCCGTGCCCGTGCGTGATGAACACCGTCTCGATCTGCTCCGGCCGGATGCCGGCGCGGGCCAGGTTGGCGACGAGCTGCCCGCCCGTGCCGCCACGCCCCGTGTCGATCAGTGTGAGCTTGCCGCCGCTCTCGACCACGACCGGGTTGAAGTGGTTCACCGTGTTCGTCGCGGGCACGCTGTACTCCGCCAGCGCCCCGGCGAACTCGGCCTGTCGGTCGGGATTGGCCCCCCACGTGGGCAGCAGGGCCGCCAGCGGCGCGGTGCCGTCGCTCACGACCGTCACGGTCGCGTCCCCGATCTTCTGGCGGTAGAACCCGTTGCCGTTCATGGCCATGCCCGCCCCCGGGGCCTGGGACGGCGAGGCCGGGGTCGCCGGCGTGGCCTGGGCGTGGGCCAGTGGAGCGGCGGCGGTGACCAGACCGGCCGCGCCCAGCAGGCGCAGGGCGTCACGTCGGGCGAGGGGAGTGGGGCGTCCGGTGTCGTTGGGGTCGGTCATGGGGCCTCCTAGAAGTGTGGAACCGTTCCATGTTAAGTGGATGACCCCGCGTCTTCCTGCAACATTCCTTGCCGTTCCGTTCATCACGCGCGGTAGGGGCTGGCCCCCATCCAGCTGCAGGGGAGTGGCGACACCGGAGCCCCCTCACCGAGCTGCCGCCACGATGCTCTGTGCTGGACAGCCCCGCCGGGCGGTGGGATCCAGGGGTGGGCAAGGGAGGACGCCGCGGGCGCACCCGCCCTGCCTGCCGTCACGAGCGTGACGGCTCACAGGCCAACGGACGACCGGGAACGGTGCTGCCGGGGATGGCCCCAAAACAACACCAGCCTCCGCGGGGGAGGCTGGGATGCTTGGCTCGGCAGGCTGGGGTCGAACCAGCGACCATTCGATTAACAGTCGAACGCTCTGCCACTGAGCTACTGCCGATCATGGTGGCCCGCCGTTTTCAGGCGCAGGAGGGAGAGTAGCATGCAGCCCCGGCGCGTGCAAGACCTGTACAGCGCCGCGCCTACGCCTGGGCCCCGCCCGGCATGATCGTTCCCGGCGTGACCCCCAGCCGCCGCAGCGCCTCGGCCCACTGCTGCTCGGGCGGCACGTCCCACAGCAGATCCGGCGTGTCCTGCTCGACCCACACCCACGCCCCCTCCCGCGATTCCTCGGTCAGCTGTCCGGCGCCCCAGCCGGCGTAGCCCAGCACCAGGCGGTACTCCTGCCCACCGTCGATCACGGCCCGCAGCACGTCCAGGCTGGAGCTCACCATCAGACCGTCCACCACGCGGATCTCGCCGTCCAGGCCCAGGGGTTCGCGGTACAGGCACCAGCCCAGTGTCGGATCGACCGGGCCGCCCAGCCAGCCGGGCTGATCCTGTGCCGGGGCCTCGGCCATCAGCTCCGAGACCGTCTGGGGCAGCGGCGCGTTCACGATCAGGCCCATGGCCCCGCCCGTGTCGTGCTCCAGCAGCAGGATCACGGAGCCCCCGAACACCCCGCCGTGCAGGTGAGGGCTGGCGACTAAGAACGTAACAGGCCCGCTCATGTGCACAGGATAGCGGGGCAGGAGTGGGGACAGGGCTTAATCAACTCGGTGTTGATAATTCAACCCGTGTATACGTCTCAAAGATCAGGTTGTAATCGCCTCCTATTTTGAAGCACCGCGTACGCTCATCATCCATCGTCAGCTGCTCCATGCTTTCAACATGCATACCCCATGTATTATTTCCGTTTATTTCTTTGAATATCAAATTATTCGTTCTAGATTCATATCTTGCAGCCCCTGAATTCTTGGTTTTATTTTTTAGGTCGTGAGATGACCATTCAAATCTATCATTTCCTGTCGCCTTGAGGTCTAATGTATTCTCGCGGTAGTCTGTCAGCGAGCTATTACATTCCCAGTTGCCCTGGAGCTTCTCGCTGGTTGTTGCACACCCTGAGAAGATAGTGCACAGGCACCCTAAGCCGAGATGTAACCAACAATTAGGTTTCCTTCCCTGCTGACTGAGCATCGTGCCTCCCAAATTTTGTGGTGCCTCCGAGGATGCTGTCGTGTGTCCACCGTATAGCACCTTGCACCAAAAAAACCCCCACCTCTGAGGCGGGGGTCACGGGAGCCGGTCGAGCCTTACGCGCTTGCGCCGGTGCCGCGCCGACCGGTGCGCCGCTTGGCCGGGGGGGCGGGCACGACCGCGCTGCCGTCACGCGGAGTCTCCAGGGCCTTGATGCCGCCGACCAGGGCCACGTTCAGCACCTCGTCCACGGTCTCGCAGGGGTGGAAGGTCATGCTGGCCCGCAGGTGCGCGGGGATATCGCGGATATCGCCCTCGTTGGCCTTGGGCAGGATGATGTGCTTGATCCCGGCGCGGCGGGCTCCCAGCACCTTTTCCTTCAGGCCGCCGATGGGCAGGTAGCGGCCGGTCAGGGTCATCTCGCCGGTCATGGCGACGTCGTGGCGGGCAGGAATGCCGCTCAGGGCGCTGATCAGGCTGGTGACCATCGCGCCGCCGGCGCTGGGGCCTTCCTTGGGGATTGCGCCAGCCGGGACATGCACGTGGATCTCGCTGTCGTCGACGCGGGATTTATCGATGTGGAAGCGCTCGGCGTTCGCCTTGATGTACGTCAGGGCGGCGCGGGCCGATTCCTTCATCACGTCGCCCAGCTGTCCGGTGAGCACCAGGCCCTTGCCGGGGCTGATCGAGGTCTCGACGAACAGGATGTCCCCGCCCACCGGCGTGTAGAACATGCCGGTCGAGACGCCGACCATATCTTCCTTGTTCTCGGTCTCGGGGCTGTGGCGCGACTGGCCCAGGTAGCGGTCGAGTTCCTTGTCGGTGACCTTCACGCGCTTGACCTCGCCGGTGGCGATGCGTCGGGCGACCTTGCGGGCCACCGTGCCGATCTCGCGTTCCAGGTTGCGCACGCCGGCTTCGCGGGTGTAGTGGCTGATCAGCTTCTCCAGCGTGGCGTCGGTGAACGTGATCTGGTTGGGCTTCAGGCCGTTGGCGGTGAGCTGGCGGGGCATCAGGTAGCGCTTGGCGATCTCCAGCTTCTCCTGCTCGATGTAGGAGTTGAACTCGATGACCTCCATGCGGTCCATCAGCGCCGGGGGGATCTGCTCGGGGTAGTTCGCCGTGGCGATGAACATGACTTCCGACAGGTCGAAGGCCACGCCCATGTAGTGGTCGGTGAAGTTCTGGTTCTGCGCCGGGTCGAGGACTTCCAGCAGCGCCGCGCTGGGGTCGCCCTGGTAGCTGGAACCCAGCTTGTCGACCTCGTCGAGCAGGATGACCGGGTTCTTCGTGCCGGCGGTGCGCAGGCCCTGGATCAGGCGGCCGGGCATGGCGCCGATGTACGTGCGGCGGTGGCCCCGGATGTCCGACTCGTCGCGGGCGCCGCCCAGGGCGATGCGCACGTACTTGCGGCCCAGCGCCTTGGCGATGCTCTGCGCGATGCTGGTCTTGCCCACGCCGGGAGGGCCGGTGAAGACCAGGATCGGCCCCTTGTTGACTTCCTCGGCGCTCAGTTCACCGCGCTCGGCGCGTTCCTTGCGCAGGCGGCGCACGGCCAGGAACTCCAGCACGCGATCCTTCACCTTGTCCAGCCCGTAGTGGTCATCATCGAGCACCTGGGCAGCCTCGGCCACGTCCAGGCGATCCTCGCTGCGGGTGTTCCAGGGCAGCTCGGTGATCCACGTCAGGTACGTGCGGATCACGCTGGCCTCGGCCGCGTCGGGGTGCATGCGGGCCAGGCGGTTGACCTCGCGGTCGACCTCCTTGCGGATCTCGGGTTTGAGATCCAGGGCCTCGATCTTGGCGCGGAACTGCTCGGCCTCGTCGCCGTCCTCGCCGTCCTCACCGCCCTGGAGCTCCTTCTGGATGACCTTCATCTGCTCGCGCAGGTAGTACTCGCGCTGGTTCTTGTCGATCTCTTCCTTGACCTGGGCGCGGATCTTGGCCTGCACGGCCTGCACTTCCTGCTCGGTGTCGAGCAGCGTGAGCAGCTTGCGGATGCGCGCCGTGACGTTCGCGGCCTCCAGCAGCGCCTGCTTGTCCTCCAGCTTGAAGTCCAGATTGAAGGCGATGTGGTCGGCCATCTCGCCGATCTCGTCCTTGCCGTTGATGGTCTGTACGGCCTCGGCGTTCAGCTTGCCACCCGAGGCGATCAGCTCGAACTTTTCCTTGAGTTCCCGGCTCAGCGCCTGGAGTTCCACGGCCTTGTCGGGCGTGGCGGGCAGGGGCTGGATGTCGGCGCGCAAGAAGTCGCCCCGGGTGTAGTTGCTCGCCTTCACGCGGGCCACGGCCGACACGAGCATCTGCACGGTGCCGTCCGGGTTCTTACGCACACGCAGCACGTTGCACGCGGTGCCGATGTCGTAGAGATCCGCGCCCTGGGGGTCGTCGATATCCTTGTCACGCTGCGAGACGATCAGGATGACCTTCTCGCCGGCCAGCGCCGCCTCGATGGCCCCGATGGAGAGGGAGCGGCTGGCGTCGATGTGCTGCACCATCGTGGGGTAGATCACGCTGCCACGCACCGGGCAGACGGGGACATTCTTGGGGAGGGTGACATTCTCGGTGGGCATCGCGTAACTCCTTTCGCCCAGATGGAGCTCTGGTCGGGTTTCCGGTGCGGCGTTCCGCTTTACATAGCCAAGCGCTTTACCGGAGAACTTGAGTGCGAGTATATCAAGTTTAGTAGAGTGAGGCAAGCAAGCCTGCGCCCTCTGCCAAACGGCCTACAACCCGTTGATCACGCTGAAAGTCTACGCCCCGGCACCTGACAGCAACCTCACCGAACCTGACGGGTCATTCACCGAACCACGCGCCGGACCCGCCCCGCGATACTGCACCCCATGGCCCGCGTGCACTTCCGCATTTCCTACCGTCCGCCGCCCCCCGCGCCCGGCCCCGTGTTCCTCACCGGCCAGCACCGCGGCTGGAGCGACGACCCCACCGGCTGGGCCTTCGACGACGCCGGCACCCTGGACGCCGAACTCCCCGACGGCCAGCTCCTGATGGTCAAGGTGCGCCACGTGGCCCCGGACGGCACCGTCACCGAGGAGGGCGACGCGTGGGGCGGCCGCGCCCCCGCCCACACCGCCGTCGTGCGCGGCGACACCGAGGTCGTGCTGGACGTCGCCGGGTGGCAGGACGGGCGACAGGGCCGGGAACGCCCCGCCCGCAGCGTGCCCCCCACGGCCGAGTTCACGCTGCCCGCCCCGTGGGGGGAGCAGCCCGTGCGCGTGTGGGCACCCGCGGGCGCGACCGGCCCCCTGCCGCTGCTGGTGCTGCACGACGGCCACAACGTCTTCGACGAGGCCCCCAGCTTCGCCGGCGAGACCTGGGACGCCGGCCGCGCCGCGCAGGCCCTCGCCGACGCCGGGCACCCCGTCCGGGTCGCCGCGCTGCCCGTGGGGGGCGAGCGCAGCTGCCGCTACGTGCCGTTCCCCTTCGAGCTGAACGACTTCCACAGCGGCGCAGACGACTACTGCGACTGGCTGCTCGGCACCCTGCGCCCCGCGCTCGCCGCCCGCTGGGGCGACACGACCCCCGCGCAGACCGCTTTGGCCGGCTCCTCCTTCGGCGGCCTGATCACCCTGTACGCCGGCCTGCGAGACCCCGGCGCGTGGGGCACCCTGGGCGTCCTGAGCCCCGCCATCTGGCCCGCCGACTTCCAGTTGCTCCGCTGGATGGAACCCCGCACCGCCCCCGCCACCCGCATGTGGCTCGACATGGGCGACCACGAGGGCAGCACCGTGCAGGAGGCTGCCGAGATCGTGCACCTCACCCACAACCTCGCCGCTCGACTGCGCCCCAGGGTGCAGGACGTGCACGTCACCATCGGGGAGGGCCACTGGCACGACGAGGCCGCGTGGCGGGCAAGGTTGCCGGAGTTTCTATGGTGGTGGGTGGGGGTGGAGCGTCAGAACGGCTAAGAGTCTGAACGTCTGAACGAGGGGCCACGCAGCCCCCGGCATTCAGACGTTCAGACCCTCGGACATCCAGACGTTCACTCCAGCGCCACGTCCAGCCGCTGAACGCCGCGCAGCACGGGGTTGGGCTTGAAGGGCGGGTGCGGGTTGGTCACGGTCAGGTGGGGGAAGCGCGTGGCGAGGGCCGCGAAGGTCTCGGCGATCTCCAGCCGGGCGAGGCTCGCGCCCAGGCAGTAGTGCGGGCCGGCCGCGAAGGCCAGATGCCGCGCCGCGTTCGGGCGCTCCCAGTCGATGCGGCCGGGGTCGGGGAACACGGCCGGGTCGCGGTTGGCCGCGCCCAGCATGAGCTGCGCGAAGGTGCCGGCCGGCAGGGTCACGTCGCCTGCGGGCACGTCCGCGCCCAGCGTCCGCCCGTCGAACTGCACCGGCGACACCACGCGCAGCAGCTCGTCCGCGACGTTCGGGTGCCGGGGGTTCGCCACCAGGGCTGTCCACGCGTCCGGCTGCCGCGACAGTTCCAGCAGGCCGCCGGGAATGAGGTTGCTGGTCGTCTCGTGCCCGGCGGTCAGGAGCAGCACCGCGTTCGACAGCAGTTCGTCGCCGCTCAGGCGCTCGCCGCCGTCCTCGGCCGCGGCCAGGGCCGAGAGGAGGCCAGGCTGCGGGGTCGCGCGCAGGTCGTCCGCGAGATCCTTGAAGAACGTGCGCATCTCGCGGGCGTCCGCGTCGATGCGGGCCATGAGTTCCGGCGACCCCTCCGCGCCCGCCAGCAGGTCGGCCACACTGCCCGACCAGCGCACGAACCGCGCCTCGTCCTCGCCGCGCAGGCCCAGCATCCCCATGATCACGCGCGCCGGCAGGGGATTGGACAGCTCCGCCACCACGTCCCCACCCCCGCGCGTCGCGAGGCCGTCCAGCAGTTCCCCCAGCAGCGAGCGCACGAGTTCCCGCTGCTCCTCCACCACCCGCGGCGTGAAGGCCGCGCTCACCAGTCCCCGCAGCCGCTGGTGGCTCAGGCCGTTGTGGAACAGCATCATCGACTGCAGCAGCCGTACCCCGTCCGACGCCCCGCCCTGCGCCTGGATGCCGTTCCCGCTGATCGCGCCCGGCGAGCGCAGCACCGCCGAACACGCCGCGTGCCCCGTCACGAACACCGCCGGCCAGTCCGGGAAGGCGGGATCCAGCGCCCCGCCCACCCCCAGCGCCCGCACGCGCTCGTACGCCGGGTACGGATCGGGCAGCGAGTCCGGATGCCACAGCGCATGCACGGCAGCCTGCGCGTCGGTCGGCGGAGCCTGGAGGGTCATGCCCCAGCGTGCCCCCCCACCTACTCCACGCTCAAGGCGCGGCGTCGAGTAGCGTGGTCACCATGCCCGGCCCCTGGCAGCGCGTCACCGACCCCACCGGCGTGAAGCTGTTCATGGACAGCGCCACGCTCACCACCCTCGAACACCTCATGCTCGCCGAACACAGCGTCGCCCAGCTCGCCCGCACCCTGGGATCTCCCCTGAACGCCGTCCACCACCGCGTCCGCCGCCTCGTCGCCGCCGGCCTTGCCCACGAGACCCGCACCGAACCGCGCCACGGCCGCCCCATCCGCCACTACCGCGCCACCTCCAGCGCGTACCTCGTCCCCTACGACGCCACCCCCCTCACCACCGTCGAAGACCTCATCGGCCTCCACGAGACCGGTTTCGCCCGCCACTTCCTCAGCGCCGTCGTCCACGCCGGACGCAGCCTCGTCGTCAACGAACGCGACATCGGCCTGCGCGTCTACCGCGACGGCGACGCGGTCAGGGTCGACATCACCCCCCGCGCCGGCGAATTCACCCTCGACGAATTCCTGCACCCCGACTCGCCCGTCCTGCTGCTCAACTGGGGCGAACTGCACCTGACCCGCCAGGACGCCAAGGCCATGCAACTCGAACTGCACGCCCTGCACGCCCGGTACGCGGGGCGGCAGGGGCCGGAGCGGTACCTGTTCCGGCTGGGGCTCACGCGGGATGTGGGGGAATGAGGGGTGTCTGCGGCGCGGCCCCACCCCCCAGCCCCCTACCCCAGAGGGGCAGGGGGAGCGGCGCTGCGCTGGGCAAAGTGCGCGGTGGGCCGCGCCGCTGGTCGATTGTGCCGGCCTGTGGACGCGGCGTATTTGCCCCTTGCGTTCATGCTGTCAGCGCCCGCGCGCTGCGCGCACGATGGCATTCGGTCAGGGGCAGGGTGGGGTGCCTCGTCTTTTTCCCTCTCCCCTTGTGGGAGAGGGAGGGAGGCGCGTAGCGCCGGAAGGGTGGGGGGGCCACCCGGCAACCGCCGCCGAATCAGGTTCCGTGACCGTTGGGATGCGGAGGAGTCGAGGACTTCCATTCGGCGCGCGTTCAACCCCCGTCCGCCGTGTCCTCCTCCAGAAAATCCGTCACGACGCGGTTGAGCACCCACCAGCCCTCGGGCGTGGCGCGCAGGCGGTCGCCGTCCAGGGTCAGGAGGCCGCGGGTCACGTTGGCGTCGATGGGGGCGGCGTAGCGGGCGCGCACGTCCACGCCGCTGCGCCGGGTCACGTCGGCGAGGTCGATGCCGTCCCGCAGGCGCAGGCCCATGAACAGCGCGTCCGTGACGAACTCGTGCCCGTCGATGGGATCGTCCTCACCTGCCGCGCCTGCCAGCCACTCGTGCAGGTGCGGGTTGGTGCGCCGGGTGGTCAGGATGCCGTCTGACCCGCTCGGCGTCTGGTCTTCGCCGGGCCGGGCGGCCGGCCCGTTGCCGCTGTCCCCGCGCGCGCGCCGTTGGACGGGGTAGTGCCCCGCGGCCCCCGGCCCCAGTCCCAGGTATGTCCGCCCGTGCCAGTACGCGAGGTTGTGCCGGGATTCCTGGCCGGGGAGGGCGTAGTTGCTGATCTCGTAGCGCGTGAAGCCGCGCGCGGTGAGGAGCTCCTCGGTGCGTTCGAAGCCGCGCCGCTCGTCGTCCTCCTCGACGGTCACGCCGCGCCGCGCGAACTCCGTGCCGGGTTCGATGGTCAGGGTGTACGCGCTCACGTGCCCCACGCCCAGTTCGGTCAGGCCGTGGATGTCGCGGTCGAGCGGCTGGCCCGGCACGGCGGTGATCAGGTCGCCGCTCACGCGGAAGCCCGTGCCCACCAGGGTGCCCACGGCGTCGCGGGCCTGCCGGGCGTCGTGCTGGCGGCCCAGGAATTTCAGGGTGGCGTCGTCGAGGCTCTGCACGCCCACGCTGGCGCGGTCAAGGCCCAGGTCACGCCACAGCGCCGCGCGTTCCGTGCTGACGGTGCCGGGGTTCACCTCCAGCGTGTTCTCCACGCGGCCCCAGCCCAAGTGACGCTGCACGCTGCCTACCAGCGCCGACAGTTCCGAGTCGCGCAGGAAGCTGGGCGTGCCGCCGCCCAGGTACACGGTGTCCAGTTCCACGTCGTAGCTGTCGGCGAGCCGCGCGGCCTCCTCGTCCAGCTTCGCCAGGTACGCCTCGACCAGCCCGGCGCGGCGTGTCAGCACGTGGAAATCGCAGTACGGGCAGATGCTCGGGCAGAACGGCACGTGCACGTACAGGTGCCGCACGGTGGGATCAGGAGTCGGGGCCGGGCTCACGGGCGGAAGTCTACGCGCCGCGCGGGCCGGGAAATGCGAGGGCGTCGCGCCGTCAGCGTCCGTGCGGCGTGCGATCCATCCACGCATCCAGCGCGGCGCGGACGCCGTCCGGCCCGCTCACGACGACCGGCACGCCCAGGGACGCGACCGCGGAGGCCGCCGCGCACTCGCCCGCGCCTGCGCCCGCGTCGTCCGCGCCCGTCCACGCGGGGTACTCGCCGCCCTCGGCGTACTCGATGCCGCCCGCGTCGTCCACCATGCGCGCCGGCACGCTTATGGCCGGGCCGGACGACAGCGCCCGCTCCGCGACGACCAGCACGCCGCGCGGGTCGGCCTCGCGCAGCGCGGCGAGGAGGGGCGTGAGGCCGTCGTGCACGACGAGCAGCACGCGGCCCTTGCCGTCCAGCGCGTCCAGCTGCGCGGCGAGGGCACCGGCGAGGTGCGGCGGGGCGGCCACCGCCCACGCATGCCCGCCGGCGCGCCCCTCGAAGTCCGCGCACGCGCTGCCGTAGACGTCCGACCATGTCCGGGTGTGCTGCATTGCGGTCAGCATACCCACCCGGCCGCGCGCCGCCCGTTCACTGCATGGCGGACACCCGCGCACGGCAGCGCCGCCCACACCGCCCCCCTGCCGGATGCGGCACACTCGGGGCACGATGGCCGACCCCGAGACGACCGCCCTGGACGCCCTGCGTGACGAGGCGCAGACCACCAGCACGCCCGACGTGCGTGCCCACCTGGGCCGCATGCAGGGCGAACACGCCGCCCTGCTCGCCACCGGCCCGTGGAAGGCCGGCGCGGAGGACACCCTCAGGAGCGCCATCGGCATGGAACGCAAGGCGCAGATGGAGATGCGCATCGGCCTGGGCGCGGACGCCGACGCCCTGCCCATCCGGACGACGAAGGCGCTGGCCGACATGACCCTGGACGACCTCCTGGCCGAGGCGCACGAGACCCGCGTCATGACCCTGCGCGTCCTCGATCTGCTGCTGGACACCGCCACACGCCGCCCCGTGCGCGCTTGGACGCTGGGCGAGGAGGTGCCGCCCGAGGTGTACATCCTGAGCCTGCGGGGCCGCCTGGAGCGGCTCGGGCAGGGGGTGGCGGGGCAGCGGCTTCAGGGCTGACCGTCAGTCCGTGAAGCGCAGCAGGTACCCGTCCGGATCCTGCACGAGCACCTGCCGCTGAGTGTGCGGGGTGTCGCCCTCCATGTACGTGGCGGTGCTCAGCGGTGCGAACAGCGGGTAGCCCTCGGCCAGCAGGCGCGCGTGCAGGGCGTCCAGATCCGGGTGCACGATCTGGAAGTTGATGCCGCGCCCGCAGGGGCGCTCCAGCGGCCCCGTCAGCCACGCCTTGTCGGGGTTCGCCTGTTCCAGCATCCACTGCACGCGGCCCAGGCTCAGGTACGCGAAACCGGGCCGCGTGTAGTGCAGCGTGAAGCCGAACACACGGGTGTACACGTCGAGGCTGTGCGTCAGGTCGCCTGCCATCAGCTCCGGCACCAGCGGAGCCCACTCGGTCACGGGCACGTGGGAGACGTTCTCGGTCATGCCTGCACGCTATCCGGCGGCACCTGCCCGGTGATCGGCGCTGTGGCCTATGCCCCGCGCCGGTGCGGTTTTGGAATCCTCACCCGTTGCCGGCCCGTGCGTCCGCCGTTGCAGCGGCTCCCGTATTTGACGCGCCACTGGGCCTTCGCCTGTCGGATGCACCGGTAGGGTGGGATTCGCATTGAGGATAGTTTGTACACGGGAACTGACACGGGTCTGTCAGGACGTCTGAACGGCGCTTTATGCTGACCGTATGCCCGATCAACCCATGCCTGATTACGAGAAGCTCGGCGCGTTCTACCTGGGAAAGGTCGTCGATCCGGCCACGAATCAGCCCACGGATGACCTGCTGCTGTACGACAGCACCGACCTGACCACGCACGCCGTGATCATCGGCATGACCGGGAGCGGCAAGACGGGACTGGGCCTGGATCTCATCGAGGAGGCGCTGATGGACGGCGTGCCCGTGCTGGCCGTCGATCCGAAGGGCGACCTGGGAAACCTCCTGCTGACCTTCCCGGAGCTCGCGCCCGGCGACTTCCGCCCGTGGGTCGATGAAGCCGAGGCCGCGCGCGCTGGCGTGTCGGCGGACGACCTCGCGGCGCAGAAGTCGGAGCTGTGGCGCAGGGGACTGGCGGACTGGGGGCAGAGCGGCGAGCGCATCCGGGCGCTGCGGGAGAAGGCGGATTTCGCGGTGTACACGCCGGGCGGCAGCGCGGGCCTGCCGGTCAGCGTTCTCAAGGGCTTCGACGCGCCGCCGCCGGAGATCATGGACGACGCCGACGCCCTGCGCGAGCGCGTGCAGGGCACCGTGACCGGCCTGCTGGGCCTGCTGGGCATCGACGCCGACCCGATGCGCTCGCGGGAACACGTGCTGCTGTCGAACCTGCTGGGCCACGCGTGGGGACAGGGGCAGTCGCTGGACATGGGCGGCCTGATCGCGGGCATCCAGGCCCCGCCGTTCGCGCAGGTGGGCGTGATGCCCGTGGATTCCTTCTACCCGCCCAAAGACCGGTTCGAGCTGGCGATGAGCCTGAACAACCTGCTGGCGTCGCCGGGCTTCCAGGCGTGGACGCAGGGCGAGCCGCTGGACGTGGGCCGCTTCCTGTTCACGCCACAGGGCAAACCGCGCGTGTCGGTCATGAGCATCGCGCACCTCGGCGACGCCGAGCGCATGTTCTTCGTGTCCATGCTCCTGAACGCCGTGCTGGCATGGATGCGCACGCAGTCCGGCACGAGCAGCCTGCGCGCCCTGCTGTACATGGACGAGATCGCCGGGTACTTCCCCCCGAACGGCAACCCGCCGAGCAAGCCGCCCATGCTGACCCTGCTGAAGCAGGCCCGCGCGTTCGGGCTGGGCATCACGCTCTCCACGCAGAACCCCGTGGATCTGGACTACAAGGGCCTGAGCAACACCGGCACGTGGATGATCGGCCGCCTCCAGACCGAGAACGACAAGGCCCGCGTGCTGGAGGCCCTGCAGGGCGCGACCAGCGGCCCGGACGCCCTGAGCCGCGACCAGCTCGACGCCCTGCTCTCGGGCCTGGGCAAGCGCGTGTTCCTGATGCACAACGTCCACGAGTCCCGCCCCGTGCTGTTCACGACAAGGTGGACGATGAGCTACCTCGCCGGGCCGATCACCGGCACGCAGATCAAGCGGCTGATGGGGGAGAGGAAGGCCTCTGCGCCCGCCGTCGGCACCGCGACCCCGGCAGTTCCCAGCGCGTCGGCGTCCGCGTCCGGCAAGCCGGTGGTTCCGCCCGGCATCACCGAGGTCTTCGTGCCCACGTCCCACCCGGACGTGCAGTACCACGCGCAACTCCTGGCGGTCACGCAGGTGCGGTATGCGTCCACCAAGTACCGTCTGGACGTGGCGGGCGTGCTGCCCCTCGTGGCCGACGTGACGGACGGCCCCATTCCCGTGAACTGGGACGAGGCGACCGAGCTGCGCGTCGACCCGAACGCGCTGGAGCGGGAGGGCGCGGCGGGCGCGACGTACTCGGACGTGCCGGCCGCGCTGCTGAACGCGAAGAACCACGCGAAGTGGGCGAAGGAGGCCGCGAAGTACGTGGCGGGCAGCAGGCCCCTCACGCTGTGGCAGGAGCCGGGCAGTGGCCTGATCAGCGCGCCCGGCGAGACCGAGGGCGACTTCCGCGCGCGGGCCAGCCTCGCCGGGCGGGAGGCCCGGGACGCCGCCGTGCAGAAGCTGCGCGCCAAGTACGCCAGCAAGGTCGCCACGCTCCAGGATCGGCTGGCGCGGGCACAGCTGAAGGTGCAGCAGCAGCAGGCGCAGGCGCAGCAGGCCCAGCTCCAGACGGCCATGAGCGTCGGCGCGGGCGTCCTGGGCGCGTTGTTCGGCGGGGGTCGCAGAACCACGGCCATCCGCAGCGGCGTGTCTGGCGTCGGCCGCAGCATGCGCGAGGGCCAGGACGTCCAGGCCGCCCAGACCGAGATGATGCAGGTCTCCCAGCAGCTCCAGGATCTGCAGAATCAGGTGCAGGCCGAGGTGGACGCCCTGACCCTGACTGCCAGCAGCGACCTCGTGAAGCTCGACGTGAAGGCCAGGAGCACCGACGTGACCGTGCCCCTGGTGGCCCTCGCGTGGCTGCCGTACACCCGCGCTGCGAACGGTATGCTCACCCCCGCGTGGGACGGGGCGGAGGGGTAAGTCACCGGTATCGCAGGGCGACCTCGGGAGGATTGATCATCTCCACGGACTGATCCGTCCACCGGTGACCGCCGGCCACGAAGAGCCCCACCAGCACGTCAGTGCCAGTAAACGCACGCCGCCTCACGTCGGCGAGGATACTGACGATGAGCGGGACGAGTCGCTCCGCATCCACGTCGAACGTGTCGTACCCGTCACGCCAGCCTTCGAGGAGCAGCGCATCGACCTCCTTGAAGGCGTCCTGGGCTATCCCATGGAATACCCAGTCGGCCGGCGACCACTGGAACGGCAGCGACGGCCAGCGGCTTTTCGTTTCAGCTGTCGGCCCAAGGTAATTCAGCGCTCCCGACGTGTACAGTCCGAATACGGCCAGCTCACGCAGATCGACCTCTCGCGCAAGGATGCCGAGACACTCCTGGAGGGCTCCTGCCAGAGCGTCCGCAAGCACTTCGTATCGAATGGGCACAGGTCAGTGTAAGCAATAAAAATGCGCCCTTTCGGGCGCTCGTAGGAAGAAAGATAGCGCGGTATGCGCCGGGTGTCAAGGTATGCACGCGGATGCCCGGCGAGACGGGGCGCGGTTCAGCCCACCGCCGCCCTGCGGCCCACGTGCACACCCCGTACCGTCTCCATCAGAGCCGTGCCGATTGCCTGCCCCAGGCCCACTGGCACGGCGTTGCCGATCTGGCGGTACTGGTCGCTCACGCTGCCGCAGAAGACCCAGTCGTCCGGGAAGCCCTGGAGCCGCGCGGCCTCGCGGACGCTGATGGGCCGGTGCAGGGTGGGGTGGCACATGTCCGTGGCCTTCTGCGCCGGGCTGGTGGTGACGGTGGGGGAGGGCCGATCCCAGCTCAGGCGGCGGTAGAAGCCGACCTTGCCGCCGCCCGACGTATACGCGCCGCCCATCGCGGCGGGAATCAGCTCAGCAGGAAGGCTGCGCCAGTTGCCGCCCTCGGGTACCACGCGCAGATACTGGAGCCGGGCTTCGGAGTAGGGCTGGAACTGCGGCTCCGGGTCGTCCAGCCCGGCCAGCGCGTCCCGCAGCGTGCGCCAGCGGGGCAGGCCACCAGCTCCGGTCTCGGAGTGCGTCGGCACCGGCAGACTCAGCGCCTCGTGGTCGCGGCTGCCCAGGATGACCACGCGCTGCCGCATCTGCGGCACGCCGTGGTCGGCGGCGTTCAGCAGGCCGTACGTGAAGCTGTACCCGATCCGTTCGAATTCGTCCAGGATGACCCGGAAGGCCGAGCCGCGCTCCTCGTCCGGAGTCAGTGGCGTGCCGTCCCGCGCCGAGATCGGGCGGTGGCGCAGCGTGGCCGACAGCAGACCGCGCACGTTCTCCATGACAAAAAAGCGGGGCTGTATGCCCTCCACCATCCGCAGGAAGTCGCGGAACAGGCTGCCACGGGGATCGTTCAGCGCCTCACGCCGCCCGGCGGTCGAGAACGGCTGGCACGGCGGCCCGCCGCTGACCAGCATGACCTCGCCGCGGTTCAGACCGGTGGCGGCCAGCAGGTCGGCCGCGTCCAGCGTGGTGATGTCGGCCGCGATGAAGGGCGGGATCGGACGGTCGGCCGTGTTCGCTGCCAGGGTGGCGCGGGCCGTCCGGTCGATCTCGACGGCCGCGAGCGTGCGGAAGCCGGCGGTCTCCAGCCCCAGATCCAGGCCACCCGCGCCGGAGAACAGAGAAATATGTGACGTCACTGCGACCAGTCTACGTGGGCACGGGCAACAGCCCCAGCAGCGTCAGGTCGTCCAGTGCGAGCAGGTAACTGCCCTTCGCGTTGCCCTGCGTGTCGTTCACGCGCCGCTGGTAGGCATGCTGTACAGCGTCCCGGTCGACGATGGCGCGGATCCCGGGCACATCTGCCCACCACACGCCATGCAGGGGCGGCACGCGGTAGGTCTGGCCCCGGATGGTCATCTGCGTCTGTGTCCAGCACACGTGAAACACCACGCGGGCCTGCGGGTAGCGCTCCTCGTAGCGTTTCAGATCCTTCAGATTGAAGGTCACGGTGCGCCCCGGATCCTTCCCGTACCGCCGGGCCGAGAAGAACGGCGTGTTCTGCGTCTTCAGGTCGGTCAGGACATGCACGCCAGGGCTGGTCTCCCACAGCAGGTCGATGGCGTACTTGTCACGTGCCTTTGCCGGATTCACGCACATGCTCACGCCCAGGTGGGGCGCGGTGTCGGTCACGAACGCGGCCTCCTGCTCGCAGCCCAGCGCGAACCAGTGCGCCCGGTCTTCGGTATCGTGCATGACCAGAGTGTGGCAGATGCACATTGATGGTGGGCCGCAGGTCAGCTGCGCTCAGGGGTGCAGCGGTGCCCCGGTCAGCGTGGGCAGCAGCGTCACCACACCTGCGATCGTCACCACCGACAGCAGCGTGCTCAGCGTGGCGACCCCGGCGACCGTCTCGACGTCCGCGTCGTATTCGCGGGCGATCAGCAGGGCATTCACTGCCGTGGGCATGCTGGCCGACAGCACCAGCACGGCCAGATTCTGTGCGTCCAGCCCCAGCACCCGGCCCACGCCCAGCGCGATCACGGGGCCGCCGATCAGCCGCGCTCCGCTGGCGAGCCACAGCCTCGCATTCACGCGGGGGCGACCGGCCGCCCCCAGATGCAGCCCCAGCGCGAGCAGCACCATGGGCAGCGTGGCCTGGGCCAGCAGCGACACGCCCCGCGTCAGACCCTCGGGCAGCGGCACGTGCAGCAGCCGCAGCGCCACGCCCAGCACGGTCGCCCAGATGGCGGGCAGGCGCAGGATGTCTTTCACGGCGTCCAGCGCACTCATGCCGCCCCGGCCCAGGCTGTAGACCGCCGGCCCGACCGCGTACATCCCTACAAACGACGCCAGGAACAGCACCGTGGCCCGCTCGAAGCCCGCCTGTCCGAACGCGAACAGCGCGATGGGCAGCCCCATGTTCCCGCTGTTCCAGATGCCCACACTGGCGCTGTAGCTGCGCTGCGTCAGCCCCGGCCGTCCCAGGCCGCACAGCCAGCCCAGCCCCAGGCACGCCAGCAGCGTGACCGCGTAGGCCACGCCCAGGTGCAGCGCTTCGCCCACCTGTACGGGTGTTTTCAGCAGTACGTCCAGCACCAGCGCCGGCGACAGCAGGTACAGCGTGATCCGCGAGATCGTGCCCTGATCGATGGGAAACCGCGACGAGAGCAGCGCCCCCAGACCGGCCACCAGGATGACGGGGAACAACACGCTGCTGAGGGCCTGGAACATCTGGGGGCATGAAAGCATGGGAGAACGCCGCGCAGGTCGGCGTGTCTGTCCAGCGGGGACGAAAGAACCATCTTGAGAGCGGTTCAGGACGAAGCACCCCACCCTGCCCTGACCGAATGCCACCTTCCGTGGCCCCATCCGCTCAGGGGCGGCCCTTCGCTCCTCTGATTCCATGAACGTAGGCTGACCCGCTCACACTGTCCCCTGCGGGGAGAGGGGGTTGGGGAGCCCGCCGTAGGCGCCCACCTTCCGGTATCTCTTTGAATCTGCCCTTCACCCCGCCAGCAGCCGCAACCGCGTGGGGCATCCGTGCCCGACCAGCTCCCCCCAGTCCCGCCGCACTGCCTCCGCATCGGCCCGGCGCTCCAGCAGGTATTCCTGCACGCGGGCCATGCTCAGCAGCCCGTCCGGCACGCCGTGCAGCAGCAGGGCGATGTCGGCGTCCGTCCACGTGGGCCAGAAGCGGCGCAGCATCCCGCCGACCTGGGCACGGGTGGCGTTGCCGATCAATACATGCCGGTCGGCGCGGCCGGGGCGGATCAGCGCGGCGTCCAGGCCCGCCAGATCGTTGGTGGTCATGAAGGCCACGCGGCCTTCGCCAGCTGCGACGCCGTCCAGCGCGTTCAGCAGGCCGTTGAAGGAGAGCTTCACGGTGGGGGCACGGGGTTCGCGGCCCACGAACACGGCGTCGATGTCCTCCAGCAGCAGCAGGGCGCGGCGGGGCAGGTTGGTCAGCAGGCTGGTCAGGCGGTCGTCGCTCAGATCCGGCGTGGCAAGGTTCAGCACGCACACGTTCAGGCCGAAGGCGCCGGCCAGCGCGGCGACCAGACTGCTCTTGCCGTTGCCGGGCGGGCCGTGCAGCAGGTAGCCGCGCCGGTACGGGATGCCCATGCCCGCGTACCATTCCCGGTCGGCGAAGAACGCGCTCAGGTCGGCGTGCAGGCCGCCCACGAGGTCGCCGTCGTAGATCAGGGTGTCCAGGGAGCGGGCCGCGCGGCGCTCGGCGAGCGTCCAGCCCTGGTACTCGGGAACGTGGATCTCCACGCGGCCGTCGGCCTTCCCGGCGGTGAACTCGTACGCGCCGCGCAGCACCTGCGGGATCACATGGCGCGAGCTGCTCAGCATCTGCAACGTCAGGCTGTGGGTGAAGCCGCCCAGCAGCCGCTCGTTCTGCCCCTGCCGCTGCGTGCGCAGGGGACGCGCCAGGATCCAGTGGCCCTGCACGCGCACCAGCACCTGCCCGCTCAGCGGCACCAGCCGGACGTTGACCTCGTCGCCGTCGCGGTCGATGCCCAGGGTCAGGTTCTGGCCGCCCATCTGTTCGTTGAAGCGCGTGACCACCCCCAGGTGCCGCAGGCGGTGCCCGACCGGCTGCGCGGCGAGCCACGCGGCCAGCCACGGAAACGCGGCGTCGTCGCCCTGTACGTCCAGCGTGATGGTGTATCGGCCCAGCAGCCAGTGCCAGAGCTGGCCCGGCAGGCTGCGGGCGAACACCGCCAGCGCGCTCAGCGCGGCGATCATCACGCCGCCCTGCGCGAACTGGTTGGTCGCCAGGGTCTGCGTGACGGCCGCGTGCAGGTCTCGCCACAGGGTGTGGATGTCGGGGATGTCCATGGGTGGTCGTCCGGTCGTCGTGGGGCGGCGGCCTCCCCGGATCGCCGGGAGGCACAGAGCGTGGCCGCGCAGGGGCAAGGGAAGCCGGCCAGCAGGCAGGCGGGAACATCCTCAGCGTAAGCAGAAACGAAAGAGCCCGCCTGCGCCGGATGGCAGAGGCGGGCCTACGTGCCCTGGCGGGGCTGGGGGTCATCCGGACTCCGACCACATCCCGTTGAAAACGGGATTCAATCCGACCGGGCTCGCAGAGCTGCGCAGCAGGGGGAAAAGGAAATCGGACGGAATCCGTATCAGCCGGTCACGCCGCCCACGTGCAGGGGCAGGGTGGGAGCCAGCCACACGCGGCCCGTGCCCCGGAAGGCCTGCACGAAGCCCTCGCCAGTCTTGCCGCTGCCCAGCAGGCCACGGGCGCTGCGCTCGACGGTGAAGGTCAGGCCGTCCGTGTACGCCACGACCAGATTGCCGTCGACCTTCAGGGAGTCATTCTGGAGTTCCAGGATCTGGAA
The DNA here is from genome assembly GCF_034440735.1 of Deinococcus sp. AB2017081. Lineage (NCBI taxonomy): Bacteria > Thermotogati > Deinococcota > Deinococci > Deinococcales > Deinococcaceae > Deinococcus > Deinococcus sp. AB2017081. Next base: position 65,071 of record NZ_CP140098.1, on the reverse strand, counting down.
TTCCTCGGGCGGCACGGGGCTCTGCAGGGCAAAGATGCCGCTGCCGGTCAGCTTGGGCTGTACGCGGCCCTCGCCGCTGCCGACCATCTGTGCGAAGCCCTGGTTCACGTGGCGGCTCACGGCGATGTCTCCCGTGCAGGCGACGAACGCGCCGTCGTCCACGATCACGGACTCGCCGCGCAGTTCGCCCAGCAGCAGGTGCAGGCGGGTCGGTTCGGTGTAGATCACGCCGGATCCCCGGAACGCCGTCTTGTACATGCCCTCGCCGGTCGCGGCGGCAGTGACCGCGCCGCGCAGGAAGCCGCCCAGGCCGCCCCCGCCACCGGCGGCAGACACGGCCTGCATCTCCAGATCGCCCCGCAGGTACTGCAGTGCACCGGACTCCAGCGTGGCAGTGCCGCCGTTCACGTGCACCGCGAGCTGCCGCCAGCGGGCCGGCCGGGCAAGCATCTGCGGGAAGCCCTGCAGCGGCCCCTCCATGGGCGCGGCACTGTACTCCAGCACATCCAGCCGGGCGCTGCCGGCGCTGAGGGTACGTTCGGTGGTGGCTGTCCAGGTGAATTCCATGCCCCGGTGTACGGCACCGGTCGCCTCCCGGTTCCCACACTTGACCGCGCCCGCCGCGGCGTCTATAGTCCTGTGGCTGGATAGCGAGGCGTAGCGCAGCCTGGTAGCGCACTACCTTGGGGTGGTAGGGGTCGCAAGTTCAAATCTTGTCGCCTCGACCAGCACACTCCCTCTGAGAAGAGGGGGTTTTTTGTTGTCCTGCCGCGCCGCCGACCACAGATGTCAGCAGGGGCAGGCACCGCTGGCGACCCAATGGGGCCGGATCATCGAGGCCGTCGCCGGACGTCTGGAAGTGGGCTGCGGTGCCCGCCCGCTGCCACGACAACACCCCCAGGGCGGGGGTGGAGGGAGCAGTATTGGTTGCACGGCTCGCCAGGCTCTTCCGGGAACAGCCATTGAACAGGTGCAACGCGGTGAGTGTGCAGCGGCATCATGGCCGGTTCTGTAGGGACGGGATCAATGTGAGCGGCCCGTCAGGCCCGGTCTAAGGTGGCCTGAGGGTCAGGTGATGGCTCCCCGGCACGCGTACTCCCCACCGGCGCCAGTTCCCCACCGCGCAACCGACGGCCGGCACGCGGAGGGCCTGGCGAGCCGTGGCCACATCGGTATCCGGCCAGGTCGGCGGGGACGCGGTATGTGGCCTGCTACGCCCCGACCAGGGGGTAGGCAGGCCGGGCAGGCAGCCGGGGCCGTTCCGGTGGTGCCAGGAGCTGCACGGCATCGAGCAGCGCACGTGAGGACGCCAAGCGGGGATCGGCATGTTCGCCGGTCGCCAGCAGCACCCCGTGTCGCCAGATCTGGACGATGTGCACCTTGCGGCCGTCCGGGGGCCGCTGCTCCGTGCGTCGCCGCTCGCACCCCTGACCTGCCAGATACCGCCACACCGCGTCCGCTGCCGGGAAATCGTCCATGCCTCCCACCGTACGCCGGACTGCCGGCACTCCCCGAATAGCTGGCCTTGAGCACAGATTGATCCCCCATTCGTCCAGCGGGGGGACGCCTCCCCCCGACGGCCACGACGACTGGCGTCGTCCGGGTGTGCCGGTCTCTACACTGCACGGGTGCCTGCTGCCCTCATGATCCGTCCGGTGTGTCCCCGGGACTGGGCAGACGTGGCCCGCGTCGCGTATCTCACGGGGTTCTTCGGACAGTCCGCGCGGGTCTATTTCCCGGATCAGGCGCTGTTCGGTGCCCTGTGGATCGGGCCATATGTCCAGGGAACCGGGGCCGGCAGCTTCGTGGCCGAGCGTGCGGGCGAGGTCGTCGGGTATGTGCTGGGAGCGCCGGAGCATGACCGCTACCGGCAGGCCCTGAGCCGGGTGGTCGCGCGGCAGGTGATCCGACGGAGGCCCACCAGCGCGACGCTGCGGAGCCTGCGTTACCTGTGGCGCGCGGCGCTCTACCCCTCCCCCCACGCCGACTGGCGGGCGTTCCCGGCGCATCTGCATCTGAACCTGCTGCCGGCCGCCCGTGGTGCGGGCGCGGGCCGGCGGCTGCTGGAGGCTCACCTGAGTGTGCTCGGCGGTCTGGGCGTGCCGGGCGTGCAGCTCTCCACCACCACCGAGAACGTCGCGGCCCTGGGGCTGTACCGACGGCTGGGGTTCGAGGTGCTGGAGACAAGGATCACGCCGCTGTGGACGCCATGGCTCGGCCACCCGGCCACGCACGTCCTCATGGGGCTGCGGGCTCCGGGGCGGGATCGGGATCCGGTGCGTCGGGACTGAGCAGCTCGTTGCGCCGCACGAAGGCCTCCATGAACCGCCCCAGGACGCGGGTCTGCGTCCGGTACACGGCCACGGCGTCCCGCTTGCGGGCGACCTCGGCGGGGGTCAGGTCGGCGCGTTCCCACGCCAGCGTCCGGCCACGCGGCGGAATGGTCAGCGGCAGCGTCTCGTGCCGGCCCTTGGGCACCGGCCATTCGATGCCCCCATGCACGATCCAGAACCGCAGACGATCCTCCTGACGGCGCTGGGCCATCAGCCGGATGCTCAGGAGGGCCAGGGTGTGGTGATCGGTGTGGAAGTCCTGCGGTGCAGGGGCCAGCACCACGTCTGGCCTCACGGTGTCGAGCACCCGGTTCAGGTCGGCGTCCAGCGCCTGCCCGGTGTACGGCGCGCCGGGGGTCAGGGCGCCGGCGACATACACCGCCGACGCGTCCGTGCGGGGCGCCGTATACGGCCGGACGACATTGCTGGTGGTCAGGCGCGCGAGGCCCCGATCGGGGTAGCCCAGCACGACGGTGTGGTCGCGGGGCACGCCGAGCACCTGGGCCGCCGCCCTCGCTTCCAGCACGCGCGTGGCCCCGAGGTCTCGCATGTTCTGGGCGCGGGGCCGCAGCACCCGTTCGGTCAGCGCCGCGTCGAACTCGAAGCCGTCCCCGGCGGTCACCCAGGTGATCCACACCTCCGCGCCGGCAGCGCGGGCCTGCTGGATCATGCCGGCGCAGCACAGCGTCTCGTCGTCCGGGTGGGGCGACAGCACCAGGACGCGCTGCCCGGCGTGAAACCCGTCCAGGGCCGGCAGGGCCCGAACCCGGTCTGCACTGCCGTCGAACGGACGGATCGGGAGCGGCACATTGATCCACGCGGCCAGCCCCGCCCCGGCAATCAGCAGCGCGGGCCACCACGGCCGGCGGCCCAGCTTCGGGCGCCGGCGCGTCACCGGAACCGGCCCGGCGGGGCGCCGGCCGCGGTCATGCCAGACCTAGGCGTGTTCGGTCACCGTGCCGGCCGCGTCGATGGGCAGATCGAGCACGCGTCCGGTCAGGCCGTTTCTCGTCATGACACCGTGCAGGTAGGTGTGCAGGCGACCGGTGTCCTCGCGCGTGTCGTGGAAGCACAGCACGGTGGGACCGGCGCCGCTCAGGGCTGCCCCCAGCGCTCCATGCCGGTGGGCGTCGTCCAGGATGTCGCTCAGGCCTGGCACCAGCGGTGCGCGCCACACCTGATGGATGTAGTCCTGCATGGCGTGCCGCAGCAGATCCAGCCGGCCCACACTCAGGGCGGCGGCCAGCAGCGCCGCGTGCGACAGGGCGTGGACGGCGTCGGCGCGGCTGTACTCGCGGGGCAGCACGGCGCGGGCCTTGCTGGTGCTCAGCTCGAAGTCCGGCACCAGGACGGTCACGCCCAGGTGCGCAGGGGGATCGAGCCGGATGTAGTGGGTGCCCAGCTTGTCCAGCGTGGCGACCACGATGCCCCCGAACAGCGCCGGCGCCACGTTGTCGGGATGGCCCTCCTCGCGCGCGGCGACATCCAGCACCGCCTCGCCGTCCAGCGGGCGGCCCAGCAGCTCGTTGCCGGCGACGATCCCGGCCACCAGGGCGGCGGCGCTGGAACCCAGCCCACGCGCCAGCGGCACCTCGGTCTCGATCTCCACCCGCGCGGGCGGCAGGGGTCGCCCGGCGCGTTTGGCGGCCAGCAGCATCGCCCGGTACACGTAGTTGCTCTCGTCGGCGGGCGTACCGTCCAGCGCCTCGCCCAGCGGGACGACCTCCGTGCTGTCCTGGCGCGTCACGCGCACGGTCGTGTACAGCGGCACGCTCAGGCCCAGCGAGTCGAAGCCCGGCCCGAGGTTGGCGCTGCTCGCCGGCGCCCGGACGGTGAAGGTCACAGGTCACTCCACAGCCGGGCGACGCCGGATCGCCCGGATGCCGTGTTATGGAAAGAACGCCGCCCACGTGGGCGGACAGACGCTCGGGGCGCGATGCTGGTGCCAGGCATGCAGACTCCTTGATGCCCCCGGAGGGACGCTGCCGGTCATGGTACGCGACCGGGCAGGGCGATCTGGGCGACGACCTCAAGACAACCTGCCGTCCGGCCACAGGGTGCTCCCGGAACCGCCCATCTCCGTCAGGAATGAGAACCGAACGGCACAGTTCCAGGCCTGAGGTTCAGGTCGGGTTGACGGGACATCCATCCCGCCTTCTGTCCATCTTGAGAATGTGGGGCGTTCTACATTAGACGTCTGGACGCAGTTTCATGCTGCCCACACAACGAGTCTGTTCGTTGACCCCATGTACGTCCAGGAGGAACACACATGAGTTGGATCATCCTTATTTTGGTCGGTGCGCTGTGCGGTTGGCTGGCGAGCCTCATCATGAAGACCGACGCCCAGCAGGGTGCGGTCGCCAATATCCTGATCGGTATCGTCGGTGCAGTCCTTGCGCAGTTCATCTTCGCCAACCTGCTGGGTATCGGCGGCGCGGCGGCGGCCGGCAACGGCTTCAGCTTCTGGAGCATCATCTGGGGCGTGGTCGGCAGTGTCGTCCTGATCGCCATCCTCAAGGCGCTGCGCGTTCTGCGCTGAGCGACCGTCTCCGGCAGCCGGGTGTCCTCAGGGGCATCCGGCTGTTCTGTGTCTGGGCTGCCATGCCGCCCTACCACCAGCCACGACGGTGTGCTACAGTCGGAAGGCTTGTCTGATCCCGTCCGGCGAGTGGCCGTCCAGAATGGACGCTCCGCTTCTCCCGGCCAGAACCACAGGATCCAGACTGAAGAAGGAGTAA
>NZ_CP140098.1:0-52500 GCF_034440735.1 Deinococcus sp. AB2017081 | reverse complement strand
CCAGGCCGTGACCAGCAGTTGCTGCACGCGCTCGGCCTCGCCGTCCTGAAGGCCGCTGACCTCCTGCTCCAGGAGACGGATGGCCCGCCGCAGCGCCTGACGGTCCAGATCCGGCAGGCCGCGCTGCACATTCCAGCGCCTCAGTTCACAGGTGAGCACGGCCAGTTCGAAGGGATCGCCGCTGGCGAGGATCTCGGCAACGCGGCGGTGCCGGGCGGCCCACTGGCGCGGCAGGTTCAGGGTGCTGGAACTCAGGGACGCCAGCAGGGCTGGCATATCGCCGGCCGTGAGCGCGGCGCGCAGGCCAGCGCCCTCGGGCGCGGCGACCGGCACATACGCGCGGCTGGTCGTATTGGCGAAGGTCACCTGGTAATACGCCTGGTCATGTCCCCCCACCGGCCGCTGGCACGTGCCCTGCACGACACCGATCCCGTAGGGGGGAAGCACGACGCGATCTCCGGGCTGAAATGCGGTCTGGGTCACAGGGCACCTCTGGAGCAGGGAAACGCGGCAACGCACGCCGCGCAGTGAGCGACGGCCCGGCAAGGAGGCCGGGCCGTCTCAGCGGAGGATGCAGACAGGAGTGATCCGGGCGATCCGATCCTGCCGGGGTGTGTGCATGAACATCATATTAAGCGTTTTATGTGAGAACGATTGCTGAAGGTCTACACCTGTGTCGGACGACGGCGGCCAGAGCAGCGTTCACTCGCGCCGTGCGGGATCAGGAGGGGGTCGTCGGCGCCGGCGCGATCACACCCAGCAGGGCGTCCAGACTGAGGGCCAGCAGGGCGGCCAGCAGCGCTCCGACCAGCACCAGGGCTGTGTTCTGCTGCGACAGGCCATTGATGATCGGCTCGCCCAGGCCTCCGGCACCCAGCGCGGCGCCCACGGTGGCCGTGCCGACGTTGTACACGGTGCTGGTGCGGATGCCTGCCAGCAGGACAGGGCGGGCCAGCGGCAGCTCGACCCGCCACAGACGCTGCGCCGGGGTCATGCCCATGCCGCGCGCGGCGTCCAGTACGCCGGCATCGACGGCCAGCAGGCCGGCGACAGCGTTGCTGACCACCGGAACCAGGCCGTAGACGATCAGGCCCAGCAGGGTGGGTTTCCAGCCGAAGCCCAGGGCCGGCACGGCCAGGGCCAGGATGGCGAAGGTCGGGACGGTCTGCCCCAGGCCGACCAGCGTCTCGGCAAGGTGGCGCAGCGCCTCTTGCCGGGGCCGGGTCACGGCCACGGCGACCGGCACGCCCAGCGCCACCACGACCACCGTGGACAGCAGCACCAGTCCCAGGTGGGTGAGGGTCAGGCGCCACAGGGGGGGATCGAAGGCGGTGGGCACCTCGCCCAGGTTGAGCGGCGCCAGCACGGTGCCGAGCACGCCGGGCACGACACAGATCAGCAGGGCGAGCGGCCACAGCAGCGGCCACCAGGGGCGGCCAGCGCTCACGGCCCGCCCGTGCCCGGCGTCCGGAGTGCCTCCCACCGGACGGTGCCGATCGGCTCGCCCTGCCGCGTCACGCCCAGCGTGTCGGTGCCGTCGCGGAGCATGATGCTCAGGGCGCTGCGGGCGTTCAGGCCCTCGTCCACGCTGGGGAGGGTTCGCGCGGCGGGGCCGGGCACCATGAACTCCGCGACCCGACGGCCCGCGAGCTGCCGCAGGGTCGCGTCCTCGCCCAGGAACTGCCGCACGAAGGCGCTGACCGGGCGGTGGATCAGGTCGTCCGGCGTGCCCACCTGCTCCAGCCGACCGCCGTTCATCAGCGCGACCCGGTCGCCCAGGCGCAGCGCCTCGTCGATGTCGTGGGTGACCATCACGACCGTCTTGCGCAGGCGCTGCTGGATCTCGCGGAAGGCGTCTTGCAGCGCGTCGCGGGCCAGCGGATCGAGCGCCCCGAAGGGTTCGTCCATGAGCAGCACCGGCGGATCGGCCGCCAGGGCACGGGCCACCCCCACGCGCTGTGCCTGCCCGCCGGACAGTTCGGCCGGCTTCTTCTCGCGGAAGGTGCCGGGATCAAGGCCCACCAGGGCCAGCAACTCGTCCACGCGGGCGGCGGTCTGGCGGCGATCGCGGCCCAGCAGATCCGGCACCGTCGCCACGTTCTGCGCGACGTTCAGGTGCGGGAACAGTCCGATCTGCTGGATGACGTATCCGATGCCGCGCCGGAGCGTTTCCGGAGGCAGGTCACGGGTGTCCTGACCCTGCAGCAGCACCCGCCCGCCCGTCGGTTCGATCAGGCGGTTGATCATGCGCAGTGTCGTGGTCTTGCCGCAGCCGGACGGCCCCAGCAGCGCGGTGAGCTGTCCGTCGGGAAAGACGAGGTTCAGGTCGCGGACGGCGTAGCTGTCCCCGTAACGTTTGTCCAGGCTCTGGAGTTCGATCATTCGGGTCTCCGTTTCGGTGTCACGCCGCCCGCCCCAGACGGCGGCCCAGCAGCGTCTCGATGCCGCGCAGCAGGGCATCCACGGCGACAGCCAGCACCGCCGCCGGCACCGCGCCCAGCAGGATCAGGTCGGCGGCGGCGCTCTGGAGCCCCTTGAAGATGTAGGTGCCCAGGCCCCCCGCGCCGATCAGGGCCGCCACCGCCGCCACGCCGACCAGCAGCACCGCCGCTTGCCGCACCCCGGCCAGCCACACCGGCAGGGCGAGCGGGAGCTGCACGCGCCAGAAGCGCTGCGAGGCCGTCATGCCCATGCCCCGGGCCGCGTCGACCACGCCGGGCGGCACACCGCGCAGCGCCACCACTCCGTTGCGGAGTACCGGCAGCAGCGCGTACAGGGTCATGGCACTCAGGGCAGGCGCGACCCCGATCCCGGCCACGCCCCACTCGCGCAGCGCCGGCACGGCCCGCGACAGCGCCGACAGCGGCGCGATCAGCAGCCCCAGCAGCGCCAGGCTGGGAATCGTCTGGACGGCGCCCGCAAGGCCCAGCACGGCCCCGGCCACCCGCTCGCGCCCGGCGGCCCAGACCGCCAGGGGCGCTCCGATCAGCAGGGCCAGCCCCAGGGCACTCCCGACCAGCCGCAGGTGCTGGGCGAGTTCCTGGAGCCACCGGGTTCCCTCGCTGCGGCCCTCGACCAGCACAGACCAGCTCGACAGCTGTCCCAGCAGCACCAGGGCCGCGACCGGCACCACCCACCACCACGCCAGCAGACCGGTGCGGCGTGTGCCGACCGCCTGCCGCGCGCCGTAGACGGCCACGGCCGCGCCCAGCATGTACAGCCACACCCCGCTCGCCGCGCTCGCGCGCGCGAACGGCGCCTGCCCGATCAGGGCGGCGTGGGTGCGGTCGCCCAGCAGCCACACCCCCAGCACCAGTGCCAGCCCTGCCGGCAGCCACACGGCGCGGCGTGACCAGCGGGCAGCCAGCGCCGGGAGCAGCGCCAGCACCACCGCCGCCGCCATCCAGACTCCCGGCAGCCGGGCATATTCGCCCGGCGCGAGCCGGTTGGGGCGCAGCAGCACCCACGGCAGCAGCGCCCCGGCCAGCATGGCCGCCCCGGCGATCCACAGCACCATCTGTACATCCGCACGTGCCGGAGACTGACGGGGGGCGGAAGACGTGTTGTCCCCCGCCCCTGCCGACTGCGAGGCGCGCACGCTCAGGGCTGATCCCAGAGCGGGAACGTGCTCATCCGGTCACGCTCACTTGATCAGGCCCTTGCTCTTGAGGTACTCCGACGCCACGTCCTGTGCAGTGCGGCCTTCCAGCGCCACCTTGGCGTTCAGGCCCTGCATGACCGGCGCGGTCAGCCCGGCGAAGGTCTTGTTCAGCAGCGCCGAGACCTGCGGGTTGGCCTTCAGGGTGTCCGTACGGATGATCGGCGCGGGCTGGTACACGGCCTGGGCACCCTTGGGATCTTTCAAGGCGACCAGCTTCAGGGCGCTGAGCGTGCCGTCGGTGCCGTAGGCCATGGCCGCGTTCACGCCATTGGTGCCGCTGGCGGCGGCCTGCTGGGTCTGGGGAGGCGTCGCGCCGGCCAGCACGAGCTTCTGGTCGGCCGTGAGCTTGAAGCCGTACGCGGCCTCGAAGGCCGGCATGGTGTCGGGTCGGTTGAAGAACTCGGGGCTGCCCGCGATCTTGAACTTCCCGCCGCCCTTGAGGTACGTGGCAAGGTCGGCCACGCTGGACAGCTTCGCGCTGGTCGCCAGCGCCTGCGGCACCGAGATCACCCAGGTGTTGTTCACGTTGGCGGGCTTCAGCCACGTGATCCCGTTCTTGGCGTCGAGCTGCCGGGCCAGGCCGTAGATGGTGCCGGGGTTGCCCGCCTGCTTCGCACCGATCTTGGCGGCGGGGAACAGATACACGGCGTTGCCGGTGTACTCGGGATATACGTCGATCTCGCCGGCCAGGATCGCCTTGCGGTTCACGCCGGTGTCGCCCAGGTTGGTCTTGTCCGTGACCTCCAGGCCGGCATTTTTCAGCGTGAGCAGGATCATCTGGCCCAGGATCTGCGCTTCGGGGTCGAGTTTGCTGCCCACCACGATGGGCTTGGCGGCGGCGCTGCTGACCAGGGCGGCCACGGTCAGGCTCAGGAGGATCTTCATGAGGTCAACGTACCCGCCCCGCAAGGGTGGGCCGGGTGGGGGAGGTCACAAAACTGCCCATTCTGAATCCACGTGAAGGTTCCATAAATACTGCCGATCTGCGCCGAGGCTGGGCGGTATCGGCGTGCGATTCACCCACAAAAAAAGTTCCTCCGGAACGAGGCCGGAGGCGCTGTGAAGCTCACCCTACGCGTGGGGCAGCCGGGGCTGCCCGGCCACATCTCAGTACGTCGTAGCTAACATTACGCGCTTCCGGGACGGCTCCGGAACCTCTCCATTCCCGCTACGACGTACTTTCTTCGATACTCGCTCCGCTCGGTTGATCTGAAGATCAACTTCGACCTACTCAGCTCAGAGCGTGCCCTTGAGGGTGCTGGCGACCTTGAAGCGCACCTTCTTGCCGGCAGGGATGGTGATGCGCTCGCTGGTGCCGGGGCGCACGCCAGTCCGGGCGGCGGTCTGCGCGACACTCAGGGTGCCCAGACCGGGCAGCCCGACCGTCTGGCCGCCCTTCAGGGCGCTGACGATGGCGTCGAGCATCGTGGCAACGGCGTCCCCGGCCTGCTTCTTGTTCAGGCTGGTGCGGTCGGCCACCAGATCGATGATCTGGGTCTTGGCGATCTTGCTGCTGGCACCGCTGGTGCGTTTGGGAGCAGCTTTGGCGGCGGGCTTCTTCGCGGCGGGCTTGCTGGCTCTGGCCATGCATGTACCTCCAGACGTGAATTTGAGCTGGGTCGCGGCTCAATTGCACGGTAACATACAATTCATCGACGTCAAGTCAATTGACCTGCGCCAGGCCGCGCTTTTTCGGTCAATTCTGCTGTCACCAGAAGGACAAAAACGCTGTGAAATCGGCGCAGTGCCCACCAGAACGATAAAACATTATGAGTATGGAATGTGGAGAGGATTAATCTGCCATGCTGGTCGGCGGCCTCAGCGCCAGTGTCCGAACCCGGCCCGACAGGGCGTCCAGTGTCCAGATCCGGCCCCGCAGCGGTTCGCCCACGCCGCCCAGCACCTTCAGGGCTTCCAGGGCCATCATGCTGCCCACCACGTTCGGCAGCGGCCCCAGTACCCCGGCCTCGGCGCAGGATTCCGCGTCCCCCGGTTCAGGGAACACGTCGCGCAGGCCCAGGGCCGGCCCGAACACGCTCAGCATGCCGCTGACCCCAGCCGCCGCCCCCCACACCCACTCGCGGCCGGCCCGCACACACGCATCGGCGATGGCGTAGCGGGTCTCGAAGTTGTCGGTCGCGTCCAGCACGAGGTCGGCCGCCTGGATCAGCGCGTCGGCCGTGTCCGGGGTGAGCGCCGGAGCCACCCGCACCCGGACGTGTGGATTGATCGCCTGCGCCCGCGCCGCCGCGACCTCGGCCTTGGCACGTCCCACGTCCCCGAGGGCGTACAGGGTCTGCCGGTGCAGGTTGCTCAGTTCGACCCGGTCGCCCTCGCAGATCACCAGTTCGCCCACGCCCGCCCCGGCCAGCTGCGCGATGACCGGACTGCCCAGCCCGCCGGCCCCCACCACCAGCACCGAGGCGGCCTGCACCCGTTCCTGCGCCCCGCCATCGAGCCACTCCGGCACCAGCAGTGGCCGCGAGTAGCGCCGCAGTTCGGGTCGCGACAGCGCCGGAGGCTTCCCCGTTCCTGACATGCGGTTCAGTGTAGGGCGGCCCGCGCCCGTAGAATGCGGCGCGTATGGCTGCCCTGCTGCTCGTCTTCGCCGTGTCCTACCTGCTCGGATCGCTGGTGGCGGGCGTGCTGTATTCCCGCAGGCGCGGCGAGGACATCCGGGGCCGCGACCTGCCGGGCGGCAGCGGCACGTACCGCCAGTACGGCGTGGGCGCGGCGGTGCTGGTCACGGTGCTGGACATCGTGAAGGGCGCGGTCGCGGCGGGGGTGGGGCTGATCCTGGCCCCGGAGGCCACCTGGGTCGCCATGCTGGGGGTCGTGCTGGGACACTGCTACCCGCTGTACTTCCGCTTCCAGGGGGGTGGGGGGATCGCGCCGCTGCTGGGCGCCCTGCTCGTTGCCGCTCCACTCACGCTGGCCGGGATGGTGGGCACCGGGCTGCTGCTGATCCCGCTGTACCGCGCCACCCTGCAGTCCCGCGTGAACCTCAATGCCGTGCCTTTCGCCACCGCCGTCGCCGTGCCGGTCGGACTGCTGCTCGCCACCCGTTACGGGGGCCTGAGCGACCTGCTGGCCGGCGGGGCCGCCATGGCGGTGCGGGCCGCGCACCTGCTGGTTCGGCCCCCCCACAGGCGCGGCGCGGAGTCGGGCCAGCCGTGAGACGTGCCCTGCTGGCCCTGGCGCTGACGGCCCAGGTCGCCCAGGCCGCCCCGGTGCTGGAGGGCCGCACCCTGCGCTACGAGGACGGCCCGCGCGTGCTGTGGCAGCGCACCTACCCGGCCGTGATGGGTGACCTGAGCGGCCCCCTCCAGGTCGGTGACCTGACGTACGTGGGGGCCGGGCCGAACGTCTACGTCCTGAACGCGGCGGGCAGCGTGCTGGGCCGCGCGGATCTGCCGGGACTGGTCACGTCCATCGACGCCTCGGGCGGGGCCGTGCTGGTCACCACGCAGGAGGGCAGTCTGACCGAGCGCTACACGCTGGACAGCAGCGCCGGCGTGACCCTGCGCGAGCGCGTGGTGCTGCCGCCGGATGCGCAGATCACCGGCCACCTGGCCCGCGTCGCCGACACGGTGCCGGCGGCGCTGCTGGCCCAGGCCGTCACCGCCGATCCCACCAATCCCTTCCTGGCGCTGCGCGAGGCGCGGGCCGCCCGCGCCGACCCGTACCGTGCCCTGACCAGCGTCCGGCGTGCCCTGGCCGGGCCGCTGCCCTTCCCGGCGTGGGTGCAGCTGGCGGCCCGGCTGGACGGGGCCGGCTATCCGGCCGCCGCCGACCTCGCCCTGGGCCGGGCCCAGCGGGACGCCGCCGCACGCGGCCTCGACCCGGAACTGCCGGTCAGCCGGGCCGCCCTGTATGCCTACGGCAATCCCAGCGGCTACGTGGGAACCCTGCTCACGCAGAACCGGCTGGCCCGCGCCGACGTGTGGATGCGCTACCTGCGCGATCTCCACCCCCGCTTTGAGGGCGGCCCGTCCCTGTACGCCCGCTACGCCGCCGTGCTGGACGCCCAGGGCCGCAGTGGCGAGGCGGAGCAGTGGCGGCAGTTCACGCGCTCGCTGAACGCCGGGACGCTGTACAACCTGGGGCCGCAGGGCCTGCGCGGTGTGCGCGACGCGGCGCGGCTGGCCACGCTGACCCTGCTGATCGCCGTGGCGGCGGCGCTGTGGGCACTGCAGGCCCGCGCGTGGGCCACACAGGGGCGCGACACCGCTCCGCTGGGCGGGCGCTGGCGGTCCTGGCTGCGCCACCCGCTGGCCCGTGCGCGCCGCGTCACCGTGTCGTACACGTCGCTGGGCGAGCGGCTGCTGCTGGCGCTGCTGGCGGCCGCCCTGGTCACGGCGCTGGGCGGGTGGCAGTGGAGCAACCAGGCCAGCGCGGCCCTGCGTGCCCCGGCCCTGAACCTGGGCACCTACGGCGGCGGCTGGAGCGCGGCGCAGCTCGCCGACCTGAGCCTGCGCCCCGGCCCGGACGCCGCGCTGCTGGGCGGGCTGGCGGCCCAGCTGAGCGGCGACGACGGCGAGGCCCGCGACGCCTACACCCGCGCCCTGCCCGATCCCTGTGCCCAGAACAACCTGGGCGTGATCGCCCAGGCGCGCGGCGACGACGCCCAGGCCCGCGACCGCTACCGCGCCGCGCTGTCGGCCCGGCCGGATCAGGAGGCGGCGGCCTTCAACCTGGGCCTGAACCCGGCCGTGCCCGGCGCGGCCTTCCAGCGCGCCCACCGGCCCGGCCAGCCCCGGCTGTGCTACCCGGATCAGCGCAGCCTGACCCGCGCGGTGACCGGCGACCTGAGCGTCACGCTGGTGGGGGCGCTGCGTTCGCCGCAGGAGCTGTATACCGCCGGGGCCGGGCGCAGCGTCCGGCTGGGCGTGGCGCTGACGGCTGCCGGCCTGCTGGCCGGGGTGCTGATCCTGTCGCTGCTGCTGCCGCGAGCGCCCGTCAGCGTGCGCCGGGCCCGCCCCCTGGGCTACCGCGCCCTGGGGCTGCTGCTGCCGGGCACGTCCGTGATGGACAGCGCGTGGGGAGGCATGCTGCTGCTGACCTGGAGCACGGCGGTGGCAGCCCTGGCCCCCCGCACCGGGCTGGTCGGCTTTCCGGACGTGCCGGTGCTGGCCGGAGCGGCGGGGCAGGGAGCGCTGCTGGGCACGCTGGTCGCCACCTATGTGCTCAATACCCTGGTGTTCGTGGGCGCGGAGATCCAGCACCGGCGACGCCGCCGTGCGGACGCGCCGGTCGGGGAGCGCCTGTGAAGCTGGTCGTCGGCGTGTCCGGCGGCAGCGGGATGCCGTATGCCCATGCCGTGCTAGCGGCCCTGCGGGACGCCGGCGTCGACACACATCTGGTGGTGTCCAGCGGGGCGAAGCGCGTCATGGCGGCCGAGGGCGGCACGCCCACGCTGGCCGATCTGGTGTCGCTGGCCGCGCATGTCCATGACGACCGCGACCTGGGTGCCAGCGTCGCCAGTGGGTCGTTCCGCACGGCGGGCATGCTGGTGATTCCGTGCTCGGCCGGCACGCTCGCCAAGATCGCGCATGGTTTCGCAGACACGCTGCTGACCCGTGCGGCGCACGTGACCCTCAAGGAACGCCGCCCGCTGGTGCTGGTCGTGCGTGAAGATCCCCTGCCGCGCCCCGCACTCGTGAACCTGCTGGCCGCGCACGACGCCGGGGCGACCGTCATGACCGCCAGCCCCGGCTTCTACCACGCCCCGCGCGACGTGGCGGAACTGCTGCACTTCGTGACCGTGCGGGTGCTCGACCAGTTCGGGCTCGACACCCCCGGCATGCGCCGCTGGGGCCAGGACGGGGGCACGCCGTGAGGGGCCAGGCCGCTGCCGACACCGTTGCGGCGCTGATTCCTGCTGCCGGGGCCGGCACGCGCCTGGGCCTGGGGCCCAAGGCCTACCTGAGCGTGAACGGCCGCAGCCTGCTGCGCCGCAGCATCGATGCCCTGCGGCCTCACGTGGACGAGGTGATCGTGGCCCTGCCCGCCGGCCTGTCGCCCGGCGCACAGGCAGACCTGGGGGACGTCCGTGTGATCGTGGGCGGCGCGACCCGGCAGGACACGGTGTATGCCCTGCTGCAGGCCACGTCGGCGTGCCACGTCCTGATCCACGACGCGGCCCGGCCGTTCCTGGGAGCCGCGACGATCCACGCCCTGCTGGCCGCCGTGCGTGAGACCGGAGCCGCGACCGCCGCGCTGCCCGTGGCCGACACCCTGGTGCGGGCCACGCCGGGCGGCGAGTGGCTCCAGGGGGTGCCGCGCGATCACCTGTGGGCCGTGCAGACCCCCCAGGCGTTCCGGCGGCTGGAACTGCTGGCCGCGCACGACCTGGCCCGCGCCGACGGCCACGCCGCCACCGACGACGCGGGACTGCTCGCCCGGCAGGGGCATCCGGTGCGGCTGGTGCCCGGCGACGCGCGGCTGTTCAAGGTGACCACGCCCGCCGACCTGCCGCTGGCCCAGGCGGTCGCCCGGGTGTGGGATGCTGACGGGCATGCCTGATCCGCTTCCCCCCGGCAGCACCACGTACTTCGCGCCCGCGAAGGTCAACCTGGGCCTGAGCGTGCGGGCGCCGCGGGCTGACGGCTACCACGACCTCCATACCCTGATGGTGCCGCTCGCGACCGGCGACGACCTGAGCGTGGCGCCGGCCAGTACCCTGACGCTGGAGGTGCGCGGCGCGGATCTGCCCACCGACTCGCGCAACCTGGTGTACCGCGCTGCCCGCGCGTACCTGGACGCCGCCGGCACCGACCAGGGCGCCCGGCTGATCCTGCACAAGCGGCTGCCTGTCGCCAGTGGGCTGGGCGGCGGCAGCAGCGACGCCGCCACCACGCTGATGGCCCTGGCCCGGATGTATCCCGCCGGCCTCGACCTGCATGCTCTGGCCCGCCCGCTGGGGGCCGACGTGCCCTTCTTCCTGCTGGGCCGGGCGGCCGTCGCGGAGGGCACCGGCGAGATCCTCACGCCGCTGCCGGTGCCGCGCACACCGCTGGTGCTCGTCAATCCCGGCGTGGAGGTCAGCGCCCGCGACGCCTACCACTGGCTCGACGCCGAGGAGACCTTCACCGTGCCGCTGGACATCGACACGGTGCTGGCCACCCTGGCGGACGGCCGGCCGGTGCCGTACCTCAATGCCCTGCAAGGCCCCGTCGCCGCCCGGCACGCGGCCATCCAGGAAGCGCTCGGCGCCCTGGCGGACGCCGGATTGCGCTCCCCGCTGATGAGCGGTTCGGGCAGCACGTGTTTCGCTCTGGCCGGCAGCGAGGATCACGCCCACGACTGCGCCCAGGCCATCGCTGCCCGCTTTCCGCAGTGGTGGGTGCAGGCCACCAGCACGCTGTGATCCGTCGCGCCGGGCCCTCTGCCGGGTGGAGCAGGGCCGATCCGTCCCGGAACGGCCCGCTCCGTGCCGACGTCGGCTGAACCGCGGCGTTCCGGCCGTCACCCGGCGTGGCCCGGCACCAGGCCCGCCGCACGCATGGCCGGGCTGCTACCATCTGTGGATACCGGATGTGGTTCGCCGCTGGGGTCAGGTCAGCCTGGTACCCGGAACACCCTCGGTTCCGGCGGGGTGGCGCCCCCCGCACCTTCCCCGTTCCTGGGCGCATCGCACGGCTGCTGCAGGAGGACGCGATGAAACGGGATGGATTCGTACTCGTGGCGGTGCTGACCATGACGGTGCTGGTCGTGGTCATGCTGGTCGTCGCGTCGACCTTCGCGGTGTCGGTGCGGCAGACGACCGCCGCCGAGGCCCAGAAGATCCCCGCGTTCTACCTGGCCAACGCCGGGCTGGAGCGGGCCATGGCGAGGATCACCCGGTACCTCACGGTGTCCGGGCCACTGTATATCGGCCAGGAGCCGGCGTATGTCGCCAATCAGGTCGCGAATGTCCTGAAGCTCAGCGATCTCCGTTCGGGCAGCGAGGTGGCGGGCGGCCAGTTCGAGGTGACCGGCACCGCCGTGCCCGGCCAGGGGAAGGTCGAACTGCGCTCGACCGGCACGGCCACGGGGGGAGCAACACGGACCGTGGTGCTCAGCTACGACATCTATTTTGTCCTCAAGTCCATCTCGGATTCGGCGGTCAGTTCGGACGGCAGCGTCGTCAACAGCGGCAACAAGATGGTCGAGGGCGAGCAGGGCGGCAGCACGTCGGCCAGCGGCTTCACGATCAGCTGCACGCAGGGGCCCGGCGGCTGCCAGCCGCGCGATCCGGCCCAGCCCGGCTATCCCACCGGTTATCCGCTGTCCCCGGTCTACACGGTCACCGTGACCGGCGGCACGCCGCCGAGGGTCGGGGACGTCGTGACCTACGCCACGTATGCCGGCGGCACCACCGTGCCCCGCGCGTACAAGGTGCTGGCGGCCGATCCCCTGGGCGGGGTCATGGAACTGGCCCTGATCGACAACAGCACCACCGGCGCCAGCGGTACGGGAACCACGCTTCCGCTCTCGACGGGTGACCAGCTCGCCGTGACCACGCGTGGCGCGTCCATCCTGAGTTCCACGAACTCCATCACGACCAACGGCAACGGCGACACCTCCTGCATCGACTATGCGTGCGGCCACCTGCCGGTCCGGCCCGATCGCCTGTTCCAGACCACCTTCGGCGTGACCAAGGCGACCTTCAAGGGGGCCCTGCCCGCGAACCGGATCGTCCAGGCGGACCGGTGTGACGCGGCCACGGACGGCGTGCAGTGGCTCGACGCTCCCGGCGCGAACGGCAACAAGCTCGACATCGACGTGGTTCCCTGCCCCGACGCACGTGTCCTGATCATCCAGGCTCCGGCCGTCACCGGCAGGAACAGCGCCACCATGAACGTCACGCTCAAGGGAGGGGCGTTCAGGGGGCTGCTCTACATCATCGGCACCCACGACCTGACGGCGACCAGCGCCACCCGGCCCACCCCGCCCGGTATGGACGTGACCGTCACCGGCACCGACGGCGCGTTCATGGGCGCGGTGATCGTCGAGAACGATGTGACCGGCGGTATCGCCTACGACGCGGCGGGGGTGCCGTCCTCACGGATCTATACGACCACACTCGCCGGCACGACGCCGGGCCGGGTGGCCTCGCAGATCTGTCCGACCACCACGACAGGCGGCAGAACGGACTACTACAACTTCTGTTACAGCAAGCCGCTGCTGGCGGGACTGAAGACCAACCTGAACACCGCCATGCCGACCCTGGCGGTGCCGAGGGTCGCCGAGGCCACCTTCTCGTGGGCCGAGCAGGGCAACTGATGCGCGCCACCGGGTTCTCCCTGCTGGAAGTGCTGGTCGTCGTGGCCATCCTGGGCATCCTGGCTGGCCTGGGCGTGTCGAGCTACCTCACGTGGACCCAGACCATGCGGGTTCAGGCCGCCGTGTCCGAGGTGCAGCGGGTGTTCACCCGCGCCCGGGCGCGCGTGCGGATCACCAACCACGACGTGTACGTGACCCTGGATGCCGCGACCCGCACCTTCACGCTGTACCAGGGCAGCGGTCCTGCCGCTCCCCCGACGTGGTCGGCCACCATGCCGGTCGAGGCCGGTACCCTGTCGCTGGCGTGCCGGACCACGTGCCCGTCCGTGGCGTCCGGCCGCGCGTACGCGACGCTGCTCGCTCCCTACGGCGCGCTGAGACACGACCTGAAGCTGGACGTGGTGGTCGCGGCCCGGCGCCGCACGGTGTATCTGCTCGGACCGACGGCGCTCCTCAAGACGGTGACGCCGTGACCTCCACGGCGCGGGTCGGCGGGATGACCCTGATAGAGGTGCTCGTCGCCATCGCGGTGTTCGCGGTCGTGGTCGCGCTGTCCTCGGCGATCACCACGTCGCTGGGGATGAACAGCGTGTCGCGCTCCGGCCTGGCTGTGAACCAGGCCGCTCAGGCGTACCTGGAGGGCGTCACCGAGGCGTGGCGCAGCCCGGCGGCGTTCGGGGTGCTGGGCTCCCGGACGCCGCCGGCCGTGGCGGATCACACCTGGCGCGTCACGGCCTGCGAGGTGGACACGGCCGAGGCCACGTATCCGTGTGTCAGCGATGCCGCGAGGAACGTGACCTTCACATCCGCCGCACCGACGGTGCCCACCCTGACGCCCTCGGCGGACGCCCGACTGATGCGCGTGACCGTGACGTACACGCCGCTGGGCAGCGGATCGGCACACTCGACCGTGACGGAGCTGTACCGCCGATGAGCCGGGTCGCCGCCTTCACGCTGGTCGAGCTGCTGATCACCCTGGCCATCGCCGCGCTGATCCTGGGCCTCGCGTCGCAGCTGATCCACGGCACCAACCGGCTCTCGCAGCTGTCGGTGGCGCAGTCCACCGGGATCGAGCACGTGCAGCAGGCGGCCAATGTCGTCGCGGACGACGTGCGGCGGGCCTACCGGATCGCGGCCAGCGGGCAGCCGGTGGGGGTGGATGCCGTGGCGCCGGGCGCGTCGGCCACCGCCGGTGCAGACCAGCTCGTGCTGACGGCCCGCGCCGTGAAGGACGGCGACTGTGACCGTGCCGGGATCTATTACGAGTATGTCGCGTACGCCTTCGTCACGCGCAGCGCCGTCACGGGGGGCGGCGAATGGACCAGCGTGGCGCCGGATCCCGCCAACGAGGCCCGCCGGGTGCTGGTGCAGTACGTCGCGTGCACCAATGTGGGAACCGTGCCCACGACCCCGCCCGTGGGCGGCACCCTGCGGATCGTGTCCGACTACCTGGACACCGGCACCTTCGCGTATGCCGGCGTGGGGCAGCGGCGCGTCACCCTGACGCTCGCCGCCGGGCAGACGGTGCTCGGCCGGGCGACGACCGGCCGCACCATCACGACGGTCGCGGTGTCCCGCAACATCTACTGATGTGCCGTGTGCGGCCGGCATTCCCGACGCACACGGCGCGGGCACACCGATCCACGCCTTTAGGAGACGCCGCGTCAGGGGCAGGTAAGGTGCTGTCCGGTACGCTCCGGGTATGACCAGCCGAGTCGCTGGTGGGCCGCCCGGAACGTCCCCACTGTTCCCTCCGGGTGGCCGGGAGACCGCCGTCCATGACCCTGATTGATCCGCCGGGATTCGAGAGCCGCTCGTTGCTGTTCGAGCAGACCGTGGATTTTCCACAGGTGCTGGCCTTGCCGCACCGGCAGTCCCTGCCGGAGGGGGACGTCCTCACGTTCCGCTTCTCGAACGGCTACGGGGCCGTGGTGACCCGTGCGGCGGGTCAGTCGCTGGAGACCGCGTTCGAGTTCGGGGTGCTGGACTGCACCGGCCCGCAGCCGCAGCTGACGGTGCTCACGCCGGTCTGCGCGACCGTCCTGCAGGGCGTGTCCTATGAGCAGGTGGCCCAGCTGCTGCCGCGCACCGAACGTCTGCCGTCGCATCCGGAGTGGCAGCGGTCACTGGTGTCGCTCCAGAACGAAGAGTTCTGACGGACGGCCCGCTCCGATGATCACCCGCGCCGGGCGGTGATGAAGCGTTCACGGCCCGTCAGGTCGGTGTGGAGCTGCGCCGTCCAGCCGCTGTGGGTGAGGTCGTCGAGGAGCGTGGGGGCGTTGCGGGGATCGAGTTCCAGCGCCAGGTGACCGCCGGGGGCCAGGTGGGCGTGGGCCTGCACGACGAGCCGGCGGGCAATGTCCAGGCCGTCCCGTCCCGCATAGAGCGCGTGATCCGGGTCGTGGCGCACCTCGGGCTGGGCGTGGTCACGGTCGGCGTCGGGCAGGTAGGGTGGATTGGAGACGACCATGTCGTGGGGGCCGGGCACGCCCGACAGCAGGTCGGCGTGCCGGAGCGTGATCGGCAGGCCGGTGTGCGCGGCGTTCTCGCGGGCCAGGGCCAGGGCGTCCAGGCTGAGGTCGGTCGCGGTGACGTGGGCGTCCGGCCGGGCGGCCCGGAGGCCCAGCGCCAGTGCCCCGCTGCCGGTACCGACGTCCACCACGCGGGGCGCGCTCACGCCGCGCAGGATGCGCAGCGTCAGGTGGAGCAGCCACTCGGTCTCGGGGCGCGGGATCAGGGCGCGCGGATCGACGTGCAGCGTCAGGCCGCCCCATTCGACGGTGCCCAGCAGGTACTGCAGGGGTTCACGGGCGGCGCGGCGATCCGTCAGGTGGCGCAGCGTGTCGGCGTGTCCGGGCGGCACCAGGGCGTCCGGGGCGGTGATCAGGTGCACCGGGTTCAGCTGCAGGACATGCAGCAGCAGCGCCCGCGCGTCGACCTCGGGCGAGGGCACGCCGGCGCGGCGCAGCTGCCCGGCCATGGCGTGCAGGAGATCGCGGCGGGTGGGGCCGGGGCCGGTCAGGGCCGGGCTCAACCGTGCCGGGGCCGGATGACCAGGCGGCGGCTCTGGCCCTCCCCGACGGACTCGCTCATGACGTCCGGATGCTCCTTGAGGGCGATGTGGATCACGCGGCGCTCGGCGGCGGGCATGGGCTGCATCTCGTGGGATTCGCCGCTCTTGGCGACCTGTACGGCGAGGCGCTCGGCCAGCCGGGTCAGGGTCTCGGCCTGGCGTTTGCGGAAGCCGCCCACGTCCACCCGCACGCGCAGCTCGCCGCGCCCGTCCTGCTTGGCGAGCACGGTGTACGCGAGCACCTCGATGGCCCCCAGGGTGCGGCCGTCGCGTCCGGCGAGGCGGGCGGCGTGCTCACCGGTGATCTCGGCCTCGAGCGCCTCGCCAGCGTCCTGCACGGTCACGCTCAGGGAGGGGTCGATCCGTGCCACCAGACCGCGCAGGAACCGTTCGAGGGTCACGACGGGGGCCTCGTGGGCGGCCTCCAGGGCGGGGGCCGCGCTGGGTGCCGTCTCCGGGGCGGGCGGGGGCAACTCCTGCTCGTCGGCGTCGCTGATCCCCAGCCCCGCGAGGTAGTCGTCGAGGTTCGTGCGGTTGTCCATGCCCCGCAGTCTACAGTGCGCCTCTCACCACGTTCCCACGCTGGCGCGCCCTCACGGCTCCATCCGGACGGCCTGCGCCGCGAAGCTCCGGGCACTGCGTTCCAGCATGCCGTAGACGTCCTCGAAGGCGTCGGGGCCACCGGTGTACGGATCCGGGACGTCGGTGCCGGGGGCGTCGGGGTCGAAGTCGCGCATGAGCACGATCCGGGCGCGGGCACCGCCGGGCCGCAGCCGCCGGGCGTCGGCAGCGTTCTGCGCGTCCATGGCCAGGATCACGTCCTGCGTGTGGAAGTCGTGAACCGTCAGCTGCCGGGCCCGGCCACCCAGGGTCAGGCCGTGGCGGCGGGCGACCTCGCGGCTGCGCGGATCGGCCGGTCGGCCCACGTGCCACTCGCCGGTGCCGGCCGAGTCCACCACCGCACTCACCCCGGCGGCCTCCAGCTCGCGGGCGAGCAGCGCCTCGGCCAGCGGACTGCGGCAGATGTTGCCCAGGCACAGCGCCAGGACACGCAGGGGGGGGCGGGAGTGAGGGTCAGTCATGGGGCCTCCGGCTGGACACGCCGTAGACCAGGAGCCGCACGAGCACCTCGACTGGCCCGCTGCCGAAGCGGCGCAGCCACCACGCACTGATGGGCAGCTGCGCCGCCCCCACGGCCAGCGCGAGCACCACGCACGCCGCCGCGCCCCACTGCCCCCACTGCGCGCCGGCGTACGGATAGAAGATGCCCGTCATGACCACGCTCTGGGCGAGGTAGTTCGAGAGGGCGACCCGGCCGCTGGCCGCGAAATGTCGCAGTGGCCCCAGGCGCCCCGACGTGGTCAGCAGGCCGATCACTCCCACATAGCCCAGCGCGGACGCCAGCCCGCCGGACATCCGCACCGGCACCGCCAGCAGCCCCGACGCGTAGTCCGGGCGGGTGTTCAGGTAGGCCAGCAGCAGCCCCAGCGGCAGGCCCACGCCCAGGCCACCCACCGCCAGCCGCCGCAGCAGCGGCCGGTGCTCGTGCGGGCGCAGCAGCAGGCCGGTGCGCTGCGCCGCCGCGCCCAGGCAGAACAGCGCGATCAGCCACGGCCCGTTGTACAGCGTGCCCGACAGCAGCACCGGCGTGAATTCGGCCGCCCGGTCGGCCACGACCTGTGCCCAGGACTGACCGGCCGACAGGCCCGGCAGGCCCGAGAAGCGCCCGCCCACGCTGCCCACACTGGTCAGTCCCGCCAGCACGCCCAGGCCCAGCCAGTACGTGCCCATCACGCCGGCCAGCACGACCAGTGCGCGGGCTCCCATGTGCGCCACCACGAACAGCGCCAGCGCCAGCAGCGCGTAGTTGCTGATGATGTCGCCGTGCCACACCAGCACGTGGTGTGCGGTGCCCACGGCCAGCAGCACGCCGTGGCGGAGCAGGAAGGTGCCGGCCCCCTGCCGGGCGAGCAGCCCCGCCGCGCCCCAGCCGAACAGCATGGCGAAGATCGAGATGAAGCGTCCGTTGGCCAGCACGTCGGTCACGACCTGCACGGCGCGGTCGAGCCCGGTCTGCCGCCACTCCAGGAAGCCGGCGAAGTCCTGCATGTTCACGATCAGGATGCCCAGCAGCGCCACGCCGCGCAGCACGTCTGGCAGCGGTGAGCGCTCCCTGACCGGGCCGCGTTCGGGCACCGGTCCGGTCGTCTCCTCGACCCCCTGCGGCGCGGTGTCTGGGGGCAGCGTGGGCACGGTCATGCCCCCAGGCTAGCGTCCGGCCGGGCGACCCGGCGTGTCCTGGCGGCGCAGCAGCACCCCGCCGGCCACGCCACCCAGCACACCCAGCGCCCCGGCCGCCAGTGCGACCGTGCCGAAGGCGTCCGCGAAGGCGGCGCGCACGGCGGCCTGCGCGGCGGCCGGAGCCCCCGGCGGGAGCTGGACATCGGTCAGGCGGGGGGCCTGGGCCACCACCTGCGCCCGCCACGGGGCGTCGCCCACGGCCGCCTGGAGCCGTGCATCCAGCGCCGCGCGGTAGCTGGCGACCAGCAGCAGGCCCAGTGCCGCCACCGCCAGCAGCCCCGCCGCCCGGGCGACCGCATTGTTCACGCCGCTGGCCACGCCACTGCGCTCGCGGCCCAGGCTGCCCATCACCGCGCTCGACAGTGGGGCCACGGTCAGGGCCATGCCCAGGCCCAGCACCACGGCCGCCGGGAACACCGATGTCCAGTACCCGCCGCGCAGCACACCCAGCAGCGCGAAGCCCACCCCGGCCAGCGCCGGCCCGGCCGTCAGGAACAGCCGGGGGCCGTGGCGGTCGGCCAGCGCCCCGAAATACCCGGACAGCCCGGCCAGCAGCAGCGACAGCGGCAGCAGCGCCGCGCCCGCCGCTGTGGCACTCAGGCCGCGGGCGCCGATCAGGGACAGCGGCAGGTACAGGCTGACCGCGCCCAGCGCGCCGTACAGCAGCAGGGTCAGTGCGTTGGTGCCCACGAAGATCCGGTTGCGCCACAGCGCCGGCGGCAGCATGGGGGCCGGTGCCCGGCCTTCCCACCAGCCAAAGAACACCGAGGCCAGTGCCGCCACGCTCAGAAGAACCAGCGCCACGCCGTCCCAGCCAGCCTCGCCGGCCCGCGTGAAGGCGCCGGCCAGCCCGCCCAGCGCCAGTGTGATGCCCGCCGCGCCCAGCCAGTCCGGCCGGGCTCCCGGCGCGCGCGTCTCCGGCACGCGGGGCAGCAGGATCAGCGCCACCACGGCCAGCGGCACATTGATCACAAAGACCCAGCGCCACGACCCCACATCGACCAGTGCCCCGCCCGCGACGGGCCCCAGCAGCGTCATGACCGAACTGGCCGCGCTCCACAGGCCCACGCCCCGCCCCCGCCGGGACTCGTCGAACACCGCGCCGATCATGGCCAGGCTGCCCGGCACCAGCAGCGCGGCGCCGATGCCCTGTACGGTGCGGGCCGCGATCAGGGTGCCCAGTGAGGGGGCCAGCCCGCACGCCAGTGACGCCAGCGCAAAGATGCCCACGCCCCAGCCGTACACCCGGCGCCGCCCGAAGGCGTCTCCCAGCGCGCCGCCCGCCAGGATCAGGGCCGCCAGCATCAGCGCGTAGGCGTTCACCACCCAGGTCGCGCCGCCGGCCGTGGCGTGCAGGTCACGCTGCACCGCGCTCAGGGCCACGTTCACGACCGTGCCGTCCAGGAAGGCCATGCTGGAACCCAGCACCGTGACCGCCAGCGTCCAGCGTTCCTGAGGAGTCAGCGGCGCTGGAGCGGCGGTCATACGTCAGGGTAGTGGACGCCGGTGCCCGTGGTCAGTGTCGCCTCACCACCAGCGGCCCGCGCGGCCCCAGCGTGATGCCCGGCTGCGGCGTGTCGTCGCCCCGTATGGCCTGCAGCGGAGGCAGGGCACCGAGCACGTCGTGAATAAGCATCTGTGCCAGATGCATCCCCAGGCACAGGCGCTCGCCGCCGCCGAAGGGCAGGTACGCCCACGCCGGCGGTTTCGCGTGCCAGCGTGCCGGGTCGAAGGTGTCCGGACGCTCCCACAGTTCCGGATCGCGGCCCGACAGATACGGCGAGTACAGTGCCAGCGCCCCGTGCGGCAGCCTCACGCCGTTCCAGTCCACGTCCCGGTTCAGGCGGCGGCTGCCCATCCAGCCGGGCGGGTACAGGCGCAGCACCTCCTTCAGGACGGCCGCGTGGTGCTCCGGCGTATGCCACTGCGGATACCGGGCCAGGAACCACAGCGCGTAGGCCAGCGCGTGTGTGGTCGTGTCGTGCGCCGCCGCCAGCGACACCCGCACCTCCTCGAAGCCGCCGGGCAGGGGCGCGAGCACCGCCAGCAGGTCGTCGCCGCCCTCTACCAGTCGCCGGTGCCCCAGCCGCCGCACCTCGGCCTCAACCCGCAGGAACAGCAGCGGCCGGGGCAGGGCCGGCACCGGGAAGGGGCGGCGCAGCGGGGCCAGGAAGGCGTGCAGCAGCCCGGCATCGAACTCGCCGGAAAAGTACGCGGCGTTCAGCAGCGCCAGCACCGTCCGGTCGGCCCATGCCAGCGCATCGAAGTCGCCGTCTGGTACTGGCGGCAGGGCTGCCCGCGTCCGGGCCTGCAACGCCGCCAGGTGCGTCTTCCCGAAGCCCGGATTCATCAGCTGCCGCCGCCCCGCGTGCCCCGGCGCGTCCGACAGGATCACCCCGCCCGACAGGTACGGCACCACCCTTGAAAAGCTGCCCGCGCTGACAAAGGTGCGCAGATCGGTCAGCAGCCGCCGGTTCCACGCCGGACTGAAGCCCACCACCGCCGGCAGGCCCAGGCGCAGGCGGAACACGTCGCGGCCCGCCGCCCGGGCGGCCTGTGCCCCCGCCTCGATCAGCGGCAGGGGCTTCAAGGCCCAGTCCTGGAGGTGCCCGTTGCCCGGACGGGTCGGCGGTTCAGGCAGGGCACGGAGATCGGATCGGCTCAAGGTGCGGGCAGGATACCGGCCGGAATGATGAGGGGCGAGACGGCATTTCTTCAGTCACACCGTGTGCCGAAGGGGCCACAAAGGAAGGGTGCATGCCAGGGGCTGCCGTGTCAGATCAGCGTCCTGGGACTACTCATCTGGATTCCAGTGGGCAGGCGGTGTGGCCGTCAGCAGTTCGTGGCAGCCTGTCGGGACGCTGCTCGCCGTGCCTTGGAGCTGGCCGGATGTCAGGTCTGGCGCGGTCATGACCTGCGGCATCGGGCACCGAGAGTGATGGCCTTCTGAACCATGGTCAGGACGGCACACGCTGTCCCTCTGCGTTGTCTGGACACTGCCATCACATCGGACGCCGATTCAGAACTCCCACACCTCGCCCTCTGCGGGGACGTCCAGGCCCCCCAGATCGTCGTAGGGCAGGCCCAGCACGCTGCCCGCGCCGTTCCAGCCGGACAGCATGGACAGCGGCACGCCGCCGCCCGGGTGCACGGTGCCGCCCACCTGCACGAGGTTGCGCAGCTGCGGGAACGTCCACCCGGGGCGCAGGCTGCCGCTCAGGCCGTGCGGGGCGCGGCCGTACAGCGCGCCGCCCTGCGCGGTGCGGGCGTACTCGGCCGGCGACAGGGCCTGCCACCCGGCCACATCCAGGGCATGGCGTTCCTGCAGGCGGCGCAGCAGGAACGCGCCGTACACGTCGGGCTCGTTGGTCACGCCGGGGATCGGGGGGGCGTTCACGAGCAGGAAGGCGCGGTCGCCGTCCAGGTGCAGGTACAGCGTGGGATCCGCGGGAAGGTGCCCGGTGCGGATGTCGCGCCACTCGCGGGCATAGTCGGTGGGCCAGAAGATGTGGTGGGCGTGGCCATGGTCGCCGCGCAGGTGCAGTTGCAGCGCGAAGCCGCTCACGCCGCGTGGCGTGGGCTTCTGGGACAGGCCCAGCCACTCCACGGTCAGGGCGCGGTCGACGGCGCTGACCCAGGCATCGGCCGCGAAGGAGCCCCGGGTGGTGTGGGCGCCCAGCACGCGGCTGCCGTGGGTGCTCAGGAATTCCACGCCGGTGCCGAACTCGAAGCGCACGCCCAGCCGTGCGGCCTCGGCGTGCAGACGGTGGGCGAGTTGCAGCAGGCCGCCCCCCAGGTGCCACACGCCGTAGCCCAGTTCCACCCACGCGATGTTGTGCAGCACGGCGGGGGCGCGGTAGGGATCGGCCCCCAGGTACGTGGCGAAACGCAGCCAGAAGGGCGTGAGCGATCCCGAGCGCACGTAGCGGTGCAGGGGAACCAGCGGCGCGGCCTGCCGGCCGTGCCGCAGCGCGTACCGGGCCAGCCGCAGGCGCGAGGGCGGCGGCGCGAACAGGAAGGTGTGGGCCGCGCCGTGGTACATCCGCCGCGACGCGGACAGCAGCTGCGTATACCGCCGGCCCTGCGCCTTCGAGAGCTGCGCCAGCGTGGGTTCCAGGCTGCCCGCCACATGCAGCGCCTCGGGCGCGAAGGTGCGGCCCTGCGACGAGTGGTACGTGGTGGTGGGCCGCGCCGCCTCCAGGGTCGGGGGTGTCCAGCCCAGGCGGGTGTGGAGTGCCCGGAACACCTGCGGCATCGTCACGACGGTGGGGCCGCTGGAAAAGCCAGGATCCCCCAGCGCAGCCTTGCCACCGGGGCCGTCCAGATTGTCGAGTACCGTGACGCGCACCCCGGCCCGCGCCAGCCGCACGGCCGCCGCCAGCCCGGCGAAGCCCGCACCGATCACGGCCACGTGCCCCACACTGCGCCGGCTCGCCATGCGCCAGAGGATAGGTCATCCCCATGAAGCCGGCCTTCAGGCATGAAGATGGGCTCAGGGCGGTGGGCTCAGGGTCGGATGGTCAGCGGGGCGTACTCAGGGTGTACGCCTGCAGCGGCCACGTGTTCAGCACTGCGCCGCCCCGGCTGACCCGCAGCTCCCCGCCAGGAACCTGTCCGAGCTGTGGATTGCCCACGCTGACGCTGTACGTGTACCCGCGCTGCGTCCAGCGGTAGACCTCGCGGCCCCCGGCGCGGGTGTGCGTGCCGCCGGTGAGCTGCACGCCGGGTGTGCCGTCGCGGTTGCGGCTGGCATACGTGACCCGGCCGCCAGAGTCCCACACGATCACCGTGTGCTTCGCGGTGGCGGCCAGCACGGCGGCCTGCGGCACATAGCGGCACGTGAAGGTGCCGGCGGGCACGCGGAACCCGTTCACGTGGGTCATCCGGTACGCGGGATCCTGAGCGTTCTCGATGGTGCTGCTGTGGACGAAATACCCCGGATCGGCCGGAGCGGGCTGGCCTGGAATGCCCAGGGGCGTGTAGACCTGCCCCGCGCCGGGATCGTCCACGCCGACCTGTACGGGCGTGAGGCTGCGCTGGCCCCCCGCCCACTGCGCCAGGGTGCCGGGGCCGGGGGCCGTGGTCGGCACCGCCAGCGCGAGCACCCGGCCCGGCGTGTCGCACCAGAAGCGCACCGGCCGGGCGCCGTCCACGTCGGCCACCGACACGGTCTGGAACCCGGCCGCCATCCCCAGCGAGGCGAGCAGCAGTCCCGCCAGCACTGTTCCCATCCGCTGAATGGTCATGACCCGAGCCTACGCCGGAGCGCATGATTCACTCCTGACGGCCCTCCGGCGTCTGCTGGTACGTGCGGCCCTTCCACGTGACCGTGCGGCGCAGGGCACGGGCGTACACCGGCAGCGCCAGCAGCGGCGTGAGCGGCCCCAGCAGGCCCTCGAGCAGATCGGCGGGCCGCCGCCGCCCGGTCAGGAGGTTGACCAGCAGCCGCTCCAGCACGCTGGCCACGCGCAGCACGCGCCAGCCGGGAAGGCGCACCACCCACGGCAGCGTGTACACGCCCAGATGTGCCAGGGCGCTGAGCACCAGCAGCGGACGTGACTGCAGATGCAGCGGCAGGGCGTTCTTGGAGAAGCCCGCCACGGACTGCGGGTACGACCCGTACATCCGCACCCCGACGACGTCGCCGCCCAGCGCGACTGCCAGCTGCCCGCCGCGCGCCTTGAGGTGCCGCGCGAAGGCCGTGTCGTCCAGCACGGCCTGCCGCACGGCACGGAAGCCGCCCACCCCCTCCAGCGCGGCGCGGCGCAGCGCCATGACCTGCCCGTTCGCCATGCCCGCCGCCGCCTGCGGCAGCCGGATCAGCGGGTACGGGAAGTAAGACAGCACGGCGGCATCTACCAGGGGCGTCAGCAGACGTTCGCCCAGCGTGAGGTTGTGCTGCCGGGGCTGCACGCTCAGCAGGTCGGCCCCCGTGCGTTCCAGTTCGGCCAGCATGGCGTCCAGCGCGCCCGGCTGCCATGTCACGTCGGCGTCCACGAAGATCAGCACGTCACCCGTGGCGGCATGCAGGAGCTGCTGGCAGGCCCAGGGCTTGCCGTGCCAGCCGGCCGGCCGGGGCTGGCCCCGGATGACCCGGGCGCCCAGCCGCGCCGCGACGTCGGCGGTGCCGTCCGCGCTGCGGTCGTCGAGCACGATCACCTCGTCCGCGCCCTGGCCGAGCAGGGACGGCAGGGTGACCGGCAGGATCTGGGCCTCGTTCCGGGCAGGCACCAGCACCGACACGCGCGGACGTGCCTCCGGCGTGCCGGGCCGCAGCCGGGGGAAGGCCACGGCATTGATCAGCAGCACCGCCGCCTTGGTCGCCAGCCACCCCAGCGCCAGCGAGCGGTACACGCGGGCGGTCAGGGCCGGCGGGACAGGCGGCATGTCCCGACGGTGGGAATGACCGGGGCGCTCAGACCGTCTCATCGGGCCCGGTCATCCCCAGCCCGGATCATCGGTCGCCCGTGACGAGGGTCAGCAGACGTGCAGGCCAGTCCACGTGATCTGAACTGCTTGCCCGGCCCGGCACGGCCTGCAGGTAGCCGGCGAGCGGCTGTTCGGGGTCGCTGCTGCTCAGATCGGCATCCAGCGCGGCCAGTTCGCGGGAGATGCTGCGGTGAAGCCCGTCAGCCGTCACTGCCTCGGCCACACGCACCCAGGCCTCGGGCCACTGCCCGCCGCGCATGACCACCCGCAGGGCGACGGGCACCAGGGGTACCCCCGCGTTCCGGGCGATCCACGCGGCGCCCGGCTGCACCACCTGCAGCGGCCCGGCGGGCTGCACGGCACCCTCCGGGAACACGACGACCCACGCGCCCGCGTGCGCCGCCCGCACGGCGGCCCGCACCTCGCGCGTGTCCAGCGCCCCCACCCGCCGCAGGAACGGAAAGCGCGACAGCTGCCGCCCGGTCATCAGCACGCGGAAGTCGTGGGCGGCCCACCCGCTCAGTTCGCGCAGGACGTAGCCGTCCCACCACGAGTGGTGGTTGGGGGCCAGCACCGCCCCGCCCACCGGCAGCGGGCCGCGCACCCATACCCCGCCCAGGCCGGTGTCCACACTGCGGCGGATGCTGCGGCGCAGCAGCGCGGTCGCCCAGGGATGGCGCTCAGGCGTCACGGCGCGTCACCCGCCGCGCGAACAGCAGGCCCGCGAGCATCGCCGCCAGCGTTACGGCCGCCTCGGCGAAGCGGCCCACCAGCACCAGCCCGCCCGGCAGGAAGAAGGCCTCGATGGCGTACACGACCCGGAAGTCCGCCCTCGCGACCGCGGCGCGCGGCAGCAGGCTCAGCGCCGGGCCGCCGCCCATGGGGAAGGCCCGCGCGAACCACGGCAGCGCCCACGCCCACTCCAGCGTCCGCAGCCCGAACAGCCGCGGCGCGAGCCCCGTGAAGATCCACGCGATCAGCGTGCCCACCCCCCACCAGCCCACGAAGTTCTCGACGGGCGCGCCCGCCCACACGCCCAGCGGATCCGTCCAGCGCCAGTACCCCTGCGCGGTCATCAGCGGCTCCAGGCCCACGTCCCACAGCGTCATCAGCAGGCCCGCCAGCCACGGCCGCCCGCCGGACAGGCACGTGGCGGTCAGGGTCAGCGCGAACCACCCCAGCGGCACGATCAGCGGCACGCCCAGCACGGTCGGCGCAGGCGCACCGGCGTACGTGTAGTCGCCGAAGGGAATGCCGGTGCGGCTGCCCGCCACCTCCGCCGCCAGCCCCAGCGCGAAGGCGACCAGCGCCATGATCCCGGCCTTCGCGGCGTTCTCGCGCTCCCACACGAACAGCAGCGCCGCCACGAACAGCGCCGCCGTGCTCGCCAGCCCCAGCACCGGGAACCCCTGCGGCCACAGCGGCACGGGGATCTTCAGCGCCGCGTACAGCGCCACGAACCACATCCACGGCGCGGTCTGCGCCGCCAGCGCCCGCGCCCGCTGCGCGAGTGTCGGCCCGAAGCCCCGCCCCAGCGCGTCCCCCGCCAGCGCCAGCGCGCCCGACAGCGGTAGCCCCACGGCGATCAGCGCCCACCCCACCGGATTCCCCGCGATGACCAGCAGCGCGCCCAGGAACGCCACACCCAGCGCCGCGAAGGCCAGCCCGAGCCGCCGGACGGTGGGGGAGAGGACGGTCATGGTGCGGGAGGGCAGCAGCGCTGGTCGCACGCCCCCTCACCCCCGGCCCCTCTCCCCCCGTAGGAGAGGGAGGGAGCCGCCACGCCGACCGACATGGACTCCTCGATCACCCGCTCCATCGCCCGTCCCTCGCGGCTCATGCCTACCGCCACCGCCGCCGGGTCAGGTCTTTCACGAGCACCTGCGCGGCGTTGCGGCCCGACGCGCCCATGATGCCGCCGCCGGGGTGCGTGCTGGCCCCCGTGAGGTACAGGCCCTGCACGCCGGGCCAGCGGTACTGGCTGGCCTTCATCCACGGGCGGAACGAGAACATCTGGTCGAAGCTCATCTCCAGGTGCATGACGTTGCCACGGTGCAGCCCCAGGTTCGTCTCCAGCCACTGCGGCGTCTGCACGAGTTCCCCGACGATGGTGTCGCGCGTGCCCGGGGCGTAGTGCTCGAAGGCGTTCAGGATGTTCTCGCGGGCCTCGGCGGTGCGGGTCTCCCACGAGCCGCTGCTCAGTTCGTAGGGGTAGTACTGCGCCCACAGCCACAGGGCCTCGCCGCCCGGCGGGGCGAGCGAGTCGTCCACGGCGCTGAAGCTCATGGCGATCAGCGGGGGGTCGGTGGTGGGTTCGCCCGCCAGGTACTCGCCGTAGCCCTTCATCAGCTGCTGTTCGCTCTTGATCAGCAGGCCCAGGCCCACGCGGCTGTCGGGTTCGGTGTGGTTCCGGTACTTCACCCGCTCGGACAGCGCGAGGCGCAGCACCATGCCGAAGCCGTTCCCGACGCGCACCTGCCTTGCGGCAGCGGGCACGTGCTCGTCCGGCAGCGCGCCCGCCGTGGTCAGGACGTGCGCGCCGGACACGACCGCGCGGGCGGTGTACGTGTCGCCGTTCTCCAGCCGGATGCCCTGCGCCTTTCCATCCTTCACGAGAATGTCCTTCACGGGCGCGTTCACGAACACCTGCCCGCCGTCGGCCTCGATGGCCCGTTTCAGGGCCTGCGTCAGGCCGCCGCTGCCGCCCTTGGGCCGCGCGACGCCGCCCTCGTGGTACAGCGGGTGCCACAGCAGGAACGGCGCGCTCAGGGGGTCGCTGGGCGGCGGGCCGCTCTGCGCGGCCATCCACACCAGGGGCGCGCGGACGCGCTCGTCCGTGAAGTACTCGCGGGCCACGTCGCCGTACGGGCGCAGGATGCGCGGGAGCTGCTCCATCCAGTCCTTGCCCTTCCCGCTCGACACGACCATCTTGCCCATGTCAAGCGGGCCGGGCGCGGCGTTGAACAGGTCGGCGACCGCCCGCGCGAACGGCGTCCAGTCGTCGAGAAATCTCGTGTACGCCTCGCCCTGGCCGGGAAACTTCTCCTCCAGCTCGCGCGCCGTGCGCCCGGCGTCCCGGTGGATGAACCACGGCTGCTCGCCGTCCGACGCGTGGAACATCGGATCGACCTCCAGGTAGTGCAGGCCGTGGCGGGTCAGTTCCAGCTCGCGCACCACCGGGGTCATGCGGATCAGGATGTGCGCGCTGCCGCCGTAGTCGAAGCGGTATCCGGGCACGAGCTCCTCGGTGCTGACCGCCCCGCCGACGATATGCCGGCGCTCGAACACGCCCACCTTCAGGCCCGCCTTCGCGGCGTAGGCGGCCGTCACCAGGGCGTTGTGGCCCGCGCCCATCACGATCACGTCGAAATCCGGCATCGGGGATCAGTGTGGCACGCGGTGCCGGGGCCGGACGGTCAGGTGGAGTGCAGTGCCGAACGGGCCGGGCCGCCCGGGTTACGGAAGCCGCACCGTGCGTCCGCTGCCGAAGGTCACGGCGACGGCGGGCCTGTTCCCGCCCGGCGTGACGGTGCAGGCCGTGACCGGCGCGCGCACGTCCGGCCGGATGCCGGTCAGGTCGCACGCCTCGGCCTTCAGGGTGCCGGCGGTCTGCTGGGCGGCCGCGCGGGTCTGGATCGCGCGGGCCACGGCGTCCTCGCGCAGCTGCGTGGCGCGCTACCGGGGGCCGGAGAGGGTGGGCAGCAGCACCGAGGCCAGCAGGAACAGCCCGACGAGGTTCAGGACGAGGTGCCCGACGATCAGGGCGATCTTCACGCCATCGGCGACGTGTGGCTGGAAGTCCACGACCCGCTGCGCAGCGTACTCGCGCCCGTAGTGGGTGACGAGGGCCACGAGCCCCAGGATGGGCAGCAGCACCGGCACGGCCACGCCCAGCATGGCGCTCACGACCAGCCCCAGCACCGTCAGCACGGCCATGATCGCGATCCAGCGCAGGTGCCAGTGCCAGCGCCCGATGTACGTGAAGCCCGAGCCCGGCAGCAGCAGGTTCAGGATCAGGCCCACGATGACGTTCGGCGGGGCGGCGGGCCGGGCGGCGTCGGGTCGGGCACTCATGCCCGCAGCGTACCCGCCGTCGCGCGCCGGGACGGTGGGCCGGATGGCCGATGCGCCCGCGGCGGCGCGGGGCGCAGCATGGGGGCATGCCTGCATTCACGGTGCGGAGGCTCGGCCCCGGCGACGCCGCCGCGCTCGCGTGGGTCGCCCGCGACGAGACCGACTTCACCGGCGAGGAGCCCACACCGCCCCTGACGGACGCGGACGCCCGCGCCTATCTGGGCGACCCGCACGTGTGGCACTGGCACGCCGAGGACGCCGCCGGGCGGCCCGTGGGCTTCCTGATGGCCTACGTGCACCGCAACCGGCATGGAGGAGCCCGGCACGTGATGTTCGAGGAGATCGGCGTGCGCGAGTCCTGGCGGAGGCGCGGCGTGGGCCGGGCGCTGGTGGCCCCGCTGCACGACCAGATGCGCCGCGAGGGCGTCGCGCTGGTGTGGGTGCTCGCCGACAACGGCGGAGCGCAGGCCTTCTACGAGGCCACCGGCTACGCGGTCACCGACATGCAGGGCGTGATGCTGGAGCGCGAGGTGTGATTGCGGCGACAGAATGACCGCCCCACTTGATATTATGTTGTATATATACAACAATACGCAGCATGGTTGCCAAGTCAAGTGGCCGTCCCGCCACGCCCACTCTGTACAACCGCCTGCCGGTGCTGCGGGCTGAACGGGGGCTGTCCCGCCAGGATCTCGCGGCGGCCGTGGACGTGAACTACCAGACCATCGGCTACCTGGAGCGCGGCGAGTACGCGCCCAGCCTGGATCTCGCCCTGCGCCTGAGCGAGTACTTCGGCCTGCCGGTCGAGGCGATCTTCTCGCGCACACCCTTCACGCCCCTGAGCACGACCGTGTACGGAGGTTCCTCATGAATGCTGGTCTCGCATCGTCCCGTCCGCTGGCCCCGCTGTCCCGCCGCCGCCGCGTGGTGCTGCTCGCAACTGGTGGCTACACCGTGCTGATTCTCAGCATCGTCATACAGGAACTCCTGGCCTCCCGCAGCGTGGTGTGGCTGGTGCTGGCCGTGGCGGGTCTGGTCATGGTGATCCTGGGGAGCGTCCAGCTCATGCGTCCGGCCCGCCTGGGTCTACCCGAGGGCCGCGACCGTGACCTCGACGAACGGCAGTGGCAGCGGCTCGCGCAGGCCCACATCACCGCGTACCGGGTGCTGGGTGTGGCCTTCCTGCTGGGCAGTCTGTATTTCTACCTCGCCCACAACAATGGGTCGCTGCCCCTGCCCACTCAGCCGTTTGCGTGGATGACCATCTGGATGGGCGCAGTGCTGTTCATCCCGACCCTGCCCACCACGATCCTGGCGTGGACGGAACCCGACCTGCGGGAATAGGCCCGACAGATCCGAGTAAGACGGCGGGGGGTACCCTTCCCCCATGTTCGGTCGCCGCGTTCCGCCCCATATCGTGTTCGGTTCCAGTGTGGCCCTGGCCGTGCTGTGTGCGGTCGGGGCCTTCTTCGCCCTCCAGGCGCAGGCGTGGGTGTGGGTGGCGCTCGCCGGGGTGCTGGCCGTGTGGTTCGCCGTCGACGCCGTCCGGTCGTTCGGCTGGACGCAGAACAAGAAGGCCCTGGATGCCGAGAAGGCCGCCAGGGCTGCGCAGAACCACCCGAACCGGTAGAACCGGACGGCTCAGCCCCGCCTGATCCAGTAGCGCATGGGTTTGCGTGTCTCGTGGTCGTCTCCCACGTCCTGCCACGACAGCGTGGTGGTCAGGTCAGGCCGCTCGACGTAGCCCCGCGCAGCCCAGAAGGCGTGCAGCGTGCGGTACGGCTCCGGGCGGGCCGGGTGGTCGTCCGGGCGCTGCACGGCGCAGAACGTGGTGGTACCCAGGCCCAGGTGCCGGGCGTGGGCCTCGCGCCGGTCGAAGAAGGTGTGCCCCAGGCCCCGGCCCCGGTACGGTGTCCGCAGCACGCTCTCGCCCAGGTACAGGATGTCGTGTGGATCGAACTCCGGGGCGTGCAGCGGGGCCCGGATCTCGCCGGTCTCCTGCGTCAGCGGCACGGCGCTGCTCGCCCCGACCACCTCATCGCCGTCGCGGGCCAGGACGATCAGGGCGTCCGGCGCGTCCAGGTACGTCTGGAGATAGCGCTCCTCGTACGCGGGTGAGCCGTCGTACAGGTATGGGAAGGCGCGGAAGACCTCGGTGCGCAGCCGGGCCAGGGCGGGGATGAACGGTGCCAGCTGCGGGCCACTCACCGTGGTGACGGTCAGGCTCACGCGCCGCTGACCTGCCGCGTCCACGCCGCGAGGTTGTAGTAGTTCGTGACCCGTGCGATCTTCCCGCCGCGCACCTCGAAGAACGCTCCGACCGGCAGCGCGTAGGTTTGCCCGTGCGCGTCGGGCAGACCGTCGTCGGTCTTCACGTACTCGCCGTGGATGATGAACTCGGCCGCCGCGCGGGTGCCGTCGGGGCTGACCATGACGACCAGTTCCTCGGCCCGCTCGCGATAGTGCTCGTCCATGCGGGCCAGGAAGGCGCGGAAGGCATCCAGGCCCACCTGCGTGTCTCCCTCGTTGATGTCGTGGCGGACGTCGTCGGTCAGCAGCTCGAGCATGCCGGCCGCAGTGCCGGCGTTGAATGCGGCGTAGTACGCATGAATCACGGTGGTGGCTTCACTCATGCCCGGCAGGATACGGGGTACGGAAACGGGATTCACGTGCCGTGGGCGAGCCCGCCCACCTCAGTGGCCGTTCATGAGCCGGCGCATGATGGGAAGGTGCGGCGTCTCCAGGGCCGGCCGCCGGGGGGATCGGCCGCGTCTTCCCGCGCCACACGTACATCTGCCTGGACATTTGGGGTACTTTAGGACACATTACAGACACCAATGCCGCTGGAAGGAATTCCGGTGTGCTGACAATGGAGGAACGCCCGCGTGAAATCAAAGCGCTACATGATCACCCGTCCCTGCCTGCAGGAAGGCAGCCTGAGCCTCCTGAAGTACCTGGAGTCCACGTTTCCCACCAGCGGCCCGGCCGTGTTCGTGGACGACAAGGGTGATGAACACGCGGTGCAGATCGACCGCGAGCGTATGGAGATCCGGGGCGTGGGGTCGCTGTACCACGCGCAGCACCTGAACGTGAACGACGTGCTGATGATCACCACGCTGTCGCCGGCCCGGTATCAGGTCGAGGCGATCGTGAAGCCCTATGCGCCGCCCGCCACGCCCCGCCGCGAGGCCCCGGTTCCCACCGAGACGCGCCGGGTCGTGGTGTCGAGCACCCCGCATGTCCGCGAGATCCGGATGCAGGAGGTGCGGGTACCGGTCGGTGCCGCGCCCCGCCCGGCCGAGGCAGCGGACGCGCCCGCGGAGGCCCGCCCGACCCCCCGGCCCGAGGCTCCCCAGCCGGAGCCGGTGCGTGCTGCGGTGGGCGCACCGGACTCGGCCCGGCCGGCCGCCACGCCGCGCCGGTCGACTCCGGCGCAGGCCGTCGACCTGCGGTTCCGTGACGCGGCTCCAGACGCCGCCCCGGCACGCCCGAAGCCGGGGCCGGCGCCGCTGCCGGCCGGGATCGAGGCCCAAGTGGCCGAGTTCGCCCGCCTGAGCGGCTACCGCGCCGAGGATCTGGGCGGCGGAACCATGCGCCTGCGGGCTGACCTGGGAGCCCACGGGTACGCCGTGCTGGTGGCGACCACGCCCGCCGCGCTCAGCAGCGCCGTGTGGCGGGAGGGAGCCGACTACCGCGTGCAGGTCTGCGGCGAGGCCGAGCGTCCCGACGGCGCTCCCCGCCTGACCCGCGAGGCGCTGGTCGCCCTGATCGAGCATGCCCGGCTGGCCCCGCTGTCACCGGTGGATCTGCGCGGGTACTGGAAGGCCGGCAGCATGGATCTGGAGTCCGCCGCCAGCATCGCTGAACTCGTGAGCGCGTACATCGCGCAGCGCGGCACCTTCAGCTCGGTGCTGCTCACGCTGGCACAGCAGCCGGCAAACTCGGTGGTCAGCGTGCAGCGCCTCGCGGAGCGGCTGGGCAGCGGCGTGAACTTCGCCGAGCTGGGCAGCATCCTCGACACGCTGACCCGCCCGCCCTTCCAGGCGCTCACCCCGCTCCCCGGCGGACAGTACCTGCTGCGCGTGGGGGTCGCCGACCTGCTCACGGACCTCGCCGAGTACGCCGACGGCGTGCGCCGCCGCGTGCGGACCCCCGTGCGGGATCACGTGGTCGTGTAGTCCGTCGGCACCGCCGGGCTGAAAGCGGTGTCATCCAACCGCGGATCACGGCACCATCCGGCGGTCACCGCGTCCCTAGACTGGCGCGGTGACCGCTGAGCCCTTTGCCGAACTGGACGTGCCGGCGCTGCGTACCGCGCTGCTGGGCTGGTTTGACGCCTGTGGCCGTGACCTGCCGTGGCGGCGCGGCCTGGAAGGTGCGCGGGAGCCGTACCGCGTGTGGATCGCGGAGATCCTGCTGCAGCAGACGCAGGTCGTGCGTGGTCTGGTGTACTACGACCGGTTCCTGACCGCCTTTCCGGATGTCCACGCCCTGGCCGCCGCGCCCGAAGCCGACGTGCTCAAGGCCTGGGAGGGCTGCGGCTACTATGCCCGCGCCCGGAACCTGCGCCGCGCCGCGCAGCTCGTGGCGCAGACCGGTGTTCCAGACAGCTATGCGGGCTGGCTGGCCCTGCCCGGCGTGGGACCGTACACGGCGGCGGCGGTCAGCAGTCTGGCCCTCGGCGAGGCCCGCGCCGTGAACGACGGCAATGTGCGCCGGGTGCTGTCACGGCTGTATGGCGAGCGCCAGCCCACGGACGCGTGGGTGCAGGCCCGCGCCGACGTGCTGCTCGATCCCCGCCGGCCCGGCGCGTGGAACGAGGCCGTCATGGATCTGGGCGCGACCGTCTGCACGCCGCGCTCGCCCCGCTGCGGCGCGTGTCCGCTGGCGCCGTTCTGTGCCGCATACGCCGGCGGGCAGCCCGAGACCTACCCCGCCCCGAAGGTCAGGCCCGCCGTGCAGAACGTGCCGGCGGTGGCAGTCCTGATCGGGGATGCCCACGACGCTGTGCTGGAGCGGCGCACCGGTTCGCTGCTGGGCGGCCTGCTGGGTCTGCCGTCCGAACCCATCCGCCAGGACGAGGACGCTCCGGCCGCGCTGAACCGCCTGTGTGCCCGCCTGGAGGCCCGGCCGGGGCCGCTGCTGGGGCAGGTCACGCACACCATGACCCACCGCCGCGTGACCCTGCACGTCTACCGCGCCGAGGCCGCCCTGCCCCGGCAGCCGGTCGCGCAGGCGGCGCTGTCCCGCCTGGATCACCGCGCGCTGGAACTGCTGCGTGACCGCCAGGAGTCGCTGTTCGCCCAGGACTCGCTCGCGGAGTGAGCACGTGTTCCCGCTGTCCCCACCGAATGTCTGATGCCCCCACCCACCGATGGGGGTAGACTGACCCCGCCTATGACCAGCAACCCCGTGAAGGCGGCCGTCCGCACGCTGCAGAAGACCCGGACGGCGGCGCGCGGTGCCCTGCTGTGGGGCTACGAGCAGCGCCTTGCCCGCGAGGTCACCTCGCACGGCAAGCTGCCCCGGCATCTGGGCCTGATCCTCGACGGCAACCGCCGCTACGCCCGCGCCGCCGGCATCCAGCGCGAACTGGGCCACTCCTTCGGGGCCGACAAGGCGCACGAGGTGCTGCAGTGGTGCCTGGAACTCGGCATCCCGGCCGCGACCATCTGGGTGCTGTCCACCGACAACGCCAGCCGCGACAAGGACGAGATCGCGCACATCCTGGGCCTGCTGGAGCAGGAGGCCCGGAATCTGGCCACCGATCCGCGCATCCACGCCAACCGCGTGCGGGTGCGGGCCATCGGGCAGCACGACCAGTTCCCGCCGAACGTGCTCGCGGCCCTGCGCGACCTGGAGCAGAAGACCGCGCACTACCAGGGCATGCGCCTGAACATCGCCGTCGGCTACGGCGGGCGCGAGGAGATCGTGGACGCCGTGAAGGCCCACCTGCTCAGCCAGGTGCAGGACGGGACGTCCCTGGACGAGGTGGCCCACGCGCTGCGGCCAGAACATATCAGTGCCCACCTGTACACCGCCGACACGCCGGATCCGGACTTCATCATCCGGACCAGCGGCGAGATCCGGCTCTCCGGCTTCATGCTGTGGCAGAGCGTGTATTCCGAGTACTACTTCTGCGACGTGTACTGGCCGGGCTTCCGCCGTGTCGATTTCCTGCGTGCCCTGCGCGACTTCCAGGGCCGCGACCGCCGTTTCGGCAAATAGAGCCGGCCATTCACCGGGCTCACGTCCGCGGCCTCCGGGCCGCGTGGCGTGCGTCCTCAGGACGGCGGATCCGGCGCGGGGATGTCCTGCCCCCGGCAGGGGTACTTCCCGGTGGTGATCGAACGGTTCTGACCGCACGTCCGGCGAAATAGCCGTGCAATGCGAGGGAATTCACACCGGTTCGGCGCAGGGGCTCTGGCCGCCCGTGGGCACCGGGCGGATCCGGGAGGACGGTGTAAGCCGTCCGTAAGACGCAGATTCCTAGGCTCCAGGCGTGTACCCAGCCCGGCTTGTTCCCCCTGTTCCCGCCCCGCCCCACCGACCGGAGGTCAGATTCACGATGAAACGCCGCATGCTTGCCCTTGCCCTGCTGTCCAGCGGCGCCTTCGCCCAGGGTGCCGAGCCCCTGAGCCTCAACCTGATGATGTCGCTGGTCAAGAGCGTCACCTTGAACGGCAAGGT
Source organism: Deinococcus sp. AB2017081 (assembly GCF_034440735.1). NCBI lineage: Bacteria > Thermotogati > Deinococcota > Deinococci > Deinococcales > Deinococcaceae > Deinococcus > Deinococcus sp. AB2017081. Next base: position 17,005 of record NZ_CP140098.1, on the reverse strand, counting down.
CACCGAGCAGACTGTCGCCAACCCCGCGAGCGTGTTTCCGGGCGACGTGATCAGCCAGGTCATCACCGTGAAGAACAACACCGGCCGGGCCATCCAGAACGTGCCGGTGAAGCTGCCGGTGCCCCGTAGCACCGTGTATCTGGCCGCCGAGCAGGGCCTGAATGCGGCCCGCACGGAATACTCGATCGACGGGGGCAAGACCTTCGCCGCTGCGCCCCTGATGAAGGCCGTGACCGTCACCGAGAACGGCAAGGCCGTCACCCGGATGGTCGAGGTCAAGCCCAGCGAGTACAACGCCGTCCGCTGGATCGTGAACGAATTGCCCGCCGGCCAGAGCCTGAAGCTCGGCTACCGCGTCCAGGTCAAGTAAGCCCGTATCGCCCCCCTGGCCCACGGGCCTGGACGAGGAGGAACCCCACGTGAAAGCGAACCCCACCATCCTTGCACTCATGACCGCGCTGGCGACCGGCGCGGCGGGTGCTGCCACCACCAACACCACCGCCGGCCAGATCATCACCAACCAGGCGACCGCCACCTTCACGGATCCGACCTCCACCACCGGTGCGGCGGCCACGCCGATCAGCTCGAACAAGGTCGAGACGGTCGTGCTGCCCAAGCCCGGCTTCGACATCCAGTACGCCGACGGCAGCGCCGACGACACCACCGCGACTGCGCCCGCCGCCACCTACAACAAGACCGGCGTGCTGCCCGGCGCGACCGTCACGACCTCCTACCTGGTCGTGAACACCGGCAACGTGGACGGCTACGTCGTGAACATCGCCGCCGACAGTACCGGCGGCGTGGCGCCGCAGGCCGTCGCGTACTACCTGGATGCCAACAACGACGGCATCGCGGATTCCAGCACCCCCATCACGTCGGTCACGCTGACCGCCGACAACCCCAACACCACCGCCGACGAGGGCACGGCGCGGATCCTGCAGGTCATCACGGTGGCGGCCTCGGCCCCGACCGGCGCGCAGTACTCCGCCAGCCCGGCCGGTACGGCCCCCGCCGGCAGCGTGTCGGTGACCGACAGCACGAACGCCACGACCAGCTACCCCTACGGCGGGCTGACCGAAGCGCAGGCCAATGCCGGCAACACCAACGGCGACCTGCAGTACACCCGCGTGACGGTCTTCACGCCGACCCTGACCGCCGCGCCCTACGACGCGGATCCCGCCACCCCCGGCCAGCAGGCCCCCACCACCACCGTGGTGGTGCCGCCCTCGACCGGCACCGTCATCGATCCCAACAACCCCACGTCGGCGCCCGGTACGCCCAGCAGCCCCACGGATCCGACCCAGCCGGGCTACACGGATCCGGCATCGCCCAGCGCCACCGGCTCGACGGCCATCGTGGTGTCCGGCAACGTGCAGACCGCGTTCCCGCCCGCCGATGCCGACACGACCGCCGACAGCGTGAAGTTCAAGAACAGCGTGGTCACGCCGGTCGGCTCGCCCGCCGACACCGTGAACCTGTTCCCCCTGGATCCCACCAAGAATGTCGGTGATGTCGGCTACGGCCTGCCCTACGGCACCAACAACGGCGACGGCTCGTTCACGCTGCCCGACGGCACCATCGTGAAGTTCCTGAACGCCGACGGCTCGGCCCCCACCCTGGTCACCTCGCCGGTCGACGGCAAGAAGTACCCGGTGGTCTCGGTGCCCGCTGGCGGCGGCACGACCGGCTACATCACGCAGGTCACGTACCCCGACTCCAACAGCCTGACGGATCCCACGCCCATCACCGTCGTGGTCGGTGCGGACTCCGGCAACGACTACAACCTCGTCGCCGATGCCAGCACCACGAACCGGATCCTGCCGCCCGCGCTGCAGTTCGGTGACAGCAACGGCACCCAGACCCCGCCCACCGCGAACGCCGGTTCGGCGCCGACCGAGACGGTCACGCCCGGCACGGCCCCCAGCAGCGGCGCTCCGGTCGCCGGTTCGACCACAGACTCCTCGGCGGTCTTCCCCATGGACGTCTCCAACCCCGGCGAGTACGCCGACACCTACACCCTGTCGGGCAGTGTCAGTGTGCCCCTGGCGAACGGCACCACCCAGGTCGTCGCCGTGAAGTACGTGACTGCCGCCGGCACCCCGCTGCCCACGAACAGTGCCGGGCAGTACATCACTCCGGTCGTGGATCCCAACACCGAACTGCGGATCTTCGCCGTCGTGGACATCCCCGCCACCGCCAAGCTCACCCTGCCCGGTTCGCCGCTGCTGGTCAGCCAGACCGCGACCAGCAACTACAGCAACATCACCCTGACCGACACCAACGACCGCATCCTGGTCGGTGTGATCGGCGGGATCACCGTGAACAAGTACCAGGCGGTCGGCGGAGCTCCCGCCCAGACGGCGACCAACCAGACCACCAAGAGCGCCCTGCCCGGCGAGACCATCTACTACGCCATCGTGGCGACCAACTCCTACAACGACTCGGTCAAGAACTTCGTGCTCAGCGATTCGGCCGGCACCAACACCAACGTCTACTCCTTCACGGCCTTCAGCGCGGCCAGCGTCACCCTGACCGGCTTCCCCACGACGGCCAAGGTCATGTACCGCATCAACGGTGCCGGCGGCTTCACGGCCACCGTGCCGGCCGCAGGCAGCGTGACCAGCGGCCTGGAAGTCGCCATCGACACCGACGGCGACGGCACGCTCGAGCCCACCACGGACGACGTGTTCCCCTCCGCCGCGACCATCACCCTGAACATCCAGGCCAAGGTCAAGTAATCGGCCAGCCGGCGCGCCCCGCGTGGCATGCGGGGCGCGCTGGCCTCACCAGAGCGTCACACCTGCTTCCCGGCCGGACTCCGCACCCTTTCTGTTCCGCCGGACGTCATACCAACACCAGAACATCTTTCCCCATCCCGTCGTCCTGCGCTGTCCGTTGCTGCCGGCATGTGCGTTGCCCTCCGGCCCCGTTCCAAGGAGTTTCCGTGCGCCTTCCCCGCTTTCCCCTGGCCCTGCGAGCAGCGCTCATCGCCCTGATCCTGCCGGCCCTTGCGGTCGCTGCCGGAACGCCTGCCGGAACGAGCATCAGCAACCAGGCGAGCACGTCGTTCACCGCGCCGGACTCGGCCCAGACGCTGCAGGTCGCCAGCAATCAGGTGGTCACGGTGGTGCAGGCCGTGTGCGCCGTGAGTGTGGGGCCAGACGGCACCGTGGCGCGGCCCTCCCGCACCGTGACCGTCCAGGCCGGCGAGGGCGCGGTGTTTCCGTACACGCTGGTCAACGCCGGGAATGCCGCCCACACCCTTGCGCTGTCGGCACGGCTGGAGGCCGGCAGCACGGCCACCCCGACCCTGCGCGTGGTGCACGACCGCAACGGCAACGCCCAGGCCGACGCTGGCGAACCGGAGGTCACGGCCCTGACCCTGGACGCCGATGCCCGCGCCGACGTGCTGGTGCTGGCGCAGTCGGGCGAGATCCAGGGCAGCGCGTGGGTGAACCTGAGCGCCGCGTGTCCCGGCGGGCAGGTGGACGACAACAACGTCGCGCAGCTGCAGGTCGGGCCACCCCCCGAACTGAGCGTGAGCAAGAGCTTCACGCCGGCCCTGATCGCTCCCGGCAGCGAGACGGCCGTGGCGATCCGCGCGGTGAACGGCGGTGCCGGCGAGAGCCGCGCCCTGATCCTGAGCGATGCGCTGCTGACGCAGGCCGCCTCGGGCCTGGAGTTCGTGCCGGGCAGCGCGAGTGCCAGCGCCGGCACCCTGGAATACACCGCCGACGGGGCCACGTGGAGTCCGGCCGAGCCCCCGGCGGTCCGCGGGGTGCGGGTGCGGGTGGCCGCGCTCGCGCCGGGCGGCACGCTGCGGCTCGACTTCCGGATGCGGGCCCTGCCGGCCGCCGAGAACCGCGTCATCTCCAACACCGTCACGCTGGAGGGCGGGCGCGTTCCCCAGAGCGCCAGCGCCAGCGTGGAGGTTCGGTACCAGCCGGACGTCGCGATCGGCCCGGTCGGGCGCCCGCAGGCGCCCGAACTCGGCAGTGACGACCAGCAGACCCGGCCGCTCGCGGCCGTGCGCCAGCCGGTGTGCTTCGACCACACCCTGCTGAACACCGGCGACGTGCGCGACGCCTATACCCTGACGGTGCTGGCCCCGCAGGCGACCGTCACGCTGCTCACAGCGGCCGGCACGCCGCTGGCGCAGCCGCTGCCGCTCGATCCCGGCCAGAGCGAGACCGTGCGCGTGTGCTACGTGCTCACGCAGGCGGGAGCCCTGGACGCGCTGGTCACCGCGACCGGGGCCCGTGGCCCGCGCAACGCCACCCGCGACGTGGTCACGCAGGTCGAGGATCGTCTGCCCGAGCTGCGCAAGTCGGCGGTCGCCACCACCACCGCCGTGGACGGCACCCCCGTCACGGTGCCCGAGAACGGCACGGTGACCGTGGACGACACCATCACGTACACCCTGAGCGTGCGCAATCCCTACGCGCAGGCGCTGACCCAGGTGGTCATCCGGGACACGGTGCCGGCACACCTGGACATCACGGACGCGGGCGGCGGCACCGTGAGCACCGGCCCCGCCCCGCAGACCGTGACGTGGACCGTGCCCACCCTCGGGCCCGGCGAGACGGTCACCGTCACGATGACCACCCGTGTGAGCACGCGGGCTGTCGACGGCGAGGCGCTGCTGAACACCTTCACCTTCAGCAGCCATGAACTGCCCACCCTGCTCGCCAGCAACGAGGTGCGCACGCCCGTGTGGTCGGCGCGGCTGGTGGTCAGCAAGACGGTCAGCGCGAAGGAGGCCTCCTACGGAGACCTGCTCACGTACACCCTGCAGATCACCAACGCCTCGACCACCACCGAGATCCGTGACGCGGTGATCACCGACGCCCCGGTCGCGGGCCTGGAGTACGTGGCCGGCAGCAGCGCGGTGGACGGCACGCCCATCAGTGATCCGGCCACCGCGAACAGCACGCTGCGCTGGACGGTTCCGACCCTCGCGGCCGGTCAGACCGTGATCCTCACGTACCGCATGCGCGTGACTCCGGCCGCCAGCGGCGACCTCGTGAACGTCGTGGAGGTCACGGGCACCGGGGGTGGCGGCACCGCCCGCGCCGTCGCCAGTAACCGCGCCACGGCCGTCACCAGGCTCAGCCTGCTGCGCTTCGCGCCACTGGCAGACATCACCGGCACCGTGTATGTGGATCGCAACCGCGACGGGCGCTTTGACCCCGCCATCGATACGCCCGTGCCGCGTGCCCGTGTCCTGCTCGCCGGGGGTCGCCAGGCGGTCACCGACGCGCAGGGCCGCTACTCGTTCCTGAACGTCCCGCAGGGTACCCAGGCCCTGCGCCTGGATCCGGTCACCACACCGTACCCGCCGCTGCGGGTGCCCCGCGATGGGGGCCTGAGCGGCACCCAGACCGTGAACGTCACCGGCCTGACCGGAGTGGATTTTCCGCTCGCGCCGCTGGGCGGCGAGGTCACCGCGCTGCGCCGCACCACCCTGCGGATGGGGGACGTACGCCTGGAGAAGGCTGTCTACGCCGTGGCGGGTGGGTATGCCGTGACCCTGCGGCTCAGCACGCCCCAGCCTTTAGCAGATGTGAAGCTGCTCGACCCGCTGCCTCCGGGTGCCGCACTGAAAGACGGTGGACATAGTTACGCCGGTACGCTGCCGGCAGGTGAGACCACCTGGGAGTACACCTTCACGTGGGACGGTGATCCCCGTGCCGCCACGACCGACCCGATCCTGACCTGGAGTCCCTGACACGATGCCGACCGACCACGCCCGCCTTGCCACCGCCCTGACCGCCCTGCTGGCGGCCGGGGCGAGTGCCGCTGCGCAGGAGGTCGGGATGACCAGCACGCTGCCCCTGACCAGTGTCGGCAGGCAGCTGATGTGGAGCGTGGGCGACCAGCAGCTGCGTCTGGAGGTGCCGGCCAGCGGCCGCGTGCGGCTGGAACTGTACTCGCCGCGCGTCGACCCGGCCGATTACCGCAGCGATACCTACTACGGCGACGAGCAGTATGTGCCGGGCGAGGCCGCAACCACGACCTTCACGCTGTATGACGCGGGTGACCGCCCGGTGCTGTCACGCACCTTCACGGCCGGGGCCCAGGACTGGGACACCCTGCTCGACCAGCCGCTGCCCGCCGGGCACTACCGCCTGCAGGCCAGCACGGAGGGCCACGCCAAGAACACCTTCGCCGTGCGCCTGGGCGGCGTCAGCGCGGTCTTGAGTGCCGACACCCTGACGGTGAACGTCCATACGCGCGAGTGGGTGCCGGCCATGCAGCTCACCCTGGACGGGCAGCCGCACGTCCTGCGGATGTACGACGGGGATGGTCCCGAGGAACTGGAGGCCCGGCTGCGCGGGGCGGACGGCCGGATCTACCCGCTGCCGGTCAGTGCCGACCTCGACGAACTCGACCTGCCGCTTCCGCTGCACGCCGGCGGCTACACCCTGGAACTGCGGCAGCCGGCGCGTGCCGAGCAGTTCTCCAACACGGTGTGCTTCCGCCTGAGCCGCGCAGGGCAGCCCACGCCCATCACGCTCAACCGCACGGATCAGCGCGGCACCCTGACCGTCACGGCGCAGCTGATCCTGCCGGACGGCGTCCAGCCGACCAGTGCGGATGTCCTGATCGGGCAGGTGCCCACCCGGATCGAGGGCCAGGCCACGCAGAGCGTGCCGGCCGGTCGCTACACCGTGACGCCCGTCGCCGTGCCCGGGGCGCAGGTCGAGGTCACGTCCGGCGTGGACGTGCCGGTGGGCGGCCGCGCCGAGGCGAGCGTCCAGGTGCGCCCGCAGGTGCAGCTGGCGCTGAGTGCCGACAAGACCCAGGTGTGCACCGGCGATACCGTGACCGTGACCGCCCGTGCCGAGACGGCCTTCCAGGGCGACCTGCCGGTGGATCTGCGCGTCGAGGCTCCGGGCCTGGCGCTGAACACGCCGGCCGCCGTGCAGGGCACCCTGAAGGCCGGGGCACCGCACGAGGTGGTCGTGACCGGCACCGCCACGCAGGCCGGGCCGCTCCAGGTGCGGGCCGTGGTGGCCGGCTGGAACCAGACCCGCACGGTCGAGGTCGAGGTGCTCCCCGACGCGACCACCCTGACCCTCCAGCGCGCTGCGCTGGGCCGCGCGGTGGTGGGCGACGAGGTCACGGTGGGTGTGAGCGTCACGAACACCGCCGCCGTGGCCGTGCCCTTCGTGCTGCACGACCAGCCGGGGGCGGGTCTGGAAGCGCTGGACGCCACGGAGCTGGACGGTACCCTCGCGCCGGGAGAGACGCGCACCCTGAGCTACCGTGCCCGGGTCACGCAGCCCGGCGACCTGCACGCCGAGGCCTCGCTGGTCAGCGAGGGCTGCGACGCCGTCCAGACGGTGCAGGCCGTGCTCAGTGCCCAGGAAGCGCCGGCGCCCGACCCTGTGCCGGCGCCGGCCCCTGCGCCCACTCCGGCGGCTGCCCCGGCCCCGGCCCGAACCCTGCCCGCCGCCGTGCGGATCAGCACCGTCACGCTGCCCTTCAACGCCCCGGGGCAGGCGCGGGACGTGGTGGTCGCGCAGGCCCTGCCGCCGGGCGCGACGCTGGTCACCGGCAGCAGCCGGCTGGACGGCCAGGTCGTCGCCGATCCACTGATCGGGACAAGCGGAGTGGCGTATTGGATCCTGCCGCAGCGCAGCGGGGTCAAGGCGACGGTGCGCGGCGCGGTCACCTATGACCTCCAGCACGAGGGGTCGCTGGGCGACCTGCCGGCCCCCTCGCTGCTGGCCCGGTACGCAGGCGACCGCAGCGAGGTGCTCGAGGGACGGGTGGACGCCGCCGACCTGAAGGCGGCGATGCCGTCCAGCGCGGCCGACAACGCCTCCGAGAACGCCGGCGCGATCAAGCAGCCCCTGAACGGCAGCCTGATCCGGGTGCGCGACCGGATCTCGGTCGTCGTGGAGCAGCGGGCCGGGTCGTCGGCCGCCCTGTCGGTCAACGGGCAGATCGTCGGCGGTGACCGGATCGGGGAGATCACCGAGGACGGCGTGCGCGGCGTGACCCGCGTGGTGTACGTGGGTGTGCCGCTCCACCCCGGGCCCAACACCCTGCAGGTGGGCACCGACACGGTCACCGTGAACCTGGCCGGGCCGACCGCCCAGCTCGTGGTCACCCCCGAACAGCTCACGGCCGACGGCAGCACACCGCTGCGCCTCCGGTTCAAGGCGCTCGACGCCTACGGCAACTCCAGTGCGCAGGCGACCGTCAGCGTGCGCACCAACCTCGAGATCACCTCGCCGGACGCCGCGCCGGGCGAGAGCGGCCAGCAGCTGCGGCTCGTGAACGGCGAGGGCGTGCTGGAACTGCAGCCCCAGGCCAGTCCCACCACCCTGACCCTCGATGTGCTCGAGGGCAACGAGATCCGACCCTACACCTTCGAGGTGCGGCCGGACGCGAGCCGCGTGGGGGTGGGGATGCTGAGCGCCACCGTGGGCCTGGACGGCGCCCTGAGTCTGCAGGACGACGTGACATGGCAGGGCCGCGCGTCGCTGGAGACCCCGCTGGGGGCTGGCAAGCTGTACTCGCCGCCGACAGGGACGGCCTGCCGACCGACCGCGATCCCTGAAGCGCTTCGCCCAGTCCGGCGACAGCTCCACCGAGAGCGTGCCCCTCCAGGGCATCGATCCCGTGGCGCTCACCTACGACCATCCGGATTTCCGGGTGGACTACCGACAGACGGCCCTGCCGATCGACGTGCTGCCGGTGGGCGAGCAGCTGACCGCCCTGACTGCTCCAGCAAGGGCGACACGCGCGGTCCGGCTTGTCGGGCTGGCTCCCGAAGCCCGCGTGACCGACGAGCGGCTCACGCCGGAAGGCACCCGCCTGCTGCGCTCCCCAGCGGCGGCATCGAGGAGGGCAGCGAGACCTGACCGTGCTCACCAGCGAGCATGGCAGCGGCAAGGACTGAGCCGCGTGACCCTGCGCCGCAACGTGGACTACCTGATCGATGTCCGAACCGGGCATCATCACGCTCGCGCGGCCTGGACCGGTCGACCTGAGCCTCAACGATGTCGTCGTCCTCGCCAGCTACCGCCTCGAACGCCCGGGCCAACCGGTCGCTTCGGCGCACAGGTGAAGTACACGGCGCGGCAGTACTCGGTGGCGCGCCGCCGTCCGCCTGGACGACACCGTCACCGTCGGCGCCCGCGCCACCTACGACGACGGCACCCTGCGCGCCGATGGCCTCCTGGCCTACTCGAACGGCCTCCAGGCCACCCTCGACGCCGGCACGAAGTTCGGCTCCACCACCCTCGCCGCCCGCGTCCGCTATCAGGCCCCCACCTACACCGGCCTCGCTCCCCTCACCCCCGGCCTCACGGTGGGCGTGGACGCGACCACCAAGCTGACGCCGGCCCTGAGCGCGAGCGCTCAGGCGGAGTACCACGACAGCGGCGCGGTCAGCGCGGCGCGGGTGCAGGGCGGCAGCGTGACGGCGCGGGCGGACTATCAGGTGGCGCCCTTCAGCGTGGGGGCCGGGATCAAGGCGGCGTATGGAGATCAGCAGGGCGTGGCGGCGGTGGTGGGGGTGGGGTATCACCGGGCACCGGTGGATGTGGACGTGACGCACAGCCAGCCGCTGGGGGGCGGAACCCTCGATCCCACCACCACCGTCTCGGCCCGCTACGCCCTGAACGAGCAGGTCACGCTGGGCGTCACGGATCAGCTGAACTGGCGCACCGGCAACACGGCGGCCATCACGCTCGACTCGCGCGTGGGGGCGACCAACTACGCGGCGGCCTACGACCTGCCGGGCAGCGGCGGGCAGGGCAACCGGGCGCGCTTCGGGGTCACCACCACCCTTCCGGTCAGCGACCAGCTCTCGGCCGGACTGCGCGGCTCGGCCACCTATGACCTGGGAGCGGCACAGGGCGAGGTCGGGGCCGGGGCCGACCTGACCTACAAGGCCGAGGGCCTGACCGCCGCCGCCGGCACCGACGTGACGGCAGGTGGCAAAGGCTTCGGCGTGGTGCTGCGAGGGGGCGTGAGCGGCCAGCTCAGCGACCAGCTCACCCTGACCGCCGACGGCCTGGTGGAATTCGGCGCGGGCAAGAACGGCCAGCGGGCCGCCCTGGGCTATGCCTACCGCGGCGCGGCTGTCAACTCGCTGGGCAGCGTGCGCTATGTGAACGGTACGCTCGCCGGCGGGGCGCCGGAACTCAGCAGCACCCTGGCCGCCGAGTACCGTCAGGCCAACTGGGCGGTGCGCGGCGGACTGGACACCCGCACCCTGCTCAACGACCCCGGCAGCTTCACCATCCAGGGCAACGTGGGCGGCACGTACTACTTCACCGACTATTTCGGCCTGGGGGCGTGGGGCCGCGCCCTGGTGCAGCCGAGCACCGGCCAGAGCCAGTACGGCATGGGCCTGGAAGCGAGCGTCCGGGCCCTCCCCGGCACGTGGCTCACCGCCGGCTACAATCCCGTCGGCTTCAGTGGCCTGGGCAACACGTACACCCGTCAGGGCGCGTACCTGCGCCTCGACCTGACCCTCGACGAGACGCTGGGCGGCCTCGGCAGCGCCGGGCAGACCGACAGACCCTAGCGCCGGGAGCGTCGGGGACGACCCCCGGATCGGCCGTACCAGACAGCAGGCCGTCCGGTGGGGGAGTGCCCGCGTGTCAAACCCGCCAGGTTCGGCTGCGGGCATCGCCCTGGTGGTGATCCCGGTCTTCCGTGACGGCGGTCTGGCCACCCACGTCCGGCGGCGTACCGGTCTGTGGGCCGGGCCGTACACTCCGGGTCGGGGAACGGGCCGCCCTCGGGGCTGGACGCTCGTTCCGTTATCGCCTATACTCCACCGAGGTTGTTATGCTGCTAGCAGAAATCATCAGCGTGGGCACGGAGCTGCTGTTCGGCGAGATCGTCGACAGCAACGCCGCGTTCCTGGCGCGTGAACTGGGGGCCAGGGGTGTCACCCTGCACCGCAAGACGGTGCTCGGGGACAACCTGGAACGCCTGACCGCCGCCATCCAGACGGCGCTCGGCCGCGCCGATCTGGTCATCCTGGGCGGCGGCCTGGGCCCCACCGACGACGACCTGACGCGCGAGGCCATCGCCGCCGCGCTGAACGAAACCCCGCAGGAAGACCCGCACCTGCTCGCGTGGCTGGAGGGGCTGTATGCGGCCCGTGGGCGCGTCATGCCCCAGATCAATCGCAAGCAGGCGTGGCTGATCCCGTCGGCGCAGGCCCTGGCAAATCCGGTCGGCACCGCGCCCGGCTGGTTCGTGACCACCGGGGGCAAGGTGGTGGTGGCGTTGCCCGGTCCCCCGCGCGAGATGCAGCGCATGTGGCGTGACCAGGTGGTGCCGCGCCTGCCGCTCCCCAGCCGCGCCCTGGTGCACACGACCATCCACACCCAGGGGATCGGCGAGAGCAACGTGGCCGAGCTGCTGGGCGAACTGACCCGGACCGCGAACCCCAGCGTCGCCACCTACGCCCGCAAGACCGGCGTGGATGTCCGCGTGGCGGCCAGCGCCGACACCGACGCGCAGGCCCGCGCCCTGCTCGCGCCCGTGCTGGGCGAGGTGCGCGGACACCTGCACCGCTGGACGTGGGGCGAGGATGCCGACACCCTGGCCGGCGCGGTCACGCAGGTTCTGGCCGGCCGCACCCTGGGCGTGGTCGAGGCCGGCAGCGCCGGGGCCCTGTGCACCCTGCTGGCCGACGAACCAGGCTTTCTGGACGCCGCCGTCACGCAGGATCACCGCCGCCTGATCACCCTGGGCCTCACGCCCGTGACCCTACAGGGCGACGGACTGGTCAGCGGGTCGGCCGCCCTGGAACTCGCTGCCGGTGCCCGCGAGCACCTCGGGGCCGACGTGGGGCTGGCGGTCGTCGTGCAGGCCAGCGGCGAGGGGGCCGGACACGCCCACGCCGCGCTGTACACCCCGGAGCTCCAGCGCACCGCCACCATCGACTGGCCCGGCGATCCGGCCCAGATCCGCGAGCGGGCCGCCGTCCTGGCGCTGGCGCTGGCGTACCGTGCCCTGCGCCCGGACGGGGGAGACGCATGAAGGTCAAGGTGAAGAGGGGAGGGGGAGGGGCCCGGCCGCCCCGGGCAGAGCGTCCGGGAGCGGGCTCGGAACCCGTCGTCGAGGCCGAGGCGCAGCAGGTGCTGAACCGCCTGAGTGCGCCGGAGCCCCGGCCGGCGCGGCATGATCCGGCGGGGGCCCTCCGGCCAGAGCGTCCGGCGACGGGGCGATCCCAGCAGGTCAGGCGCGGCGAGCGGCGTACCGGCCCCGTCGACGACGGGCACACCCCCAGCACCTACCGGCTGTTCTATGGCCTGAAGGTGCCACGGGAGGTCGCCGGGCCACTCGCTCAGGCGCAGAAGCACCTCAAGGGCAACTGGCGGGCGGTGCGCGCCGACCAGATGCATGTCACGCTCGCGTACCTGCCGGCCGTCCCCCCGGCCCGCGTGCCGGACCTGCGGGCACTGGCCCAGCGACTTGCGCCGCAGTTCGGGGCGCTGGACATCCGCCTGCGCGGCACCGGCTACTTCCCGAACGAGGGCAGCCCCCGCGTGTGGTTCGTGAAGGTCGAGGCCGAGGGCCTGGCGGAACTCGCCGCCGCCCTGCGGGCCGGGGTTCAGGAACTGGGCCTGGAGATCGAGGAACTGCCCTTCAAGGGCCACATCACGCTGGCCCGCAAGAAGGGGCCTGCCCCCCGCGTGCCGCCCCTGATCTTCGACGCCGCGTGGCGGGCCACCGGCTTCACCCTTCAGCGCAGCCTGCTGCAGAAGACCGGCCCCGTGTACGAACAGGCCGGCGCGTACCCCCTGCGCGACGACCCCGCTCCGACCTCCACGCCACCCCCGGACGAATCTGACCTTCACCCCACCCCGCCCGATTCCAGCAGCGCCCCACAGGAGCCGACATGAGCAAGGACAACCCCAAGGAGATCACCGCCGCCCCCAACGACAGCAAGGAACGCGCCAAGGCCATCGAGACGGCCATGAGCCAGATCGAGAAGGCCTTCGGCAAGGGCAGCATCATGAAGCTCGGCGCCGAGAGCAAGCTCGACGTGCAGGTCGTGTCCACCGGCAGCCTCAGCCTGGATCTGGCGCTGGGCGTGGGCGGCATTCCGCGCGGCCGCGTCACCGAGATCTATGGCCCGGAATCCGGCGGCAAGACCACCCTGGCGCTGGCCATCGTCGCGCAGGCCCAGAAGGCCGGCGGCACCTGCGCCTTCATTGATGCCGAGCATGCCCTGGATCCCGTGTACGCCCGCGCCCTGGGCGTGAACACCGACGAACTGCTGGTGTCGCAACCCGACAACGGCGAACAGGCCCTGGAGATCATGGAGCTGCTGGTGCGTTCGGGGGCCATTGACGTGGTCGTCGTGGACTCCGTGGCGGCCCTGACCCCCCGCGCCGAGATCGAGGGCGAGATGGGCGACTCGCTGCCCGGCCTGCAGGCACGGCTCATGTCCCAGGCGCTGCGCAAGCTCACCGCAATCCTGTCCAAGACCGGCACCGCCGCCATCTTCATCAACCAGGTGCGCGAGAAGATCGGCGTGATGTACGGCAACCCCGAGACGACCACCGGCGGCCGCGCCCTGAAGTTCTACGCGTCCGTGCGCCTGGACGTCCGCAAGATCGGCCAGCCGGTCAAGCTCGGCAACGACGCCGTGGGCAACACGGTCAAGGTCAAGACCGTAAAGAACAAGGTGGCGCCCCCCTTCAAGGAGGTCGAGCTGACCCTGATGTACGGCAAGGGCTTCGACCAACTCAGTGACCTCGTGACCCTGGCCTCCGACATGGACATCATCAAGAAGGCCGGCAGCTTCTACTCCTACGGCGACGAGCGCATCGGCCAGGGCAAGGAGAAGGCCATCGCGTACCTCAGCGAGCGGCCCCAGATGCAGGACGAGATCCGCGAACGCGTCATGGTCGCCATCCGCACAGGCAACGCCCCGGAGCTGCCCACGGTTCCGGCGGTCGCTGAATAGCCCTGGGCGACTACCACAGGTTCTGACCTGCCCCGCAGCATCATCGGCTGCGGGGTCTTCATGTTCAGCGAGGGCTGCTGACCGGGCAGCCGTATCTGAACAAGTGTTGCCCCTGAAAGGACGCCACCTCCCTGGGGGGACGTGGGGGGTCTTTATGTGACAGGAGGCCACAGAAAGCCCCATGGAAACGACAGAACAGGCCGGCTATCCCGCCACTTGGGGTAGCCGGCCTGGCGTCTTTATGTAAGTTCCCAGACATGACACCCCCCTACCCTTGGATTAAGACCACGCGCACGTGCGCGTCCACCCTGACCCTGACCTGGAGATCCTGTGACCCATTCCCTACACTCCCGCACTGCCACCCACGGCTTCACGCTCGTGGAACTGCTGATCGGCATGGCCATCCTGGGCATCATCGGCGCCATGGGGATCAGCAGTTACCAGTCGACCCGCAATCCTGCACGTGACGCGGCGCGCACGGTACACGCCGCCTTCTTCACCCTGCGCAGCCAGGCGATGTCGAACACGCAGGCCCGGCGGCTGGTGCTCGTGAACGGCAAAGATCTCGTGCTGCAGAGCGCGCTGCGCTGCAGCGAGACCACCCAGGCCAACTGGACGCAGATCGGCACGGTGAGTCTGGAATCGGCCACGCCGTTGGTGACCCTGACCGCGCCCACGCCCACTACCACGGACACCACGGTGCCCAGCGGTACGAAGCTCGTCGCGTGCTTCACGTCGCGGGGACAGGCGAGCACCGCCGGCTCGCTCAGGATCGCGGACGGGAAGCACACATATCTGGTGCAGGTGGCGCTGGGCGGGGGGGTGCAGACCAGTGCGCAGTGACGCCACGCAGGGCATCACGATCGTGGAGGTGCTCGTCGCCATGCTGGTGCTCGGCATCGCCATGGGATCGGTCATGAGCGGCCTGCTGGCGAATACCAGTGTGAACAGCCGGGTGGGCAACAAGGCCGAGGCCGTGAGAATCACCGAGGAGAAACTTGAGGGCTACCGCCAGGACGGCGATTACACCACCCTGAGCACCAGCCTGCCCGTCACCGAGACGATCACCCGCAAGGGAATGAACTACACCGTGAAGACGACCTTCTGTCCATCCGACAAGCCCACCACCATGGTCTGCAGCAAGACCGCTGTCTATATCCGCGTGGAGGTGACGAATGGAAACACCGAACTGTACAAGGCCGATACGTATTACACGTCCTTCGGTCAGGAGTGAGGTGAGCCCTGTGATCCGGCGCGCCCAGGGCTTCACGCTGGTCGAGCTGCTGATCGCCATGGCCCTGTTGATGGTCGTGCTGACCATCGCATTCAACATCTTCTCCGGCAGCAACAAGCTGGTCGAGACCGACACCGGCCGCGTCATGGCACAACAGAACGCCCAGACGGCGCTGGATCTGATGGCTGCAGATGTCCGTCAGGCCGGCGAGAACCTGGAACTCGACCTGGGGATCTCCGGGGTTGAATTCAGCGACACGGCCAACAGCATTACGGTGCGCCGCAGCATTCCGCCCCAGGCGAGCGGGATCAAGCTCGCCCGCCTGCCGCTGTGCGCTGTGTCTGGAACGACGGCGCAGATCGTGGGGCCGGTGCCGGGATCCAGCACGGCGACCGCCCGCTGCACCTACAGCGACGGCAACAGTGACAACGAGGACGACAATGTCGCGCCGTGGCGCACGTACTTCTCGGCACAGGGTGGTAAACCTCAGGCTGCCCTGCTGTACCGACCGGCGTCCGGCAGCACGCCGGCCCTGATCAAGAGCACCACGGTGCGCACCATTCAGGCTCAGCAGATCGAGACGGTCGCCGGCACCACGGTTCGGCGCGTGAGCGTGGTTCTGGGCACCGCCGTCCCCTCCGATTTCACCCCGGCCAACAACAGCCTGCTGATTCTCGTCGACGAGCGACGCTACATGTTGCTGGGCACCGAACTGCGCCTCGCCCTGGGCGGCCAGACGGACAGCGAGGCGCAGCCGATGGCCTTCGGCGTCACGGATCTCAAGCTCAGCGCGGCCCTGACCGGCCCCACCGAGACCGTCACCAGCATGGATCTCACCAGTTCGTTCAGACGTGTCGCGAGCGTCTCGGTCGGCCTGACCGCCCAGAACTCCGGACAGGGCAAACTCAGTACCCGCACCTTTACCGCCACCATCTTCCCGCGCAATATCGAGACCGCGCGCAGCACCTCGGGAGCCAAATGAAACAGTCCACCGGCGGATTCGCCCTGGTCGTCGTCCTATCCCTGGTGGTGGTGCTGGCCATCGTCCTGGTCACCTACTCGACCCTGACGGTCGGGAATGTCCGCACCTCGGCCAGCAGCGGCAATGCCAGCGCCGGCTTCTACGCGGCCGAGGCGGCCCTGAACGCCCGTGCCGAGCAGATCCGCCAGAAGTACCGGGGCTTCCTGGTGCCCGGCGGAACCTCGCCCAGTGCCACCACACCCTGCAAGGGCACCAACCTGGGCACCGGCGACTTCGCGTGCCAGAGCGCATCTGTGGGCGGTCGGGCCGTCACCAGCTATGCCAAGGTCGACGCCACCCAGAGCATCACCATCCCCCAGGGCGAGGACTTCGAATTTCTGAACGCCCAGGAGACCCCCACCACCGTGTACGGTCAGGCGGTGGGCTCGACTGGAAACCCGGAAGCCATCGCGAGCCTGGTGTTTCGAAGCCGTCTGGTGCCGCTGTTCCAGTTCGCGGTGTTCTTCGACAAGGATCTGGAGTTTACCAACACGGCCAACCTGACCATGAACGGGCCAATCCATACCAACGGTAACCTGTTCCTGGACGCCGGAACCAATGCCACGCTGGCCATCAACGGGCAGACCACCTCATCCAATACCATCTACCGGGGCTGGAAGCATGATGCCAAATGCACCGGTACCGTCAATATCGCCGATGAGGGCGGCACCATGCGCACACTGGCCTGCAGCGGCACCCGCGTCGCACCGACGGCGACCAGCATGAAGACCACCTACGGCAACCGCCTGAAGACCCTGCCGAGACTGGACGTTCCCACCGTCGCGGAACTGCA